>DBGEDL010000048.1:0-77281 GCA_048375035.1 Collinsella sp.
ATCATGCGCGACGCCGTCCCGTACGCGGCCTAGCGGGCGGCGGGATCAACCGAAGGGGAAGCGGGGGCGCCGGGCGCCCGGATGCGTCATGCCGAAATGGCGCGAAGCACGCGGTTGACAAAACTATAGAGACACGTCCCATTACATCCCTGTCAACAACACGACATCGAGAATCGTCACGATGACGCCGATCCCTACAAGCAGCGCGTTGAGTGGACGCGAGTTGGCGTATTTGCCCATGACGCGGCGTGAGCTGGTGAGCCGTATGAGCACAAAGACCGTAATCGGCAGCTGAAGCGACAGCAGTGCCTGACTCCAGATGAGACCTTCAAAAGGATTTGGGACGACCAGGCACGCCGCCACAGCGCCGACGAAACAGGCTGCTACCCCAATCGAGGAATGTCGATCGTGGATGTCGTATTCCTCGTCGAACATGCCCGCGGTGATGGTGCCCGCCGCCATGCCCGCCGTCACGCTGCTCGATAGTCCCGCGAACAGCAGCGCAACCGCAAAGATGGTCGAGCTCGCCGGGCCCAAGATGGGGGAGAGCGTGGCCGCTGCGACGGCGAGGTCGTCTACGACAATGCCGTGCGCAAAGAAGGTCGTTGCGGCCAGGATGACCATGGCCGAGTTGATTGCCCAGCCCACGCCCATCGAAAAGAGCGTGTCGAAGAGCTCGTAGCGCAGACGTTCCTCGATAACTTGCTCGCCTTGGCCTTCGAAGTGCATGGATTGGATGACCTCGGAGTGCAGAAAAAGGTTGTGGGGCATAACGACCGCACCCAGGACACTCACGATAATCGCGGCAGAGCCGGTGGGCATACTGGGCGTGATCCAGCTTGCGGCGGCTTGCGGCCAGTCGACCTTGACTAGCGCAAGCTCGGCCAAAAACGAGAGTCCTACCACGCCGACGAAGGCGATGATCCAGCGCTCGGCACGCTTGTAGGAGTTCGTCATGAGCATTGCCATCGATGCCGCGGCCACGATGACGCAGCCGGCGCGCACGGGCAGTCCAAAGAGCATCTGGAGCGCGATCGCGCCGCCCAGGACCTCGGCCATAGCGGTGGCAATGGTCGCGAGGTAGGCACTGGCGAGCACCGTGCGTCCAACGAAACGGGGGAGGTAGCGCGTCGTGGCTTCGGCAAGACAGGCGCCCGTTGCGATACCCAGGTGTGCAGCGTTGTGCTGCAACACGATGAGCATAATCGTGGACAGCGTGACCACCCACAGCAGCGCGTAGCCAAATTGCGAGCCCGCGGCCATATTTGAGGCCCAGTTGCCCGGATCGATAAAGCCGACGGTCACGAGCAGCCCGGGGCCGATATGCCGCGCAATGTCTAGGCCTCCGTGACCACCGGTGCGTCGGGAGCCAAAATGATGTTTGAGATGGTTGAGCATGGTGAGCTCCTGCGTGCCGTTTGCTTGACGCCGCAAAGGATACCCGTTTTATGCTAAAAAGTTAACCAAGACTAACAAAATTGTTGTATTTGAATGGGACGGTGAAAGGGGATTGCCGAAATGTCTTGATCCGTAACAACTAAGGATGGAAATTGGGCCTAGGTGTTACAGATCGAGACAGGAAGAAATGGTCCTATGGAAAATCTCGATCTGTAACAGCTGACCGCCAAAACCGGCCCTTTGTGTTACAGATTGAGACATTCGGATCCGTCTCTCAAAAACATCTTAATCTGTAACAGTTAGTCGTCGTAATTGGGTCTTCCTGTTACAGATTGAGATGTTTGAAGCGGCGAGCTTACAGGCCGAACTTGGGGGCCCTTGCTGCCGCCCTTGAGCTCGGCGGTGTCCACTCGCAGGGCGTGCGTTACGCGATTGTTTCGAAACGGGTGGGAAACACAACGGGTCGGCGATGCTCCTAGTATGCCTATTCAACTGACTGTCTAAATATCTAGGGGAGGATCGCGATGCAGGCAGATTCCGCTCAGCAGCAGGGCCTTTATCGCCCCGAATTCGACCACGATGCATGTGGCATCGGCGCGCTTGCCGATATCAACGGTGAGCGCCATCACCAGATTCTGGACGACGCGCTGTCCATTCTGGTCAACTTGGAGCACCGCGGCGGCACGGGACTCGAGAAGAACACCGGCGACGGTGCCGGTATCCTGTTCCAGGTTCCGCATCACTTTTTTCGCAAAGAGGCTCAAAAGTGCGGCCAGATTCTGCCGGCAGAGGGCGACTATGGCGTGGCCATGCTGTTCTTTCCGCAGGACGACAAGGGCGTAGAGGATGCCCGCCGCGTGTTTGAGGAGGGCTGCGCCGAGGCCGGCGTGCCGCTGCTCTTTTGGCGCGAGGTGCCGGTCGACCCGCACGACCTGGGCGAGACGGCCCGCGCTTGCATGCCCACCATCTTGCAGGCCTTCCTGGGCCGTCCGGACGACACGCCCGCCGGCGATGCCTTCGAGCGCCGCCTGTACGTGTGCCGTCGCACTATCGAGAAGAAGGCCGATGCCGAGTTTGCCCTGCGCGACAAGATCTTCTACGTCTGCTCCATGAGCTCGCGCACTATCGTGTACAAGGGCATGCTCGTCGCCACGCAGATGCGCCGCTTCTTCATCGATCTCAACGACGCCGCCGTCAAGACGGCCGTGGCGCTCGTCCACTCGCGCTACTCCACCAACACCACGCCCAGCTGGGAGCGCGCACACCCCAACCGCTTTATCATCCACAACGGCGAGATCAACACCCTCAAGGGTAACGTCAACTGGATTCGCGCCCGTGAACCAAACCTGTACAGCCCCGTGCTGCAGCACGATCTTGAGCGTGTGATGCCCATCATCAACCGTGAGGGTTCCGACTCCGCGATTTTGGACAACGTGCTCGAGTTTTTGGTCATGAACGGTCGCCCGCTTACACGTGCCGCGTCCATGTTGCTGCCCGAGCCGTGGGACCACAACGACAGTCTGAGCGAGGAGCGCCGCGCCTACGACGCCTACCAGTCCATGCTTATGGAGCCCTGGGATGGCCCGGCCGCCATTGCCTTTACCGACGGTCGCACGCTGGGTGCCGCCCTCGACCGCAACGGCCTGCGCCCCGCCCGCTACTATGTGACGCGCGACGGTCGCTTTATGCTGGCAAGCGAGGTGGGCACCATCGAGGTGAGCCCCGAGAACATCCTGACGAGCGGCTGTCTGGGGCCGGGCCAGATGCTCGAGGTCGACTTTGCCCGCGGGCGCGTCATCTACAACGACGAGCTGCGTGCCCGCTATGCCAAGGAAAAGCCCTACCGCGACTGGATTGCCGAGGAGACGCTGACCGTTGACGCGCTCGATGAGCCCGTTGCGACAACGCCCGCCGAGGACGCAGAGGTGCCCGCCGCCGTGCGTATGGCCAAGCTCGGCTACCACTGGGATGACGTCGACGAGGTCGTGCGTCCCATGGCCCAGCAGGGTAAGGCCCCGCTCGCCTCGATGGGCATCGACGCGCCGCTGGCTTGCCTGTCCAAGAAGACACGCTCGTTCTTTGACTACTTCTATCAGCTGTTCGCCCAGGTCACGAATCCGCCGATCGATGCCCTGCGCGAGCACATGGTGACTTCGACCACGCTCTACCTGGGCAACCACGGAAACCTGCTCGAGGACTCCCGTACGGCCTGCCAACTGGTGCGCCTGGAGCGCCCGTTGCTCAACGAGGAGGAGTTCGAGCGTATCTGCGCCATCGACCGCGTGGGCTTTAAGACCCGCCGTTTCCGTGCCGTGTACCGCCGCGATGCCGGCGAGGGCGCGCTTCAGGCTGCGCTCAAGCAGCTTGCAGAGGACGTTGAGACTGCGGTCCGCGACGGCGTGAACATCGTGGTGTTGAGCGATCGTGCCGCTGCGGGCGAGGTGCCCGTGCCGTCGCTGCTCGCCGTGGGCTGCGTGCACAACCACCTGATCCGCGCCGGCGTGCGTACCTTTGCCGACATCGTGGTGGAGTGCGGTGACGCCGTGTCCTCGCACGACTTTGCGGCACTGGTGGGCTACTCCGCGAGCGGCATCTATCCGTACAACGCACATGCGTGCATCCGCGATCTGGCGGCGCGCGGCGACCTGGACGTGACGGCCGAGCAGGGCATCGCCAACTACAACAAGGCTGCGACCGCCGGCATCGTCTCCATCATGTCCAAGATGGGCATCTCCACGGTGCAGAGCTACCATTCGGCGCAGATCTTCGAGGCTGTCGGCTTTACTCCGGAGTTCGTCAACGCGTACTTCGCCGGCACGGTAAGCCGCGTGGGCGGTATGGGTGTCGAGGACGTCGAGCGCGAGCAAAACGAGCGCTACGACGCCGCACTCGCTATCCTTAAGAGCCCGGCTCCCGATCAGCTGCCCACGCTGGGTCTGACCAAGTGGCGTCCGCTCGGCGGCGAGGATCACCTCATCGATCCGCAGACTGTTTACCTGCTGCAGACCGCCTGCCGTGAGGACAGCTACGACATCTTTAAGGAGTACAGCGCCCGTCTGCACCGCACCGGCCGTGCCGTGCGCCTGCGCGACCTGCTGGACTTTGATGCCAGCGGCCGCACTCCGGTGGCGCTCGACGAGGTCGAGCCCGCGCTCAACATCGTCCGCCGTTTTAACACCGGCGCCATGTCGTATGGCTCCATCAGCAAAGAGGCACACGAGTGCATGGCCATCGCCATGAACCGCCTGCACGGCCGTTCCAACTCCGGCGAGGGCGGTGAGGACCCGCGTCGCGAGACCCCGCTGGCTAACGGTGATTCCAAGAACTCCGCCATCAAACAGGTGGCAAGCGCGCGCTTTGGCGTGACGAGCCGCTACCTGTGCAGCGCCTTCGAGATTCAGATCAAGATGGCCCAGGGCGCCAAGCCTGGCGAGGGCGGTCACCTGCCCGGCAAGAAGGTCTACCCCTGGATTGCCGAGGTCCGTCAGTCCACGCCCGGCATCGGCCTGATCTCGCCTCCGCCGCACCACGACATCTACTCCATCGAAGACCTGGCGGAGCTGATCTTCGACCTTAAGAACGCCAACCCCGGTGCGCGCGTGTCGGTCAAGCTGGTCAGCGAGGCTGGCGTCGGCACCATTGCTACCGGCGTGGCCAAGGGTGCCGCCGACAAGATTTTGATCAGCGGCCACAATGGCGGCTCGGGTGCCGCTGCGCGCGATTCCATTTGGCACGCCGGCCTGCCGCTGGAGCTCGGTCTTGCCGAGGCCCAGCAGACGCTGCTGCAAAACGGCCTGCGCTCGCGCGTGGTGCTCGAGGCCGACGGCAAGCTCATGGACGGTACCGACGTCGCCGTCGCCTGCCTGCTGGGTGCCGAGGAGTTTGGCTTTGCGACCATGCCGCTCATCTCCATGGGCTGCCTCATGCAGCGCGACTGTCAGCAGGACACCTGCCCGGCCGGCATCGCCACGCAGAACTGCCGCCTGCGTCGCGGCTTCCGCGGCAAGCCCGAGCACGTCGAGCACTTTATGCTCTTTGTGGCCGAGCAGCTGCGCGAGGTCATGGCGAGCCTGGGCTTCCGCACCGTCGACGAGATGGTCGGCCATCCCGAGTGCCTGCGCCAGATCGAGGTCCCGGGCAACCGCAAGGCCAACCTGCTCGATCTGTCGCCCGTGCTGGCAAGCGCGACCTGTGAGTTTGGTGCCCACATCCCGGGCGCCGACGGCCGTCACTTCCTGCCCCAGATGGCTGCGGACAGCGAGCTCGACAAGACGCTCGACTCCACGCTGTTTGTGCCCTATACGGCCGATGCCCGTGCGCACCTGCGCCCGATTCGCTTCCGCGCCGATATCGCCAACGTCAACCGCTGCGTGGGCACCATCCTGGGCAACGCGGTGACCAAGGCGCATCCCGAGGGCCTGCCCGCCGGTTCCATCACCATCGATTGCGATGGCTCGGCCGGTCAGAGCTTTGGCGCGTTCCTGCCGCGCGGTGTGACGCTCAACGTGTGCGGCGACGCCAACGACTACTTTGGCAAGGGCCTTTCGGGCGGCGAGGTCTCCGTGCGCCCCAACCCGCGTGCGACCTACAAGTTCGACGAGAACATCATCGTGGGCAACGTGGCGTTCTTTGGCGCCACGAGCGGCCGTGGCTTCATTAACGGCCTGGCCGGCCAGCGCTTTGGCGTTCGCAACTCCGGCGCCACCGTGGTGGTCGAGGGCTGCGGCAACCATGGCTGCGAGTACATGACGGGCGGCCTGGCGCTCATTTTGGGCGAGGTCGGGCAGAACTTCGCCGCCGGCATGACAGGCGGTGTGGCCTATGTCTATGACCAGTACGGCACGCTCGATGCCCGTGTGAACCACGAGAGCGTTGAGCTCAAGGCCCCGACGGCCGACGAGCTGGCGCAGATCCGCAAGCTTATCCAGGAGCACGTGGACGCGACGCAGAGCCCGCGCGGCATTAAGCTGCTCTACAGCTTTGACTCGATGAGCAAGCATTTTGTGAAGGTCATCCCGACCGAGTACGAGCGCGTGCTGGCGATTGTCGCCGCCGCCGAGGGCGCGGGCAAGACGCATGCGCAGGCCGAGGAGCTGGCGTTTGACATCGTGACCGGTCGCGCCGACGCTGCTGATGTTGATCGCTTTGATGTTGCGGGTGGCGCTGTGGCTGGTGCTGCGACCGCCGCTGCCAGCTCTGTTGCTTCGACCAAGAAGGAGGCGTAAGTGCCATGGGTAAGCCCGGTGCTTTTCTTGATATCGATCGCGTGGCCCACGAGCTTCGCCCCGTGGAGGAGCGCAGCCGCGATTTCGATCCGCTGTACGTGGAGCTCGACGATGACGCACGACGTGCTCAGGCGAGCCGCTGCATGATGTGCGGCGTGGCGTTTTGCCAGATGGGCGCGAGCTTTGGCAAAGCGTGCCCGAGCGGCTGCCCACTGCACAACCTGATCCCCGAGTGGAATGAGCTGGTGTATCGCGGACGCTGGGACGAGGCGGCCGAGCGTCTGTCGCTCACCTCACCCATGCCCGAGTTCACGAGCCGCGTGTGCCCGGCGCTGTGCGAGGCCGCGTGCAACTTGGGCTCGGTCGACGGCCAGCCCACGACGATTCACGACAACGAGCGTGCGATCAGCGACCACGAGTGGGCCAACGGCGGCCCGCGCCGCTTTGAGCCGGCGGGGGAGGGCGCGCCCACGGTTGCCGTGGTGGGCTCCGGCCCTGCCGGTCTGGTGGCCGCGTGGGAGCTCGCTCGCCGCGGGGCCCGCGTGACGGTGTTTGAGCGCGACGACCGACCGGGTGGCCTGCTCATGTACGGTATTCCCAACATGAAGCTCGAGAAGTCCGTGGTCGAGCGCCGCGTGGCGCTCATGCGTGAGCTGGGCATTGTGTTTGAGCTGAACGCCGACGTGAGCGATCCTAAGGTTGCCGCCAAGCTCGACGACTTTGACGCCGTCGTGGTGGCTGCCGGCGCCCGTGCCCCGCGTGGGCTTTCGGCTGCGAACATTGATGCCCCGGGCGTGGTGTATGCCGTGGACTACCTGGCGGCTTCGATCGTCTCGGTGCTCGATGGCGGCGAGCCCGCGGTGAACGCGCGCGGCCTGGACGTTGTGGTCATTGGCGGCGGCGATACCGGTAACGACTGCGTGGGCACCGCGGTACGTCAGGGTGCGCGCGGCGTGCGCCAGTTTGAGTTCTTGCCGGCGGCGCCTGATGCGCGCGCGGCGAGCAGCCCCTGGCCGCAGTGGCCCAACGTGAAGAAGACCGATTATGGCCAGCAGGAGGCCATCGCTGCCATGGGCGGCGAGATGCGCGCTTGGGGTGTGGATACGCTCGAGGTACTGTTGGACAAGAAGGGCGCGGCCGCGGGCCTGCGCGTGGTCGATCTGGATTGGTCGGCTGGCAAGCCCGAGCGCATCGCGGGCTCCGAGCACGAGGTGCCGGCCCAGCTGGTGCTCATCGCCTGCGGCTTTACGGGTCCCGAGCATGGCGTGTTCGACGCCGTTGGCGTGCCTGTTGCCACCGCTGGTCGTCCGCTGCCGGTGATGGCTGCCGAGGGCTCGCACCTTGCGGCGCGTGGCGAGGGCGTCGCCGCGGATGCCGCGCCGGTGTATGTTGCCGGTGACGCTCGCAACGGCAGCTCGCTCGTGGTGAGCGCCATGGCCGACGCCCTGGCCTGCGCTGCCGAAGTCGCCGAGGCGCTGGAGCTGTAAGGCGGCTGTCCACAGCTGAATCGTCAAGGGCTGTCCCCAACGGCCGGCCCAAAAGGAACGTCCCCAAGTGCCGGCAGCTGGGGACGTTCCTTATGTGCCGGCATTCGGGGACACTCCTTGCGGGTTTGCGACCGATTTGTTCGTTTGTCGACGCGCGAGTGTCCATTCGGCGTCTTCTTGAGCTGTGGTGCTCTGCTGTTTCTGTGGTGGCCGGGGGCGCTTGGCTCAAAAGGGCGGGTTGGCCGTCTATGTTTATCTGCGGTTTTGTTGCGGTGCGCATTTTCGGTCAAGCATCCCGTCAAGTGTTTGGTCAGCAGTTGGTTTGCAGCCGGAGGCCTATTTTGTCCGTGCTGACAGTGGCTGCCCACCCTCCCCGTAAGCTCAAATTGAGGTTCATCAGTTTGAGGAGGATGCCGTGACTGACCACGTTTTAGACCGAGCGCAGCTAGCCGAAGCCGTCGGCAACGATATTGCCGACATGGCCCATTTTTGGATGCTGCGGAAGTTCCAGTTTTTGGAGCCGGCGCGCGAACAGTTCGAGATCATTGTCGACCCGTGGCTCAGCTATTGCACCGAGCCTTCGCAAAACGAAATCATGGCCTACAACATGGCATTTACCGATTGGCTGCTCTTCGAGCGCCCCTATCGCCATGGCAAGACGCTGCTTGAGCTGTATGTAGACGAGCCGCCGGCATCGCTTTTGCCTGCTTCGCTTAAACGGCTTGGGCAGGTGCGCGACACACAGTATTTCTCGCGCTTTGGCATTTTGGACAAGGATCCCGCGACTGGCATGGTCGTGCTGAAGGATACGCGCATCGACCGTCGCTTTGACGTCTACGACCCACATATCGTTCAAAAGGAGCACTGGAACGATGGCGCGATCGCGGTGCGGCTCGCGTGCGTCGACGATGTCTGGCTGACGGCGGGGCAGCTCTACCTGTATGACATCGCGCGCCTGAGCGACACGGCGGTCGACGGGCCGGGTGCGGTGCATCCGGAGGACCTGCAGGATGGCTTTGACACCTCGTGCATCAGCTTCTTTTTGCGCCTGGTCCGCGACATCATGGGCGCCCAGGGGCGCTACGTAAAGTCCCTCAACATCTACGAGCAGGAGTGGGAGTAAGGGATGGGCTGTCGCAGCGCCGCCGCGTGTCTATTTGTCTCGATCTGTAACGTTTAGGGACAAAAAACCGGTCTACCTGTTACAGATCGAGACGGAAGGTTGGCGGCTGCCGAAAGATCTTGTTCTGTAACAACTAGAGGTTCAAAGACTGTCTTCCTGTTACAGATCAAGACATTTGTCAGCGGAGGCAACAGCGGCGATGGTCCATTTGTCCGATGTGGTGGTGATGGAAGTGTCTAATACCGTTCTCAAACACAAGCATACGACTCGCAACACGTTGGCGCGGAATAGGATGCTCGCGCGGCTCACGGAGACGGCCAAGCAAGGTGCGCTGCTCGCAACGCATGACAATACCGAGCTCATGTGGCTGCGACGCCATGTTGGAACCGACGATATCGCGGAGCCCGAGCCGTACCTGTTCTGTTTTCAGCATGATTGGGATGCATTGACGCCGGCGGAGCGAGCGCTGAGGACTATCAAAGGGCTTGCGGTGTTTTATCCCGATTGGGCGTTTTGGGGTTATGACGCGGCACTTTTGTGGGGTCTGGAGGTGCCGAATGACCTGCTCGGGCCGCGTTTTCTTGTTAAGACGGGTTGTTCGGTGACGTTGAGCAGTGGGTGCAGGTTGTTGCGTCCGCAGATGGCGGGCGCGCTCGAGCGTGTTGATGGCGTGCGGGTGACGTCGTTTTGGCACACGGTGGAGGATTGCTTGCTGCGTGCGCCGTTTTCCTACGGGTTGGCGATTGCCGATTCTGCACTGCGGGCGAAAGGCGTATCACGTGGGGATTTGTGCGAGCGCCTCCGCGCCGATTGCGAGGGCAGGCGAGGGTATCGCAGGGCACAGGTGATTGCGTCGTATGCGGACGGGCTGTCCGAAAACGGCGGCGAGTCTCGGTTCCGAGCGTTCTTTATTGCGTACGGTTTTCCGGTTCCGGAGCTGCAGGTTGAGTTTCGCGACCCGCTCGATCCGAGCCAGGTGTTTCGCGTCGACTATTTTTGGCGGCTCGAGAACGGGACGTGTGTCATCGGCGAGCTCGACGGAAAGGGGAAGTACACCTTGCAGAACGGCGAGGGCCGGGAGTCGGTCGACCCATTCGTGGCAGAACGTCAACGGGAGTCCCATCTGACAATGCTCGGGCATAAGGTGCTTCGGTTTACGTTTAACGAACTCAAAGACCTGGGGAAGCTGGTCGAGAAAATGAGGCTGGCGGGTATTCCTCGGTAGGCTGAATTGGCTGAGGAGTGGAGACGTCAGTGGTATGGGCGCTGAGAGGTTTTGTCTCAATCTGTAACGTTTAGAGGTTATTTGAGCTCGTAACTGTTACAGATCGAGACAAACCGGTGAAACGTCGACCGAATGTCTCGATCTGTAACATCAAGGGGCCCAATAACCCTGTACCTGTTACAGTTCGAGACATTTCCTTGGTGTCGCTGGGGTGGGACTGCAACGTATTCCGTCCCCCCACATCCCCTCTTCCCTCCGTTAGCCGATGCGTCTGCAGCAATCCAGCGGGACTAGGTAATAATGGACAAATGTTCAAGTTAATCGTGAGGGAGGAGCTCGATATGGCGTCTGCCGATCGTTCCACGTTGTTTATCAATGCGACCGTCTTGGATGGTTCGGAACATATGGAGCCGCAGCCCGACATGGCCGTGGTCGTTGAGCGCGGTGTCATCACGTGGATGGGGCCGAGTGCTGTGGCTCAGGCGCCTGCAGGTGCCGAGGTCATCGACCTGGCAGGTGCGTATCTCATGCCAGGCCTCATCAATATGCATGTGCATCTGTGCGGTTCGGGCAAGCCGGTTTCGGCGGGCGATGCGGGCACGCTGATGAAGAAGCTCGATAATCCCGTGGGGCGCGCCATCGTGCGCCATATTCTTAAGGGCAGCGCCCAACAACAACTGGCAAGTGGCGTGACCACGGTGCGCGGCGCGGGCGACCCGCTGTTTGCCGATCTGGCCGTGCGCGATGCTATCGATGCCGGCAAGTATCAAGGTCCTCGCCTGGTGGCGCCGGGAACGGGCGTAACGGTGCCGGGCGGCCATGGTGCGGGCTTGTTCGCCCAGGTGGCAAACAGTTCCGCCGAGGCAGCCGAACAGGTGCGCGACCTGTATGCGCGCGGTGCCGACGTCATTAAACTGTTCGTAACGGGTGGCGTGTTCGACGCCACCGAGGTGGGCGAGCCGGGCGTGCTGCGCATGCCGGTCGATGTCGCCGCGGCGGCGTGCAGGGCGGCGCACGAGGTTGGGCTTCCTGTTATGGCTCATGTCGAGAGCACCGAGGGCGTGAAGGCCGCGCTTGAGGCCGGCGTTGACACGATTGAGCACGGCGCTCCGTTGACGCCCGAGATCATGGAGCTGTACCGCGGCGCCGCGGGTACGCAGCTCGAGGGACGTGCGCCGAGTGTGACCTGCACGATCAGTCCGGCGCTGCCGTTTGTGTTGCTCGACCCGGAGAAGACTCATTCGACTGACACGCAAAAGAAGAACGGTGACATCGTGTGCTCGGGCATTATCGAGAGTGCTCGTGCGGCGCTGGAAGCCGGTATCAAGGTGGGCCTTGGCACAGATTCGAGCTGCCCGTTCGTGACGCAGTACGACATGTGGCGTGAGGTGGCCTATTTTGCCAAGTATGTCGGTGTGAGCAACGCCTTCGCGCTGCATACGGCCACGCAGGTCAATGCCGAGCTGCTGGGGCTGGGTGGCGAGACCGGCACAATCGAGTGTGGTAAGGCCGCCGATATCCTGGTGACGCGCGAGAGCCCGCTCGATGACCTGTGCGCGCTGCGTGAGCCGATGCACGTGATGTGTCGCGGCGATCTGGTGCGCAAGCTCAAGGTGAAGCATATTCCCGAGGTGGACGCCGAGCTCGACACGATTATGGCCATGCCGGCCGAGGCGCTGGCCGAGGAGCTCGCCCGCGACGGCGTGGCGTAAGCGTGCGATATGGCGATGCGACAAAGGGGCAATCCCTTTGTCATAATCAAAAAAAGCCGAGGTCTCAGCGCGAGGCCTCGGCTTTTTCTGTCCCATGGTATGGCGGTTACGAGCGCGTTTCCATCTTGGCGTGGCACTTGGGGCAGGTGACGCGGATCTTGCCCTTGCCCTTGGGGACGGAGAGTATCTGGCCGCAGTTGGGGCACTTGAGGTATGCCGTGGTCTTGCGACCCTTCCACATCTTCTTGGCCGTGCGCTTGGCACGCTCAAAGTCTTCCTTACTGGTGCCGGCCGCGCGTGAGGTGCTGGCTGCTGCAGCGCCGCCGCCCAAGCTGGCGACGAACTTGCCCAAGCCGGGAACATTGGCGGTCGCGGCGACAAAGGCCTCGTTCTCCTTGCGACGTGCATCGATGTTTTTGGACAGGCCGCGCAGCACACCAATCACGATGACGGCGATGGCGATCCAGCTGAGCCACTGGATGCGGGCTATCGATCCGATCATCGCGATGACGATGCCGGCAAGACCCATCACGATGGTGAGCTCGTCAGCACCATTGCGACCCTTCATAAAGTCATTCATGCAAATTGCCTTTCATTCGATATGCTGCACGCCTTTATACCCGATTTAGAGCAAGGGGGACAGGTTAATCTGCACCAATGTGGTGCAAACATACCTGTCCCCGGAACACCAAGACGGTGCAAAGAAGTCTGTCCCCAATGCCCCAATTACTTGGAGAGCTTGTCGACGACGCGTTCGATCTCGGCGAGCTTGGCGGCTTTGAGGTCTTCGTCGCCCGATTCAATTGCCGAAGTCACGCAGCCCTCGATGTGCGCCTTGAGCACGTCGGCGTTAATGCGCGCGAGGAGCGCCTGTGTGGCCATGAGCTGCGTGGAAATATCGACGCAATAACGGTCCTCATCGACCATCCGCAAGATGCCGTCGATCTGACCGCGTGCCGTCTTGAGCATGCGGGTCACCGATTTATGGTCTGCCATCATGGCGGGTCCTCGTTTCTGGTCAATCCTTCAAATACCTCGCCCTCAGTTGCGGTGAAATAGTTCTTGATTGAGGACTTGGAGCGCTAAGACAGGAACTATTTCACCGCAACTTCTGAAGGGCTGGTTGAGCGGTGGTTGCTGGGCGGCTATGTCGGCCGACAGCGGTGCCTGCTGGTGCGGTGGCAGCTAGGCTGCGGTCACCGAAAGGGCGTGGAACTTCTCGCCGGCGCCCTCGACGGCGGCGGCGAGTTGCTCGGCGGTTACGGTGTCGGCGCACTCAACCTGGACGGTCTGGGTCTCGTGATCGGCGTCGGCGTCGGTCACGCCGGCAACGTTGAGCAGTGCCGTCTCGACAGTAGCGTCGCAGTGGCCGCACATGAGGCCGGAAGTCTTGATTGTGTATCGCATGGGTATTCCTCCCTGTTGTGTCGGCTTTCCCAGGCACCCGACCTTGACCTTCAAGCCGTCGCTCGCGTACCAAAGTACGCGTCGCTCCTCTTTCAGGTCAATCTCGGGCACCTGGAAAACCCGTTCTAAATGGACTTAATGGTGAGCTTATTTTGCCACTTTTGGCTTAAAGGATTTTAAGCGCAGCGCATTGCTTACGACGCAGACACTCGACAGGCTCATGGCCGCGGCGCCAAACATCGGCGAGAGCTGCCATCCGGTGAGCGGGAAGAACACGCCCGCCGCCAGCGGAATGCCGATGCCGTTGTAGAACAGTGCCCAGAACAGGTCCTGCTTGATGTTGCGGATCGTGGCGCGCGAAAGCTCGATGGCGCGGGCGACGTCCATGAGGTCGCTGCGCATGAGAACCACGTCGGCGCCCTCCTTGGCGATGTCGGCGCCGGTGCCGATAGCAAGGCCCACGTCGGCGCGCGCCAGGGCGGGGGAGTCGTTGATGCCGTCGCCTACCATGGCGACCTTGCCGCCCACATCCTGCAGCTCGCGGACGTGGCGCTCCTTGTCGGCAGGGAGGACGTCGGCGATGACCTGTTCGCTGCTCAGCCCCACGCGGCGGGCGATGGCCTCGGCCGTCACGCGGTTGTCGCCGGTGAGCATGCGCACGTCGACGCCAAGCGAGCGCAGTGCGGCGATGGCCCCGGCGCTCGTCTCCTTGACCTCGTCCGCCACGGCGATGGTACCGACAAGCTCGCTGTTCTTGGCAAAGAACAGCGGCGTCTTGCCCTCGGCCGTGAACTGTTCGGTAAGGCCGGCGGGAACCTTCACGCCCAGCTCATTCATCAGCTGCATGTTGCCGGCGGCGATGGCGTTCTGCCCCTCGCGTGCCGTGACGCCACGGCCGGGCACGGCGGCAAAGTCCTCAACCATGCGCGCGACGATCCCGCGTGTCTCGCACTCGGCTATAATCGCCTCGGCCAGCGGGTGCTCGCTCGAGCGCTCCAACGCGGCGGCCAACTTGAGCAGCGCCTTTTCGCTCATGGCGGGCGAGCCGTCGGCACGCGTGGCTACCACGATATCGGTCACGGCAGGCTTGCCGCGGGTGACGGTGCCCGTCTTATCGAGCACCACGGTGCCCACGCTGCGCAGGTTCTCCAGCGCCTCGGCGCTCTTGAACAGAATGCCCATCTCGGCGCCCTTGCCGGTGCCGACCATAATGGCGACGGGCGTGGCCAGGCCCAGCGCGCACGGGCAGCTGATCACCAGTACGGCGACGGCGGAGGTGAGCGCTTCGTTGACGCTTCCGGTCAGCACCATCCACGCCACAAAAGTTACGGCAGAGATTACAAACACCACGGGCACGAACACGCCGGCGACCTTGTCGACCATGCGGGCGATGGGCGCCTTGGTGGCGTTGGCGTCCTCGACGAGCTGGATAATCTTGGCGAGCGACGTGTCGGCACCCACACGCGTGGCGCGGAAGGTAAACGAGCCCGTGCGGTTGACCGTGGCCGCGTTGACAGTGTCGCCGGCGGTCTTCTCCACGGGAATGGATTCGCCGGTCAGCGCACTTTCGTCCACGGCCGAGCTGCCCTTGAGCACCACGCCATCGACGGGGATGGACTCGCCGGGGCGCACACGCAGCACCTGGCCGGGCAGAATAGCATCGACGTCGACGGTGGCCTCGGTACCGTCCTCGGCCACGACGGTCGCGGTCTTTGGCGCCAGGTCGATCAGCGCCTCGATGGCGCCACCGGTCTTGGACTTGCTGCGCGTCTCGAGGTATTTGCCCACGGTGACGAGCGACAAAATCGTGCCGGCGCTTTCAAAATACAGATTGTCCATGCTCGTCATCATGGCCTCGTGGACCTGACCCGCGGCTAGTTGGTCGGCCATGATGAACATGGCGTAGAGCGACCAGGCGATGGAGGCGGTGGCGCCCACGGCAATAAGGGCGTCCATGGTGGGTGCGCCGTGCGCGAGCGATTTAAACCCGTTGATAAAGTACGCGTCGTTGATGTAGACGATGGGGATGAGCAGGGCGAGCTCGGTGAGAGCGAGCGTCATGCTGTGGGTGTGGTCGGTGAAGATGCCGGGCAGCGGCCAGCCGAGCATGTGCCCCATGCCTATGTAGAACAGTGGGATGAGGAAGACGATCGAGACGATGAGGCGGGTGCGCATGGCAGAGGCGGCGGCCTCCAACTTTTTGGTGGGCGACTCCATATGGGCGGCGCCGGACCTGGCTTGCGCACTTCCGCTTTGGACAGCGTCGGTGCCCGTGCTGACGGGCGAGGCCGAGTAGCCAGCGCGATCGACGGCGGTGCAGATGTCGTCGGGGGTGACCTGCGCGGGGTCATAGTTCACCAGCATGGAACCGGCGAGCAGATTGACCGCGACGCTCTCGACGCCGTCGAGCTTGCTCACGGCACGGTCCACGTGCGCCTGACAGGCGGCGCACGTCATGCCTCCCACATCGAATTTATCTTGAGCCATGGCTTCTCCTTTCTGTAGTTCGGTGTTGGAATTGTTAACCCGCCGATACTATACACCCATACCCCCTGGGGGTGTCCAGTGGAGATTGAAATGTATGACATTTCGTTATTGGTTGAGCTGATGGCCAGGTCGGCGGGCCGTAGCCGGTCTAATGTCTCAATCTGTAACAACTAGACCCGATTTTGTCGAATAACTGTTACAGATCGAGATAAACCGTCCGGGGTCAACTCAAATGTCTGGATCTGTAACATCTAGAGAGGTTTTTGACCCCTTGCTGTTACAGATTGAGATGTTGTCTCGCGGGGTTGGGGTTTGTCTCGTTCTGTAACATCTAGACCTGTATCTGCCGAGCTAGTGTTACAGATCGAGACAATTGCCGGGGAGGGGTCCCGTCACGGCAAGACGCCCGCCTCCTAAATACAGAACCCGGGGATCACGCAGGTTCGCTTGCTTGGCTTGTCCGCGGGGGTGGCGTACATGAAGACGTCGCCGTCGTGGCCCACGCGGTTTATGTAGAGCGTGCCTTCGGTTTCCGATGAGTCGGGGCTCACCGTGCGCTCCCACCAGCAGGTGTCCTTGCCCTTCCACTGGCGCACCATGGTCGAGTTCGTGGAATACGGGCTCACCTTGAGCTCACGGAAGAGCTGGTACTCCTTGCCCTCGCCGTTGTAGATGTCTGCTAGGTAGTGATAGTCCTCGACAAATGAATCGGGCGGCTGAACACCGCAGAGCTCGACCATGGCGGGCAGCCAGAGCGTTGCGGGCAGATCGCTCAGGCACGAAGCGCTTCTGGCGACACCCACGTTGTTCGAGGTCTTCTTGACCGATTTGATAAGCGCACGCAACTCGTTGGGCAACAGTTTAAGGCCGTCGCCGTCGAGCCATTCTCGCAGCTCGCAATCTGCCCAGCCGGCGCTCGGCGGTTCAACCGCAGCGTCGCGCTCGGCAATGCCGGTATCGAACATAAACGTCAGCCCGGCCTTGCCCGTCCCGTCCAGAAGCTCATCGTGGCGGATGCCCACAAGTTGCGCGCCGACCTTCAGCCCGTTGGTGAGCGTTACGCGCTTGGTGCGCGGATAGGGGATATGCCCATCGGCGTCGAGCAGGTGGTAGCGCTTGGCAATCTCGAGTGCCTCGCTGCGGGTCTCGGCGGCTTTGATCTTGAGCGAAATCTCCTGCAGCTGATCCCAGGTGTAGTCGTCAAGCGAGCTGCGGATGCCGTCCAGGTAGTCGGGAATGCCAAAGCCATGGGTTGCCGCGCCAATGACGCCGAGCCCCGCAACGGCTGCAGCGACGCCGCCGATAATAAAGCGGCGGCGGGTCATGGCATCGTGCCGGGCCTGCTCCAGGATCTCTCGCGCGCGCTCACCGGCGACGTCGACCTTAAGGTGCGTACCGGAGTCGATGTCGATCACGGCGTCATTGCCCGCGCCCTCCCGGCCCTCGGATTCTGCAGCGGGGAGGTATGTCGAGAGCACCTCGAGCATCTGCTGCTCGGTGGGGCGATCGCCCTGCTCGACCGAGATGCCTTTCATGATGATCTGGATGAGCGCTTCGTCGTCATCGCAACGCGGCTCGAGCGGCACCGGCTTGGTCTTGGTCTTTATGAGATAGAACGAGCCGGTTGCCGCAGCGCCCGTCGACTCGACATCGAACGGTTTACGACCGCTGTAGAGCTGGTACAGAATGCTCGAAAGCGCGTAGACATCGATGGCGGGCGAGCGGCGAAGGGCCGCGATGCCTTCGATATCCTGCGTGAGCATTTCGGGCGCGGCATATGCGGGCGTGGCAAAGCGCCAGATGTCGGCACGTCGGGTGATCGTATCGTCGCTGAGGGCCATGGTCGCGGAGCCCATGTCGATGAGGCAGGGGTCAAAGGAGCAATCGGCAATCTGCTGCTCGAGCGTTCGACTGGTGGTGCGGAACATGATATTGGCGGGCGACAGATCGCGATGGACGACCGGATTCACGAGGCCTTGGGTCATCAAGAGCGCGCGAAGCACGGCGTTTCCGACGGCGGAGACCATCTGGGTGGTCAGCCCGCCCGAGGCGTCGTGCGGGAGCAGAGGCAGCGCCTGCTTGAGCGAGGTGCCCTCGACCCACTCCATGAGGATGAGCGGGTCGTCCTCACAAGAGCCGTAGCCATAGACGCGCGGGAACCCGCGCAGGTGCGAGACGGTGCACAGGTGACGGTACTCCTCGAACAGCGCGGCGGTGTTGGCCCGGTGCGCGGCCGATTGCTCGGCGGAGCGATCGGGTGCCTGACCAGAAAGGATGGCGTTGTCTTTGAGCAGCTTGACGGCAAAGACCTCGCCGTTGGTGTTGGTTGCGCGCAGCACGTGGCCGATGTTGCCGTCGCTGCGATGGGCCGTTTGAAGAATAAGCGTCATAAACCGGCGCTTGGCATCGTCCTCGGCGCTGGGGTCGACCGCCACGGCGGTGTCGAACGTGTCGAGACGGATGAGCTTGTCGCCATAGGCGCTATCGGTAGTATCCATGGCGTTCCTTTGTCTGGCATGGGTTGCCGCACGTATGCGTCGGCAGTGCGGCTATTGGTAAAGCATCATGATAGCCGCACTGCCAGCGTATGCCGCTGAGTATTGTCGTTTACGACGCAGAAGGTAGAAGACAAAAGACGGGTGGCGACCGTTTTTCGATCGCCGCCCGCGCGCTAGTCCACAATGACAAGGAATGTCGTGTAGAGGCCAAGATGGAGCCTGTCGCTGTTTTCGATTTCCACCGGGGGATAGATTTTGCCAGGCTCGCGTTGGTCACGCGGCGGCTCAATCACAATGTCACCGTCGCCTGCGCCCGATTCGAGCACGGTGCCGTTGGTCGATCCAAGTCCCTGGGCGTACCAGCGTCCGCCTTCGAGCCAAATTCGCAAGTGTTCGCGCGATGCATCTGCGCCCACGTCGGTGATGCTGGGCGATGTCTTGGGCAGCGATCCGATTACGGTGCCGCGCGGGTCACGCGTGAGCGGGTGAATCTGCATGTCAACGCTGTTTCCGGCGTGCGTCCTAAGCAAGCCGAGATTGGGGGCGACGGTGCGCGGCTGATCTAAGCTGCTCAAAAAACCACGGCCGACGGTAGTCTCGGTGGTTCCAAAGTGCCCGCCTGTCTTGCTATCGCAAAAACGCTCAACGGTTGCTACGCCTTGGGCGGGATCGGCAAGTGCGCCTGTCGCAACAAAAAGCATCAGGAAGAGCGTGCTCTTTTCGCGGGGGCTATGGTCGTCGGAGCTGCGAATGCGCCCCAAGGCGTTGGCGTAGAGTCGATTATCGAGGCCATATTCGGCGAGAATCGACATCATCGCCTGGGCCGCGGGGCCGCTGTAGTGGTCAGATAGCTCCTGGTAGGCACGCTCGCCACCACCAAGTTTGTTAGCGATGGCGGCGGCTAGGTTAAGCGTAGAGACGGTGAAGTCATTGTAGATACCCGGCGCACACTGATCGGGCTCGCGGTGGACAATGTAGCGAGTGAGATACGAGCGGTTGGTGGAACATTTATCGAGTAAGGCGCTGCCCGCATATGAGTTGCCGTTAATGAGCATGCGGGCGATCTCGAGATGCTTAAGACCGCCAAACGAGCGGATATCGTTGTAGAGGACCGAGCACGGTGTTTCCGCCGCCATGGTCGCCTCCCTAGATAACTTCGATGACGTACAGCAAACATGATAGGAATTGACTGCGCTTGAGCATGTCGACTCAAAAAATGTTGCGCAACGCTTTACATAACTGTTGAGACATTATAGGGCATACACACCAAATTGCAGGATGGTTGCAAACGATACATTTGAGAGGTTGTGCCCCATGGAATGTCCTTATTGCGGTGCATTATTGCCCGATGACGCTAGTTTTTGCTCCGAGTGTGGATCACCTCTTGCCGATGCCGCGCCGGCGGCGTCGGCCCCCGAAGACCCCTACACCACGCCCCAGACCGTGTCGCAGAGTCCGGCCTTTTCGTGGCGAGATGGCGAGGCAGCCACGGCGGCAACGGTGGAATTGCCCAAAACGGACGACGCTCCGTTGGCAGATTCGCAGCCGACGCCGAGTTCTGCCGCGCCCGAGCCTACCGCGCTCGATCCCGATCCCGCCGCTACCCGTGCAGCCGATCCCTTGTCAGACTTTGGCACCACGATCGAGGACGCGGAGACCCAGCCGGCTTACCATGCCGATCTTGATTCCACACCGCTCAGCGAGGAAGAGCAGCTCGAGCAAGACCGCGAGAGCCTCAAGACCGCCAAGGCCGAGTACAAACTGGCGCGTAAGCGCCTGGGCAAGTCGTATGCGCCCGCCATTGCTGCTGGCGTTATTGTCGTTGCTGCCTTGTGTGCTGGAACCGGCTGGGCGGGCTATTCCTACGGCTTGGCTCATCCGCAAAATACAGAGCAGATCCAAAAGCTTAAGGAGCAGCTTGATTCTTCCAAGGATGAGCTCAAAAAGACGCAAGACGATCTCGACCAGACCAAGGCGGATCTAAAGGATGCCAAAGCCGAGTTCAAGACCGCAAGCAAGAACGGCGAGGACGCCAGCTCCGATGCCGAGGGCTCTTCCACGACGGGCAATGCGACCTCGTCGACCACCACGACCTCTGGTAGCACGGCGAAGCTCGACATCGATAAGCCCACGACCTTTGCCAACACTACGTGGCGGGGAGCGCTTAAGGAGACGGGCAACTCTTGGGGCCATACTTGCTACGGTGCGAGCAAAAACGACCTTGTGATCGTTTTTAAGAGCATCGGCGATTCCGGCGAAGCGGTCGCGGATATTTCCGCCACACTGCATGCGCACGATACCTATAACGCCGAAAAAACCGTCTCCCAGTCCGATGGTGATGTCTATCGCACCTATACGGACGTCACCGGAACGTTTGTCAGGAACAAGGGCTTTGAGTTCTCGCTTCCCGTCGAGGAGGAAGACTGCGACCTTACGGTGGCGGGTGTGCCAAAAAAGAAGAACGGCAAGTACTACCTGAATACCACGGTCGAATCGGGGGACGGTGCCGTTAACATGGGAACGCGCATTACGGATTCCTTTGAGCTTTTGATCTCCTAGTGCTGCCTGCGTGCGATGCGTGAAGCGGTGGCGGGCGCGGCTTTATCGAGAGTTGCGTCCGCCGCCGCTTTTTTCATGCGGGGGTCTATGAGCTGGCCTTGGTACTGCCGCCGGCTAAAGCATGCCGGCGGATGCGAGGGCGAGTATAACCACTATCACCACAAAGGCGACGATCACCATCGTGAGTGCCATCGAGCGTTGACGTTTGACGGCAAGGCGCGCGCGACGCATGGACTCGGCGCTGCGGACGGTCTCGGTAGATGGTGTCGGTCGAGGCGCGGGCTGCGTCTGCGCCACTGTGCTGGTTGGTGCAGCCACGTTTGCAGGGGCGGTGGCGTCCGCCAAGACAGTGGCTCCGCCGCGATCCGCCACGGGCCGGCGCTTTCGCGGTACACCCGTGCGAGCGAAAGGCTCAAAGCGCGCCGCGAGTTCATTTGCCGAAGGACGAGCATCTTGCGATACCGCAAGACAGGCCATAATCGCGTTGACCAGGCCCTGCTCGTGAGGGGTTGCGGGTGCAAGAGGTTGCGGCTGCACGGTACGCTTAAGGCGTGCATGGTCTCCAGAGCGCCTGAGCTCTGCCTCAAAGGGCGCATGCCCGCAATAAAGCTCGTAGAGGATGCTTCCCAGCGCATAGATATCGACGGCTGGATTGTCGCGTGCGCCGGGGTCTGCCTTAAATCGTTCCAGCATTTCGGGCGCCGCGTATGCCGGCGTGGCACCGCGAAAGGCGTTAACGTCGACGGTAAAGGAAAAATCGGGCTTAACGAGCTTGGCGCTGCCCATGTCGATGAGGCAAATGTCAAAGTAGCCACTCGATACCTGCTCATCGAGCGGGATGCGGTCATGGCGCAACATGATGTTGCGCATAGAGAGGTCGCGGTGGACAAAGGGCGTGTCGAGCGATTGCGTGGACAGGATGATCTTGAGCACGCTCAGGCCCAGCGCGGCGACGATATCGCCGGGACAGGTTGCAGCGCCATCACATAGAGCGGACCGTGCATCAAGAAGCGAGACGCCGTCAACCCATTCCATAAGCAGCACCGGTGTTCCGTCTGCCGTGTAGCCAAAACCGTAGACATCGGGGAAACCTCTTAGGTTGGATACGACGGAGAGCGTGCGGTACTCCTCTTCCAGGGTTTCTCGGTTGAGCTGTTCTTGCTCGGGCTGGGCGTCGGGGCGTGGCATCTTAAGCGCAAGCTCAAAGGCGCGATCGCCGCTTTGGACGCGGCGGACATAGGCGTTGCCGCCAAAGCCGCCCTTTTGCGGCGGAACGAGAAGCGTGCAAAAGCGACGCCGTGCCGCGGCCTGCTCACGCTCGGAGAGCAGTGCTGGCGTATGAAACTTGACGAGTCGAACTTCTTCGTAAGAACCGGTCATGGCGCGCTTTCATCCTTTCTTCCACTTAGCAGGATATGTGCTGACCGGTGCCGTCTGTTGCGCAACATCGACAAATCTGCCACTCGCCAATGTTGCGCAACAGAATCGCGCAGAGCGGCGGTAGAAATAGGTCAATTAAAGTCGGCAATCAGGGGAACGATATGAGCTATTCATTCAGCGCATCATATGGAATCACGCGGGAACAGTGGAACAAGATGACCACGCGAGAGCAGGATGAGTTTGTTTGGGCCCAGCGCAGCAAAAGCCCGGCAGACTTGGAGCGGGAACGCGTTGAGGCGGCCATTCAGTCATATAAGAGCTCTCTGGCCGGAATAAAAGCCAAAGCGCTTTCTAACATTGAAGACACCGATGGTTCTGTTTCGGCATACTTTGATCGGTTGATCAATGCTCGTATCGAGGCTTTTTCCCAAGAGGCATTGGATAATATGCCCAGTGGAATGCAAGCGGTAAACATGCGTTATGCCGAAACAGTTCGCGCTAAGATCCCGGCTTTGCTCGGGGAGATTAGCGCCCTGCTGCCCTCAACGGTTTCGGAAGCGCATAGAGAGCAGTTCGTTCAGCAGTCGCAAGCTCAACTCAAGGCTGTCCAGACTGCCGAGCGCCTTCGCGCCCAGCATGTCGCGGAAATTACGAATTATGTTGTTGGTCCTGGCGGCGGCGTGGACCTGAAGAAGGCGCTTCGCTACCTTACCGAATCAACGACCAAACAAGAGGAGGGGTCGCTCGAAGAAGCGGCTCGCGCGTTTGAGACTTGGGCGGGACGTGTTACGCCGCTTATGCAGGACGAAGCACTCGATATCCCCCTTCGAAACCGTATCTCTGCAAAGTTTGAGAGCGTCCGCGCCGCTTTTGATGCACTTGGGCCTGATTCGCGCGTCGATGACCGCCTAGCGGCAATGAAGATGATGAACGATTTTGAGTACGTAGTAAAAAACGCTACGTATGAATCGGGCGAACGGCACCGAGTCTATGAAGAGTATCGTGCGCGCATCGAACGTGCCAACAACCGTTACGGAAAGAGCCTGCCGCTTAAGCAATTGCACGAGATCGAAGATGTCTATGCTGCAAACGATGAAGCGGAGGCTGCCCTTGCCAATGCTATGAAAGACGACTATATCGAGCGTTCTATCAACGAGGTCATGGCTGCTCGCGGTATTAACGTTACTCGCTATGCCGTTATGGAGGGTTCGGGAAAGCCCTGGCGATTGATGTTTGACACCAAGCAGAACAAGGCCATCGCCCTTTTGCGCAGCACGAAAAGAGATCGACTCATCATCCGCGTTGTCGCAGCCAACCCTGAGGAGTTTTCTGAGGATCCTGATAATCCGACCATCATCAAGGACATGAAGCCGCAGGATCAAACGACTGTCGAGAAGGTCTATAGGGACCAGATTGAGTTCTGCGACTTCTACAAACAGTTCGAAGAGGATCTTAAAGCCTATGGCGTAACCGTTCCGGCCGAGGGTGCAGGATTGACCACGCAGGCCGCGAATCCTGCTGCCGCCGTCGAGATCCATCCGCACGATTACGTGCCGCCCACGCCTTCCGCAGATGCGGAACGTCGTCTGCGTAATCGCCGTCAAGCAAGTCAGCTCAAGCAAAGGGAAATGAGGTAAACCATGACATGGGAATGCCCAGAATGCGGTTTTGATAATGATGACGAGCGCGATATGTGCGAGGAATGCGGCGCTCCGCGTCCCGCCGGCGTAGCGCCTGTGCCGTCGACGCCTGCTGCTCCGGTGCAAGACTTCGCTGCACCAAGCGGTGAACGTCCAACGCCCGCCGTCTATCCTGCGACTTCTTCGATGGGCGGTGCACCACAGGTTCAACAGTCTGCGTCCCAGCAGGTGTATCAGTCTGTTCCCGTGCCCGCGCCGCAGCCGGTACCCGCGCCTGTGCCTCAGCGCGCGCCCGTGCCACAACCGATGTCCACCCCACAACCGATGCCTGCGCCCGCGCAGCAGCCCGCGGCCATGTCGATGCCGCAGCCTACCCCCATGTCTATACCTGCGCCTCAACCCGCAGCGAGCGCCGCTGCTGCGTCTTCGGTTCCTGCGCTTGTGCTCATTGACCCGTCCATGGGTGAGCAGCTGCGTCTCACGGGTATGACCGTGCTTGGGCGCAACACGTTTCCCAGTATGGCGTCGAATTTTGCAATATCTCGCCAGCATGCCAGCGTTCGCTTTGAACAGGGCGCGTGGTTGGTTGCCGACGAGGGTTCCAATAATGGAACGGCTCTTATGCGCGGCAGCCAGATTCTTTATTTGACTCCCGGCGTGCCTCAGCAGATTCATACCGATGACGTGTTGCTAATCCCGGCGACATCCGGGGAATTTGCCCAGCTGCGTTTGAGGGCTACCGTGGAGGAGCCTCCTGCGGTGCAGCCCACGCAGGCTCAGACGGCGGTCGCGCCGCAGCCTGCGACCGTTGCGCCCGCTACGGCATCTGCCGTGCCAGCCGCCAGTCCGTCTGCCGGCATTGAGGGCTGGTTTGTCGAGTGTCCCGAGTGCGGCCGTTTACACCTTGTTGCCGATGAGCGCGCAAAGGTTGGGGATGGCTGTGAGGAGTGTGGCTGTTCGCTCGCGCGCACGTCTGCCGTATATCGTACGCTCGACCCCGGTGAGGATTACTCGGATGTTCGTTAGCCAGATGCTCGCGCCTGTCGTTTCTCTGGGACCAGGCAAGCGCATCGCAATCTGGACTAGCGGCTGTTCTAAGCACTGCGCCGGATGCATCTCGCCCGAGCTTAGGATGCAACTGCCCGAGCAGGATGTCGATGTTGATGAGATTGCGCAGATGTTGCTCGGTGCGGCGCGCGAACATGGCGTGCATCGACTGACGGTTTCGGGTGGAGATCCGCTCGAGCAGGCATCGGAGCTCGTAAAGCTGCTGGCAACAATCCGCTGTGCTTACGACGACATTCTCGTTTACACCGGATTCACGTTTGAAGAGCTGCCGCAAGTGATCGGTGCGGATACGTGGGAGACGCTTAAGTCCCTTATTGATGTGCTGATCGACGGTCCGTACGTAGACGAGCTCAACGTGCCCGATTGTGCGCTGCGCGGCTCGACTAACCAGCGCGTGATCTATCTGAGCGACCGTCCGCACGATGACTACGACCAGTATCTCCAGCAGCCTCGTCAGCTTCAGAACTTTGTTCAGGACGGCACTGTTAACACCGTCGGCATTGCTAACCGCTACCACCACGAATTTCCTGCCAAGGAGGTATAACACATGGCAACTGATTTCGAGCGCCAATCCTGGCAGCGCGAGATGCTCAACTTTAAAGGGGTGAAGAGCCTCTTTATCCTTGAGGGCAACGTGAACGACAAGTATCCCGATGTGGTTGACGGCGGCCTTCAGTTCTCGGAGCTCGCCGAGGTCGTACGCGGCCTTTTTGAAGATGCCAATGGCTCAGTTGAGTACAACGTGGCATATTTCGATCCCATTCAGCTGTTCTCGAGCAGCATGGGCAACGTCGATTGCAAACGCCTGGTGTCGCTGGCACACGACGAGGCTTCCAAGAGCGACGACCGAATGATGGAGGCGAACGCCTGCATCGCCGATGGCCGCCAAGCATATGCCACCGAGCAGTCGAGCCTGCCATCATACGGCGAGGTTATCCGCTCAATGTTGCGCCTTAAATACAACGACAATCCCGATGGCGGCACCGAGGCTAAGCCGCTTTGCGTGATCGTCAACATGGCGTCGCGCCTGCTTGCCTCCTCGACCGGCCTTATGCCCGACGAGACGCAGTTCTTCCTTAACCTGTACCTTGGTGCCAGCAAGGCTCGTCTCATTAACCGTACTGCCGTCAACACGCTCATTCTGGTAACGGATAACGTGCGCAACCTGCCCGTGTGGTTTATCGAGGAGAACCCCTTCTTGCGCACCATCACGCTGCCGCATCCCGACCGCGACATGCGCGAAGCCTACATCCAAAGCAAGTTTGGCTTTGGTGAGGCGCTGTCCGATTCCGATGACCGTGCGGTGCGTCGCTTTATCGATACCACCGACGGTATGAGCGTTAAGGAGCTCGAGGGGCTGCAGCGCATGTATCAGCGTGATATGCAAAACCCCGAGGCTTCCATTGAGGCCATCCTTCCCAAGCTCGTCGACGTCTACAAATACGGTTTTCGCGAGAACAAATGGCAGCAGATGTTCGAGAAGCTCGAAGAGGATCCCGAGGCAAAGATCAAACGCCGCGTGAAGGGGCAGGACGAGGCCGTTGAGAAGGCCGTCACCGTGCTCAAGCGCTCCGTCATGGGTCTTTCGGGCGCCACCCATTCGTCTGGCTCCAAGCCCAAGGGTGTGCTGTTTTTGAGCGGCCCCACCGGTACCGGTAAGACCGAGATCGTTAAGGCCATTACGGAGCTCCTCTTTGGCGACGAGCGCAGCATGCTGCGTTTTGATATGTCCGAGTATGGTGCCGAGAACTCCGACCAAAAGCTCTTTGGCGCTCCTCCGGGATACGTGGGCTATGCCGAGGGCGGTCAGCTTACCAATGCGGTCAAGGCCAATCCGTTCTCGGTGGTTCTTTTCGACGAGATTGAGAAGGCCGCGCCGAGCATCATGGATAAGTTCCTGCAGATCCTCGAAGACGGTCGCCTGACCGATGGCCAGGGCAATACCGTGTACTTCTCGGAGACGGTTATCTTCTTTACGAGCAACATCGGCTTTTCCAGGATTGAGATCGATGCTCAGGGCAACGAAGTACGTAATACCATTGCGCCCAACACGCCCTATAACGAGATCTGCGAGCGCGTGCGTACCGAGATGGACCGCGAGTTTAAGCCCGAGTTCTTGGGCCGCATCGGCGACAACGTGGTTATCTTCAACTTTATCGACGATGCCGTGGCGCTTCAGATCCTCAATTCCAAGATCGATGCCGTTAACCGCAACGTGCATAAGGCACAGCCCGATATTACGGTTGAGGCGACCGATGCCGCCCGCGAGCTGCTGCACTCCATTGCCATGACGGATGCCGTCAAGGCCAAGGGCGGCCGCGGCATTGGCAACCTGGTGGAGAGCGGCTACCTTAACGGGCTTTCCGATTTTCTGTTTGAACACCGCGCCGAGTGGCGCGGTCGCCCCGGCATGGTGGCACGCGCCGTGCCGCAGGGCGAGGGCGACGATGCGCATATCGCGTTTGAGCTCGTGCCCGGATCGATGGGAGGCGATTGGCGATGACGAAGTTTATCGCTGCAGCAAAAACTCAAGCGGGAACCAATCACCCCGTCAACGAGGACCGTTTGCTTCTTGACGGTAACGTCCTTTGCTATGGTCTGGTGGGCGATTGCGAGCGCGAGATGGGCTGCATGGCAGTCTTTGACGGCGTGAGCGAAGGCGGGCACGGAGCGGCCGCCTCGACGCTCGCTGCTCAGGCGTTTGCACAGGCGACTCAGGTTTTTGAAGCCGATTCGATTGATGTCCTGCAGGATCGTTTGCGTATGGCGGGCGAGCGCGCTGAGAACGATGTTGAGTCCTATGCGGCCCGTTATGGCCTGCCCGTTGCTGCGTCTACGGTTGCCGGGCTTATGGTGGCGCATGATGGGTCTGCCGCAATCTTTAATGCTGGCGATTCGCGTGTGTATCGCTTGCGCGATGGCGTGCTTGCGGTGTTGAGCTACGACCATACGCCCGAATCCCGCCTGGGCGGCGTTGGGTTTGAGTACAGCGATGAATCGGTCTCGCATTGCATTGAGCTGGCGGTCGGTCTTAATCAGGGCGGACGAAACCTGGAGATCAATACGACCACGTTGTTTCCGGGCGATCGCTACTTAATCTGCTCTGACGGCATCGATGGGGAGATTGACCTTGCGCGCCTGCAGCAGATGCTTGCGAGCGATTCGACCTGTGCGCAGCTGTGCGAGGAGCTGTATGCCGAGGCCCGCATGAGCGGTTCGACGGATGACGCGACGCTGATCGTGATTGAGATAGGGGAATAAAGATGTCTGATGAGACGATAACGGTACACCGAGATGGCGGCGCCGGCAACGGTGAAACCGTGACGGTCCACCGTGGGGGCGTACCTGTAAACGGCGAAACGGTCACCGTGTATCACGGCAATCAGGCTCCTGTACCGGGCGAGACCGTGACGGTGCGCCGAGGCACTGCTCCGGTGTCCGGCGAAACGGTGACCATTCGCCGCGGCGATGCCCCGTCGGCAGGCGAGACGGTAACGGTGGACCGCTCGGTTCCTAGGGCAAACGGCGAGACGTTGACGGTGAGTCGTCCAGTTTCTGCGACTGGTGGCGAGACCGTTACGGTTGCAAGGCCGATGGCTGCTCCCGCTGGCGGCGAGACGGTCACGGTTTCTCGGCCGGTGACGTCCGTTGCGGGCGAGACCGTAACGGTGCCGCGATCTGCCGCTTCTGGCGGTCAAACGATAACGGTCCCACGCGGTGCGGTGGTAAATCCCAATGGCGAAACGGTGACCGTTTCTCGTGGGGACGTTCGCGCCGCTTCCTCCGTGCCCGTATCCCCTTTCGTTCCGGAAGATGTGACGATTACCTCACGTGACGGCCAGCAGTTTATTGTTCACTTGGGTCAAGTTGTCGGTCATGGTGGTCAGTCCACGGTCTTTGCTGCCGAGCGGGTGGATGACGGCCTCGCATGTGTTGCCAAGGTGTTTCAGCCTCTTATAGAAAAAATGCTCACGGAATACGAGAAGACTGTGCATGCCGTCATGAGCCTCAATGGTCGTCCCGTGTCAGAAACGCATTTGCTGCCTATTTTTGCTTATTTGCACCAGGGCTTGAGCGCGACCGTAGTAGGGGCCCCCGCTCCTCAGCTTTGGGATATTGCCATCACTCCCAAGGCTACCTGTCTTAGCGACCGTCCCCGTAGCAAGCATATGGTTAAAAGTCGCGTGATTCCGGAGCTGAGCCAAGCGATTAACCTACTACACACCGAGTTTGGCATCGTCCATCGTGATGTGAAACCGTCGAATGTCTACCTGTACGATAAACAAATCGCACTTGGTGACTATGGGTCCGCTCGCTCTCTTTCCGGAATTGATAATCGTACGACTAATACCGAGACGCGATCAAACGGGTATACGCCTGGTCACGGCAGAATGGTCGATCCTCGCAACGATTGGTATTCGTTTGGCTATACCATTTGGACTCTTTATGAGGGCAATGTCCACCCGCTCCATGAGCGTTTGAAGGACGACACTTTTTTCGAGTTTCAGGAAGCGGGTCAACCTGCTGAGTTCACCCACCCTGATGACGCTACCTTGGGTAATTTGCTTCAAGGCCTTACGTTTGAGCTTGCAAACAAGCGCTTCGGATACGAAGAAATTAAAGACTGGATCGCTGACCCCGATCACTTCTATCGTCAGCTGCCCACCTTCGATTTCAAGAGCGGCCATGCGCCGTATGAATTTGTCGGCAGGCTTTATACCGATCCTGTGTCGCTCGCTCGCGGGCTCGCGTCTCATTGGGACGAGGCAAAACAACGCATGCAGCAGTGGCAGCTCGAGCGCCAGATGCGTAAATGGAATGAAAACGACCTTGAGACAAAGATCCATGAGATCACCGAGGCGAAAGCGAAGGGCGGAGAAAAACCGAATTACGATTTCAATCTTGCTTGCGTGATCTACGAAATGTCGGGCGGCAAGATCATTTCGTGGCGCGGCGAAGATGTTTCGCTGGGCACTGGCAAAAACGATCTTCCGGCACGCATCGCCACCATGACCGATACCGATATCGATCGCTATGCGGTGAAGTCGGGACTTGATGGCACTGCGTCCATGGGTGTGCTTCCGTCGGGCTTTCTTTCCTACGTTCTCTCCCGTCAGGGCGAGCATGATGAGGCGGTTGCGAATATTGCCAGGAATATCAAGGCAATCGAGGACCTCGCTGCTTCTTCAAACGATCCACATTTTGCTGCCTGCCTATTGAAGGGCTTCCTTACGTTCGACGAGTTGGAAACTCATGCTGCGGCCCAGCAAGAGATCAAGAGACTCATTGGGAACCCCCGGGCATTTTTTGCCACTTGCTCAACGTCTCGTGCTGTCGATGAGTTCTTCCTGCTCTTTGCAGGAGACGTTTCCATGGACGCTATTATCAAGGCACGCGGTGACGCCCAGAGTGGCGGGTCAATTGACGTTGATGTCGTACTCGATTTCATGGACCGTGTCGCCGACAACAAGGCTCCCGTGCGAGCGTTCTATCGTAAATACGGCAATATGGCAGGCTGGATTTGGCTTTCCGAGCACACCTCCCTTTACGAGGCACTTCCGGGCTCTGCCGGAGAATCCGCAATTGTCAATCTTCGCGGTCTATCTCCTTCGGCGCAGGCATCGGTTGCTTCGCTCATGCAAGTGGGGTCCAATATCCGAATCGAAGGCAGCAAGCTTCGCGCCGACATGGAGGTGACGCCTGTTCCCTATGTGAATGGCTGGCAGACGAGGGACGTTCTTCTTACTCGACCGCTTACGTTGAATGCTCTTTTCTGTGCCGAGGCACGAGGAGAGGCAGTTCCACGCGGATATGTGGCAGAACTGCTTGCAGGCGGTGCGGATGAACATCTACTCGATGGCATCGGAATCAGGCTTTTGGCTCATGCGAACCTGATGTCTTCCGCCAGTTATTCTCAATTCCTTGAGGACGAGCGAAACGAGGCGGATGGCGCGCTCGAAGGTGCTATCCGGCAGGATACGCAAGACTACGATGTGACTGAAGGCATTGCCGATGCCACGGCGCGTATTGAGGCCGTGAAGAAAGAGCAAGGCGGGGTGCTGCGCTGGACGTGCATTGTGGCGGTTGTCTACTTTGTTGTTATCCTATGCGCTCGCGGTTCCTTTGGACAGTTCATCGTTATGTGTGGCTCCTTCGCCCCGCTCGCAGTGCTGTTTTTGGTTGCGGCGTTTGTCGGTATCTTCGGCTTCTTGGCATTGAATCTGCTTCGTTCCTTTTCCGCGGTTGACCGCGTCCAGTCACTCGACAGCGATCTGGCGGCTAACGCCGATCTTCTTGAAAGTCGTCTGATTCAGTTGGTCGACTTTGATAGCCGCACAGGCGCTACGGCGGAAAAGCTTTCGATGGTGGGCGTTGACGAGGATCTTCCGATGGCACAGGGGGCCGATTTTTCGTTTGGCTCCGAAGACAAGGCTTTCTACGCCGATCCTGAAGTTATGGATAGACTTGGCAGGTTGGCAATTCGCCTGTTGTTTATCACGGCGGCCGTGATTAGCGCGTCCGGGTTTATGGGCACGGTGTTTATTGACGGCGATACGGTGGCCAAGTGCGAGGTTTTGCTCGCCATTCTTGTTGATTGCTTCGCTTGCATTGCCGCATGGGGCGACAACGAACATCCCAGCAGCGCTTCTACGATTAAGAGCTGGTCGTATCTCTGGTTGATTCCCGCAATCATTGCGTTCTTGCTTTGGGGTGTAGTGTCTCTTCTTCAATCGGCAGGCGCAATCATTGCCATTGTTGTCGTCGTTTTGCTTGTCCTGTTTATTTTTGGTCGATAGGACCGAGCTGGGCGTGAGCGGATTGGCCGCCCCATGAACCTATTGATAGGTCGTAACTGCCGTTTGTAAGTATCTGCATTGCGTTGGGTGAACGGCTGAGACGGGTTTTTAAGTTAGGAAAGAGTGTTCTATATGCCCTTTGATTTCACTAGACTACTTCCGAATAACGGACAAGGTCGCAATCAAAATCCCAGCGAGCGTGGTCTCCATGGCACCGAGCGACGTGCCATGGGCGCTTTTGACGACATGTTGGGTATTGAGAACGTGGCGTCCCAGCGCGGCTCTCAGACGAATGCACGTTCTCGTTCGAACATGGCGCAACGCGAAATCCGGAATGACGTGGTAATCAATGAGGGCTTGGGCTCGTATGACGGACGCCCGTGCTCCATCAGGATTTTCGAAAACCACCTCGAGATTGTCGCCAAGCGTGAGGGCTCGACGCTCGATAATCACCCCGCGCTCAAGATGCTCGTCCCCGGCATAGGCAACAGCAAGGCGGTGGCGGGTAGACTTTTCGCTCCGGGTAATTCCAATCCGCCGATCATCATTCCCTTTAATTCGCTGAGCGGTTTCCAGGAAGTGAGCGGGTTTATGCCCACGTTTGTCTTCAATCGGCGTAATCCTCAGACCAGAAAGATGGAGACGCACACCATCAAGACGATGACCAGGGAGTTTGGGTATGCACTTAACCGCTATGCCCAGACACACTTCCATTATTAATTAGGTAAAGGCAGAACACATGGCAGACGATAACCAGCAAGGGGGCATGTCGGCGCAGGAGAGACTTGCGCGCCTCTATAACTCTCGCGTTGATGACCAGCAGGGGGATGCGACGCCGGCTGCGGGACAGGTGGCGGGAACACGTGTTTCGGCAGGTGCATCGCAGGCACAAGCCTCTTCCGCCCAGGAGCGGCTCGATCGTTTGCGTGCGCGACGCGCTGGCGTGCCTCTTCCGGGCGATCCGGAGGCAGCTACTCCGGTAAACAACGAGGGCGCGAATCGCCCTCGCTTTAACATCAATCTTTCGCGCATCGTGGACGCGATTCCCACCATTGTTCGGTTTTTCCCACTGCGTATTTTTACGGTTTGGGGACTCTGCTCGGTCTGGTACCGCATGTACTTGAACGTTGGCGGAGACGATGTGTTGCATACGGGGCTTCCGGCGCCGGGGTATAGCGCATTCAATCCATTCGCTTTGGCCGCCGTTGTATTCATCGGTCTTCTCGTAGTTGTGACGGAAATCATTGCCGGCCCGTTGAGCTTGATCATTAAGCAGTTAATCATCGGCGCCACGTATTTCTTCCGCGGTTCCGCCGCCACCCGCGAGGCCCGCGACCGCGCCCACGCCAACTTCAGCCTGCGCCGGCTCGTCACCGAGACGGTCCGCGGCTACCACAGCGGCTACTCGGTTTTCGGCTCCATGGCCCGCGCCGCCCGCGGCGCCCGCAACAGCGCCTCCACGCTCGACTACGGCGTCGGGGCCTTCACGGGGGAGGATCCCAACGCGCCCGTCTACGATGACGGCCTGGGCGACCGCCCCTCGCAGATGGAGCTTACTGACGACGCGGCGTCGAGGATCTGGGACCTGTACTACCCGGCCTACGGCGCCGAGGGCCCCATGTCCAACCTGCACGAGGCGCTCGCCTCGGGCGACCCGCAGGACTACACGGCCCTGATGAGCCTCGCCCTCAACGTGGCGGAGTGGTGCGAGCAAAACGGCACGCCCGACACGCACGGCTGGTTCGACGACCCCGCCTACCCGGGCGACTACGTCGACGCCGGCACGTTCTACCTCATGGCGTACTCGTTCTGGGAGCGGGAGGCCGAGGCGCGGCGCGTGGGGCCGATCGAGCCGCTCGCGGACGACATGAGCCGCTTCATCCTGCGCCACCTGAGCGACTGGTCGCGCGAGAACGCCCACGCCTACCGCTGGCGCGGCAACTGGCGCGACGCTGACTACTTCGACAAGGACCGCCTGTAGGCGGCGGAGGGGGAAACACGGATGGCAATTAATCAGAACGGGTCTGGCCGCGGGGGCGCCGGGTCCAACGGATCGGATATCAACGATATCGTGAACCGCTTGGGCGGTCCGCGCGTAGTGATCGTTCTTGCCGTGGTGGTGGTCATCGCCATTGTGGCGGTCACGTCCATTACAAGCGGCATCTCCGACACCAATCGGCAGACCGAGCAGCGCGCCGAGGCCAAACAACAGCAAGAAGAGGAGGCGGCGCGCGCTCAGCGTAAAAAAGAAAAAGAGGAGCGACACCAGGAAGAAGCGAAAAAGGCCACGGTGCTTACGCTCGATGAAATTACGGACGAGGCGCTGCGCTCGGACTTAGCGCTCGATGCAGATGAGGACGGGAATATTTCGCAAGAGACTGCGGATGAAGCTAGGTCAATCGACGTCGAGTCATTTGATTCGCTTCCGCTGCTGGCCAACTTTCACAACATCACGACGTTTGGCATCGGCGACTACGACAGCGAAAGCTACGACATAAGCTCCATTAGCAATATCACTCATTTGTCCATTGGCGACTGCTCGGTGCCTCAGATTGATCTCACACGTTTTCCTCAGCTACAGCGCGTTACCATAAACAGGCTCGAGAGCCCCGTCGATACCTTGAATGCCAAAAACATGTCCTCGTTGACGAACGTCCAGATCGAAGGCCTTGATGGCAGTATTGGGACGCTTGACCTGTCGGGTGATGAGAACCTCAAGGTCCTGAAGATCGGTTGCAGAGTCGATACACTCAATCTGTGCGGGGCAGGCAGGGAAGATGCCTTCCATTTCACTTTTACACCCAATTGTGTTGGCAAGATCTTGTACGACAGCGACACGAGCAGCAGCCTGGTCGAGTATTTGCAAAAAATGAGCAGTGACTACGGCTACACCATGGAGCAGCAGTAGCGATGCGCTCAAGTGAGGAGAAGCGATATGGCGAATTTTAAGCCCGACATGTCTTGGCGGGATAACGAACGGGTTCAGCGTGTGACCGAGCAGCCTACGGGCGGGGCTAATGAGCCGGCTGCCGAGACGCCGGATGTGCGGGTGAATATGCGTCCGAACGGGCAGGCAACCGAACAGTCTGCTGGGCAGGCGCAGCGGGCATCGGGACGTTCGACAAATCGAATTCCCCGCCCTGCTGGGCAGCCGAACGGACAGGCGGCTGAACGTGCAAATGAAGCCGTTTCTCGCTTGGGTGGCGTTCGCGCCCTGGTAGTGCTTGCGGCGGTTGTGGTCATAGGCGCGGTTGCTGCCTTTGCCGTGATTGGCGGCGTCGGTGACGTGCAAGGCGCCGGAGAAGCCTCGTCGAGCGCCTCTAAAGAGTCGAGCTCAACTGACGCCTCTGGCTCCGAGACCAAGAAAGAAAAAGGTCTCGTCGATGTTGATGCGATCACGGATGATACCCTGCACGGGCTGCTTGCCGACTACGATAACGATGACGATGGCCAGCTGACCGCCAAGGAGACCCAGCGCATCACAGAGCTGGTCGTGAGTGACGAGGTGACGGACTTCACGCCCATTAGCAAGCTGGACAAGCTCGACACGCTCGGCATCAATACCCTGAGCGCCAAGAGTGCAGACTTTAGCGAGCTCGAGGCACTCGAGGTGCTCAAGTTTGGCGACATGACGACCCAGGACCTCGACCTGAGCGTCTGTCCCAAGCTTAATTCCTTTAAGATCGAGGGCCTTAAGGGTGCTGTCAGTTCCATCAACGCCTCGGGTCTTAAGAACCTGATGTTCTTTACCGTTGACCAAGGCCTTCAGGGCGACGTCGAGAAGATTGATCTTTCGAACGATGACATTCTTGGCGCACTCGAGATTACCTGCAACGTCGGTGAGCTCAACCTGTCGGGTTGCAGCCACTCGTTCCCCAAGCTCAACATTGCCGCTGATCACATCGACAAGATCGTGGTCGACAGCAACACCAACGCGGACCTCGTGGCTACCCTGCGTGACCTCTGCGCTCAGAAAGGCTGGACGCTAGAGGAGCGGTAGGGTCCCTTGAAGCGGCAGAGCATCTTTTGCTGCAAGGCCATAAACGAACAAAAAGAAGCGGGGCTCGGCCATTTACGAGCCCCGCTTCTTTTCGTTCATTATTGCTGGATGGTTTTTCTTTCCAGTCCATTTTCCTCTTACGACTGTTTTCCCATCCTGTATTCCTCCTCAAGATCGTTGATGGTTTTATTTTCATCGGTCGTCCACATAGTTTTACCGTTGGAGCTTCGGCCTGCTACGAATCCCGCTGCCGCCGAGGGGCTCGAAAACGCAATGTCACCGGTGAGCACGCAATCTTCTATGAGGTCTGCATGCATGCTGCGTTGCTTGATGACGGAGACCGGGCAGCTTGCCGTAAGATCCCTGGCAATTTTTGTGCCTTTTTCGACGATAAAAACGCCATCGGACACATGAGCGGTCCCTTCGGAGCTCTTTGTCGAGAGATGAAACACATGGTCGGAAAGTGCGGCGGCAAGCTCGTCGTCTAATGGCTTGACCGTCTTCGCTTCCGCAATCGTAGAATCCTCTTCCTCAACCATTTGTTTGCTCTTAATGATTGAATCTGCAACGATGAAAATCTTGTTAGCAAGCCAGCGAACGATACAGTCTTTCACGAAATCGTAATCAGACCCCTGCGCATCGTCCTTAAGAAGCTCAATGAACTTAGGGAGGACCGCCTCTAGGCCATTGAACTCTTTGATTGAATCCCAAGTGCTACGGGCGTTATTTGCTGAGTTCTTATCTTTTGAGGGATTGTCGGAGACGCTTTTGTCGCCGCTTTCCTTATCGCGGATTTCGCGGGTCTGTTCTTTAGCGAGTGACTCGTCATGATCGTTTTTGTCGTCATGGCTGTCCGAGCTAGTTTGACTGGATTTTTCTTTTGCAGCGGGTTCTCCGTCGGGGCTTTCGCCATATTTCTTTTTTATATTCGCTTCAATTTTATCTTGGCTTGTCCAAAAAACGGGAATGCAGCGGCGAGGCCTATCATCCTTGTCAGTTTTTTCCTCATTTTCTCCTTCAGCGTTTTCAAGGAAATGATTGTATTCGTGACAGCAGTTCTTGCTTTCGATATAGCCGGGCGTTATGAAAGCAAGCAGGATATCCGAGCCTTCGAGAGCTTCATTCACTTTCTGTTCCCAGCGCTGCCCGTAATCGATGGAGACGATATCGGTGAACTTGTCAATTCGATAGTCGGTCAAAGCAAGCATATCTTTGCTTGTGTTGAGCATATCTAGGGTTCTGTCAACGATATCGAGCATGTGGTTGAATATGTTGTCCGCACGTCGGTAGCTTACGAATATCTGTAGAAGGGTGTGGCCCTCGCTATCTTGCTTTATATTTGCGGTGGATGGCTTTCCCATATTGCAATCCTCTCGATTGAAATCGTTATTTATCCATGTCCTTCTTGGGCTTGACAACATTTCCCTTGGCGATGCGGGCCGAGAGGGCGACGATGATTCGGTCGTAGGCGTAGACGTCTTTTCCTAGCAGGAACCCGCGGGCACCAAGTACGTCGTTGTCAGGTGTCATGTAGGCGTGACGCATGAGGATGTCGGACTTGCGAACGCCTTCGGCCCCACTCTTGTTGACCTTGCCGCTCAGGAACGCATCGACGGCTGCTGCACGCATACGCTGTTCGCGTTCCTGTTCGATGGTGCCGTGTCCCAGTTCGGTCATGCCCGTTGCCCGGCAATAGGCAAGCCAACGATCGTGCTCCATGTCTCCTAAACGACAAATAAGGTTGAATTCCTCGCGGTTCTTCTGCTCGTTGGCATCGAACTCGGCTTTGGTGGCTGCGTCGGGAACGACGGAGCTTAATATCGCATTGGCAATGTTGTCGTTATTCGAAGCCGGCTTGACCTTGCCCTGCAGCTTTTCCCTCCAGGCATGCTCGAAGGATCCCTGTTCCACGTCGGCGTCGCTAAAGCCAAGCGCCCAGAAGCGGTAGGGGATATGTGCTGCCGAAGCTCGGCTGCTGCTCTTGTTGGATTCTTTGCCGTTGTAACTATTGACTGCCTTATCAACGGCGAGCGTTGCGTCAAAATCATTCTTAATGGAGCCATTAAAGCAAAGGTCGTATGCCGCATTGAGCTGTACGGCCAGGCGCTCGCGCTCGTCATTGATGATGTTGCTGTAGGTGTAGAACGCCTTGCGGGCACCAAACGGATGCATGATTTTGGCGGCGTCTTTGCCGATCGTCTGAGTCTTATCGAGGCTTTTAAGGGCGCCTAGGATTTCTTCGCTCTCGATATGGGGACAGATGACGGGTTGCTGTTTGGTGTAGTCCGGTGAGCCCTGGTCGATAAAGCGGTTGAAGATCTGGCGTTGGAGCATGAGCGAATAGGAGAGGTTCTGTCCACAATCTCCCATGGTTACGAAAGCGTAAAGACGAGCGTCATCGGTAATTAGCGCGCTGTCGGCCTTGGACGATACACATTTGTTTTGAGCGTCGTAGTGCAGCGTAGTGACGGTGCCGCCTGCAATAAGGCGATCGGTTGTAACCGAGGGCGCCTCAGCTTCTACAAAGCGAATTGTCGGCATGCCGTTGCAGCTTTCGCCAAACATCTCGGGGTAGCGGGCTGCTTCGCGTTCTAGTATCGTTCGGGCGTTGGGGTCGACAACAACAATGTTCAGACGAACGCCCGGCATGCGGCCCATCCAGAAGGAAGTGCGTGTTGCCTGCATGCCGAAATCGCCTGCGCCGAAAACGAGAACGGTGAGATTCTGAGGCTTGGGATTTGGGTTGACGGAGATATCGATGGGTTCGAGCACGCTGTAGAGCGGAGCCTCTTCAAGTACATCGTATATTTCGTCTTGTACGCGTGAGAGCAAGTGAAGACAAGTCGGCTCATTGTCGGCTTTGATGGCATCGAAGATCTGGGCATCATCGGGGTTCTTGTGGGTGCAATGGAGCGTAATCTTGGGCGCGCAGCCGGCCTGAGGATCCTTGTGCGTCGCTTCGAGCATGTCGATCGTCGCGCTGACATTGTGTTCGGTTTCTTCGCTCGTTGCGACGACGTCAATTGCGAGCAGATGCTTAACTGCATCGCGCAGCGATGTAATCGTTGTGAGCACATCGGCTGCTTCGGTGTCGGTGAACACATAGCGCACATAGCCCTGGCACAGATTGCGCAGCACGCGCTGACGTTCGCTGTCCTCGTCGCTGCCTAGACAGAAGATGAGGGCGATGTCGCCGTTGCCATTCGCGTTATTGAGTGTTCCGTCCTTGATGTTGTTAACGATATCACGCGCGAGCAACTCGGTGTTGGCGTCGACACTCTCAAAGATAATTGCATGGTCGGCATATTTGAGATGACGCTTGATAACGCTGCCCGAGAGACGCGTGGCAACAGCGTTGAAGGCAAACAGGCCAATTTCAACGGGAAGGGCGATGATGTATGCAAGTGTGAGCAGCGAATAGAGCAGGTTGAATACCTGGCCGGCAATGCTGCCGCCAAGGGGAATAGCGCTATAGACGGTTGACGTCACATCGGTGAGGCCGGTCTGGATGGTCGTTGTCCATCCCACGGCAAAGAAGTTGGTGATGACCCAGCTAATAAAGTTGAAGGCTCCCGGCTCCCAGCCCTCACCAAGATCCGAAGAAAAGCACTGCGCCCAGGTAACGGGGGCAAATAGGCAAAAAGCGCCAAGAGCAAGAATTCCAAAGGCGACGATGCGACGGTTGGAATTGATCTCGAAGCCAAAGAGTTTGTGCTGATAGTTGTGCCGTTCCAAGTGTATGGAATAGCAGAGCGCGACGAGAGCGACGAGGAATGCCGCGAACCAACAGATTGGAGAAATCAAAGTAGGTACCTCCTGTGAGTATAGAGATGAACGGATAATGTGAACTGGGCCTGTTGCCGCCTACGTGAACATGCGATCCCTCAGTTCGGCCGCCTCATTAATCTCGACGTTGGTGTGGCCTTGGTGGTCTTCGGTGCGTTTGCTGGTGAGCTTGCCGTCCTTTAGTCCGTAGGTGGTGTACTGAACGATTGCGCCGGCGGTTTCGGCTGCCTGACGCAGGGGCTCGTAGGTGTCGGTTTGCTCGCACCATGCATAGAAATCATCAACGGTGGCGTTGGGATTGCCGCTAAAGAGTCGATACCATTCGCATCCAAAGCTGCCAAGGACCGAGAACGTCTTTTTCTCGACAAGCTTGTCGCCCTTGTATTTGTAGTCCAGCGTAAGGTCCACCAGATAGGCGGCTCCCGTTTCAAAGGCGTTCTCATTGCCCTGATGACCGATGACCTCGGCCTCCGGATAGTACTTACCAATAAACTCGGCGGCATCGCCTTCGTAGTCGGCAACGATGCGCGCGCTCTGCACCTTGCCCCGCTTGTACGTGTAGTGCAGGATGCGCAGCAGTCGCTCCTGCCAAAACGCATAGGAAAACAGGTGGTCGACAAAGTGCGGGTTCTCAAGCCGATTGGCCCGATCCATCCAAACGGTTTGGAACAGTTGGTAGTCGGCCTGCGGCTCGCCCGTGACCTCGCGGAACCACTGTACGGCGACGTCGGCGGGGATATAGAACGATAGTCGCTCCTGCGGAGTACCGCTCTTGGTCGTTTTGGCGCGCAGGGGAATCTCGACCTCGTAGCCAGAACCGTCATCCGTTCCGCAGCTTAAAACGGGCGGCAGCATAAACTGGCAGGGGCCCTCGTCGCATACGCGCATCGGCTGGGGGCTTACAGGTTGCCCGTCAAACTCCATCTCGATGTCTGTGTCGTCTTCTTCGTCCTCGTCATCATCTTCGATGCCAAGGTCGTAGCCGGTGTAGTAGTCATCCAGGTGGCGCTCGTTTACATTTCGCCCGTTTACGACGTCAAAGACGGTGACACCCGTCATGCGGTCGCAATACTTTGCGACTTCAAAGAGGTTGCAGCTCTCCTCGGGCGTAAAGTTATCCATGCGGCGCTGGAACTCGATAGCGCATTCCTCGGGATCATAGCCGTCCATGTCGCTGTCACCGACCCAAAAGTTGGGATCACGATTGCTTTTGAAGTACCACCAGTACCAGACGGGGCAGAATACCGCATTTACGCCAAAAAAGACCTTTTGGATGATGTTGCCGTTGCCGTCGAACTTGTAATCGAGCGGCAAGTTAACAACCGGATCGTTTGATGTGTCACGCGCCATGGTGTGCTCCCTGCGATGATTTGTGTTGCGCGCGAAGGCCAGATTCGATGCATCTGACCTGCACGCGCCTGTTGCTTCGCATACTAGGCCGCCTGCGCTGCATTCTGTTGCGCAACATCGTGGACGGCGCGGTTCGACGTCCAGGGCCGATGCCGCGCAACAGATACATGGCTTGGCCGTGCCAATCGCTCTCTAGTAGCGCGCCGAGCGCTGGGCGTTGCCCGGGTTGTAGCCCGCCCAGGCGGCGATGGCGTCCGACTCAACGACGCTCGTTGCAATGTTGATAAAGCTGCCGGTGCGGGGCAGGTCGGTGTGGAAGTCTTCGAGCAGGTTGGGCTGGAACCTAAAGTCCTCAAAGTTGACGGTGTTGGGGTTGTAGAGCTGACAAGTACCATCCTCGGTAGAGATCGGGCCAACCATGTAAACGGCCTTGTGCTCTACGACCTCGGTATCGTCGACGTCGATCACCTCTCCGCGATCGTGCGCGGCAGCGGCGTGCTCCATGAGCTCGAGGAATCGGTCGGCTTCGGCACTGCAGAGCACGCAGCGCGAGAATAGCACCGTGAGGGCATAACCCGTCTTACGATCCAGCTTCTCTCGCAGCTCGCTAAAGCGCTGTGACTGTTCCGGGGTCATGCGCGTCTTGGACGGTGCGGTCTGCTTGAGTCCGCACGTCTTAAGGAACATCGCGTTGGCCTTGCGCAGAGCGTTCATAGCGGCAGAGTCGCTCTTTGCCTCGGAGACGTCGATGCGTCCTCCCTTGGGAATCTGCTTATAGCGAGAGAAGCCCTTCTCGCCCTCGACGGGCGTCCAGTACGTAATGACGTCATTTTCCACTACGCTAAAGCGGCACGTAAAGGGCACGCCGATTGCCGGCGCCTCGCCGTAGAACTTTACGCGTACGGCTTGGTCGGTGTCCGCCATCCACATCATAAAGCGATGGCTATTGTCGCCGTCATGGCTCCGGAGCTTTGCAATAAGGTAGCAAACCGAGTCACAACGGCTCTCGAGCGCGGCGCCTCTTCCGGTGGCAATGGCGCTTATGCCCTGGGCCTTGAGCTCGATGTCGCGGTGCAGCGCGTTGAGCTCTTCGGATGTCAGCAGGTCTTGGCCGAGAAGTCCCGCGAGAAGCGCGCCGACTTCTATGTCGGTATTAAGGGCGGCGTCGATAACCTTGCGGTGCGCCTGGTGGCTTGCATAAGCCGGCATAGGCTTGCGGCCCGTGGCAAATCCAAATGGGTCGCGGATCTGGTCGCCGCCGCGATAGAGCGGCTCCAAAAAGAACATGTTCATGTCATTTTGCTTGCCCTGCTTTTGACCGTAGGCATCGAGGGAGTTCCAGACATGCTTTTCTGCAATGGGGTTCATCCACAGGCTGATTTTCGATTTTTCTGCCGAGGAGGTCGAGGTGCTCTTTTTTGAGCTTGCGGCGGGACGCGAGGCGGGTTTCTGATATCCAGCGGGAAGAACTTGCTCAAAATCGAATTTTTTAAGCAGCCTGACGTAGACTCCGACCGATGCTTCCTCTGCCATTTCCGCCATGACCGACTGCGATGGGTCGTCGACAAAGGAAATGCGCGTTTTGCCATCATCGGAGACTGCCTGGCAGTAGCCGCATCGAAGAGCGACGTAGCCTTCATTATCACTGCCGCGGTCAAAGTACATCTGCTCTTTGCAGCCGAGTGTGCCGGGGACGAATGCGGTCGGGTTTGCCATGTCGGGGATCGTAATGGCAGCGCCGGTCGCGCGTTTAAGCTCATCGAAATACTCGACGTACAGCGGAATGTTGTAGTGCTGGACTAGTGCCTCGAGAACGATGGCGTTGGGCACGGAGTGCGCCACGCGATAGCGCACGGAGTTATAGCCCCATTCGACATCGGTTGCATCATCGGGGATTCCGTGGCCCGCCATGGTCCTCAGGACCTCATCGGGTGAGTCAAACGTGCTGTCGGGCGTACCGCAAATCGCCTGGAGCGAGAATCCGCCAAAGCACTTGTCGAGATCATTGCGGATATACTCGCAGCAGTCATGATTGGGAAAGACGATGCGAAACGTCATCGCGCCCATGGCCTGGGACATGTAGACGTTGCCCGACGCCTGGGCATCGGACTCTGCCTGGGGCTTGTCATCCTCGCCTTCGTCGTCATCGTCCGATGGGTCTGCAAACGAGCTGTAGTTTGCATTGATCAGGTCGAGATACATGGAGACGGTCCCGCGGGTTGCCAGCTTTTGCATGATGGGATTGAACGTGTCCGCAAACGAGACCTCGCGGTCCTGGGGCACGCCATTTTGGGTCACGGAAAGCGTGACGGTCGCTACGCCGCAGCGAACTGCCGTGGCATCTCGGTACTGGCTGTTGTCGGGGAAGAACGTCCACTGGCTTTTAGTGAGGCTTGCCGCAAACGAGACGTCGTCGTCATCGGGATCGGCTAGCCATGCTCCGGCCTTGTAGCCGTTGGTCACTACGTACTCGTAATAAACGGGCGCCCCGAGCAGGCTGGCGAGCGCCTTTGCAGCTCGCAGCAGCGGGATGCCGTCGTATTCGTATTGAAGCGAGTTGTAGCCCCACATCTCGTTGAATGTCTGTCCGCCTAGGGCGCCACAGATATGGACGCACATGGCGGCGTTTTGCGGCTGGCTCAAATCACCAAGGTCGGAGATTGCGGGTATCAGCGTGGCGAGCGAAAAGCCGCCAAGTTCCTGTTCCAGGGTCTCCTTTACCTGCATGCAAGCATTGTGTCCGGGAAAGGCGATGCGGTTGATGACCCTTTGGGGCTGGATCTGACCACCTGTCTCTTCGATTAGATGGCTAAAGAGCACGTCAACGTCCGATGCGTCCATGGTGGCGGTTGCGACCTCCTGCGTCTTGGTCGACTTCTTTTTGCGTTTGCTTGCTGCAGAAGACGATTTTTTGCGCGAGGACGCCGGCTGGGGCTCCTCTTGGGCGCCAAACTGGTCCTTGAGAAAGTCGAAGTACAGGGACACGTTTCCGCGCTGCGCATACGAACGCATGATGGGGTCGGTGGTGTCCTCAAAGTACTTTTGGCTTCCGTCGGGCATGGACATGGTTCCCATGCCACAGCGGAACAGGGTGTCGGTGGCACCGTCGAACCCCTCCGGGAAATACACCCAGCAGCTCTTGTCGACCACGTTTGCAAACGAGACGCTATCGCCCTGCGCATCGGCGATCACGGCGCCGGCGGCGATCTCATCGGCATCGGTGTACTCGTAGTAGACGGGAACGCCGATCATCTTGGAGATGGTCTTGGCAACCTCCAGCGAGGGGATGCCGTTGTATTCGTACTGGAGCGAGTTGTAGCCCCAGACGACGTTGGTGACCTCTTCGCCGTCGGATCCGCAGGTTTCCAGGGCGGCATTGATGGCGTCGGTCGGATCCATGTGCTGGAAGTCCTCGTAATCGGGGATCACGGCAGCAAAGCAGAACTCGCCATAGTCTCGCTCCAGGGCAGCTTTGGCCTGCATGCAGATATCGTGGTTGGGAAACACGATACGATTGACAATCTGGTTGATCGAGATTCCTCGGTCGGTATCTTGAAGCAGATGCTCAAAAATCTCGTCCATCGTTCCTTCTTTCGTATGCGGTGGAAGCCGACGACCCCGGGTTTTAGGGCTCGTGGCTTTGCTAACTTGAACGCTACCGCCCCGATGAGCGAGAACGTTGCGCAACATCCGCGAGTGCGCGAATTGCAAAGTGGAGCGGCGTGTGCTGAGGCGTTTTGAGAGCGGATTCGTCTCGTTCCCGACAATGTTGCGCAACGTCTGCTCGGTATGGATTTCTACACTTGAGTTGTCCAAAAGGGATTCGGTTCTTGAATGAGGGATGAACGATGAGCGGGAACTCCTATTACGATGACGATATGTCTGAAGAGGACTACGAGCGGGTCATGGAGCATATGTACGAGCTTGAGTGCGAGCTCGAGGAGCCCCATGACGCTCGTGCTGACCAGTTGATTCGCGAGGAGCTCGAGCAGCTTTCGAGCGCTATGTTGTTTGAGCCGGTGGTAAAAAACGGTGAGTACCTTGGCGAGCGCGACCATGTGCCCGGGTATTGGACGGATCGCCGCGATTTGGAGTCTGAGCCTTCAGACGCTTCGAGCGATGCTGACGAGGTGGAGAAGGATGAGCCGTTTGATTTGATTGGCTATCAGGGCTCTTCCTCGGGTGGATCGGTGCTCGACATGTTTACTCCCATTTTAAGGAGTCGCGTGTTCTGGATCTTCATCGCGTTTCTGGTGTTTATCGGCCTGCTCGATATGTTCTACGACAGCTTTATCGTTCCTTCGGGCTTCGCTATAAGCCGCATTAATTTTCAGGGCTTGGTGCTGCTTGCGATTGTTGTTGCATGCGTTGCCCTGAGGCGTCGCCGCCGCTAACGACGGTATTGGCGCAACTTCCGATGTTGCGCAACAGGTTATCTGGACAGCGCCGTATGCTCGGGTTGTCCTGAAAGCGAGAGAAAGGACAGGACAATGGCTGAGGTTGAAGTAAGGGCTTTGAGTCCCGACGACGTCGACGATATGGTCGATCTGGACGAGCAGTCTGGTTACGAGGTCTATGACGAGTACGCGGACTTTGTTGAGGACGAGGACGAGGAAAACAGCAGCCTCTGGGGCGTTTTTGCCGATGACGAGCTGGTCGGTTTTTGCGTAACGGGCGGTTCAGATGACCCCGACCTGCCGGATGCCGTTACGGAGCACCCGCTCAACAAGTACCTGGGGACGTTTTTGAGCCATGTGTATGTTGACCCCGACTACCGCGGTAACGGCTATGGCGCGCGCCTGGTGCACGACGCCCTGTTGGGATACTGGGAGAGCGAGGGCCACCAGCAGCCTGCATTCCTGGATCTGAGCGAATATCTCTTTGACGATCCTGATGCGGATCCGATTAAGCTCGCACATCTGCTCATCGACTTCTTTGGTAAGAACGGGTTTGAACCCATTCCCGACGATGAACACGACATTACCTACACCTGCATGGTCTTGGATCCCAAGAACTTTAAGGACCCGGACGCAGAGTAGGGGCTGCGGGGTGTTGGTTCAGCTTCTCTAGTTGTTGTTTGGCGGAGCCGGACGTTCCAGTCGTAATGACTGGGCGTCCGGCCCTTTTTGTGGTCTGTCTGGTTTGGTGCTCGGCACGTTTGTCTCGATCTGTAACATCTGGCGGGGGATACGGGGTCTAGTTGTTACAGATCGAGATGTTAGCCAAGGAGGCTGACTGAATGTCTCGATCTGTAACGTGTAGACCCGGTTTTGCTCCGTAACTGTTACAGATCGAGACAATCGGCCCAGGCCCGCTCCATCCGCCCCGTCATCTGTGGTTTACGTGGGGGCATGCGAAGCGCGGGTATACTAACCGGCGGCGAATCTGCTCCATCGCTTAGGGCCGCTGCGTCTGGACGGCGCGTGATAGGGCTGCCAAAGCGATCGCCAGCGTGCTGAGCAACGTCCTCTCTGTGCGCACCTTTTTGTATGTATTAGCGCACTACCAAGCACGCCCGCGCGGCCACATGCCGTGCCCATAACGCGTGCAGATAAGGAACAACAACATATGCGTAATTCTGTATCCGACGTCACGGACGCCGAGATCCTGGACGAGACCCGCGAGGCCATGACCCAGGCTGCCTTCGATGCCGCCGATGAGGCCAGCGCCGCCCAGGCCGTCGAGTCCGCTACCGAGAGCCTGCCCGCCTTTGACGAGCTGGGCCTTTCCGACGAGATACTTCGTGCCATCGAGAACCTGGGCTACACGGCGCCCACGCCTGTCCAGGCCGGCTCCATCCCCGTGGTGCTCGAGGGTCGCGACCTGCTTGCCGCTGCCCAGACCGGCACCGGCAAGACGGCTGCCTTCTTGCTGCCGACCATGAACAACCTGGAGCACATCGCTCCGCCTAAGCCCGTGCGCGAGCGTGGCGGTCGCAATCGCCGTCGCGGCGCCAAGAAGCCCGAGGGCAACGGCCGCGGCCCCGTGATGCTCGTCATCACCCCCACGCGCGAGCTCGCCCAGCAGATCGACGAGGTCGCCAGCAAGATTGCCGACGTCACCGGCCATGTTGCCGTGACCGTAGTGGGCGGCGTGAGCTACAAGCCCCAGACCGCGGCGCTCAAGTATGGCTGCGACATCCTAGTTGCCACGCCGGGCCGTCTGGTCGACCTGATCGAGCAGGGCGCCTGCCACCTGAACGAGGTCAAGGTGCTGGTGCTCGACGAGGCCGACCGCATGCTCGACATGGGCTTTTTGCCCGCCGTTCGCCGCATCGTGCGCGAGACGCCGGCCGAGCGCCAGACGCTGCTGTTCTCGGCGACCCTCGACGAGGAGGCCGTGGGCGAGATCACCGACCTGGTGAGCGATCCGGCCCGCGTGGAGATCGCGCCCGCCACGTCGACCGCCGACACCGTCGACCAGTTTGTGTTCCCGGTGTCCATCGAGGCCAAGAACAACCTGCTGCCCGAGTTCCTCAAGAAGGAGGGCCCGGAGCGCACCATCGTCTTTATGCGCACCAAGCACCGCGCCGACAGCTGCTGCCGTCGTCTGGAGCGCAAGGGCATCAAGGCCGCCGCGATTCACGGCAACCGCAGCCAGGCTCAGCGCGAGCGTGCCCTTTCGGCCTTCCGCGACGGTACCGTCGACGTGTTGGTGGCAACCGACGTGCTCGCCCGCGGCATCGACATCAGCGACGTGCGCTACGTCGTGAACTTTGACGTGCCGGCCGAGCCGACCGACTACATCCACCGTATTGGCCGTACGGGCCGCGCCGGCGAGCTGGGCTGGGCCATCACGTTTGTGACCGAGCAGGATGTCGATGAGTTCTACGAGATCGAGAAGCTCATGGACAAGACCGCCGACATCTACGAGGCCGGCGACCTGCATGTGGGCCCCAATCCGCCCGCGGTTGACCCCGAGCGCGATCCTGCGGCCTTTAAGGTGAAGAAGAAGACCAAGCGCGGCAAGTCCAAGAGCAAGAAGAAGCTTGAGCAGGCGCGTCGCGACGGCAAACGCAACGGCGACGATTACGGTGATGTGGCCGGTCGTTCCAACCGCGGTCGAGACGAGCGTCGCGGCGACGGTGAGCGTCCGAGCCGTCCCAAGCGCGGCGGCAAGACCCGCGTGCGCGAGGGCGTTCAGGCTCGCGTGGACGAGGCTGTGGAGAGCGTGGCCCGCGAGGTGGCTGCCGAGGAGCGCGGCGGTGCTGGTGTCGTTGAGCAGGCCCCGCGCGGCAACCGTGCCGAGCGCCGTGCCAAGCAGTTCCAGGGCGAGGCGCATCGCCGTCGCCGCGAGGACGAGGACCGCGGCGGTCGTCGCCGTGTTGAGCGCGAGGACGAGGGCCGTGGCTCGCGTGGCGGCAAGCGTGGTTCGGGCGATCGTCGTCGTTCCGGTCGCGATGGCGAGCGCGGCGGCCGTGGCGGCGAGCATCGCGAGGGCACTCGTGGCAATGGCAGCCGCAGCGGTGCTGGCCGCTCTAACGAGTCGCGCGATCGCCGCGATCCGCGTGCCAGCCGCGATCGCCGCGATGACTGGCGCAACTACGACGATACCCGCGAGGAGCGTCGTGGCGGCTATCGTGGCGGGCGTGGCGGCAACCAGGCCGGCTCCCGCGGCGGCCGTGCCGGCGGTCGCGATAATCGTGGTAGCTATGGCAATAGTCGTGGCGGCAAGCGCGGCGGCAGCTCCCGTCGCCCCGGTGACGGCGGCGGCAAGCGCAAGTAACATACGCATCGCCCGCTAGAGCGAGGTGAACCAAGGGCCCCGAGCAACTACGCTCGGGGCCCTTTTTGTTTGCCGTATCCGATCGCTAGTTCAAATGTGATTTCCTCGGGAATGCATCTAGAGGATGCCGTGGGCCTGTTTCCTACCATGCGGCAATGGGTCCCATGGGGTGCGCCGTGCATTTTTTGGAGTATTCTGCAGTTCGAGTTGTCTGCATATGATTTGACGTCGCCAACGGTGGCTTTCGGATATCCCTAGCGAGCGTTCTGAGTCAGATTTCGTCGTTTTCCGGAGCAGGGGCGCGTCATTCTCGCCATGTCGGAACCCAAAATGACGCAGCGCCCTAAAGGTTTGCCCGCTCGGGGTATTGCTGGCGCGGTCACGTTGCAGAATACTCCGTTTTTTGCACGGGCCAGGATGGGGTACCTCGGGAGAACACGGCGGTATCCCGTAAATATATACAATCTGTACCGTAATTTATACAAAACGAAGAGGCAGACAGCGTAGGGTTGGTGCATTGGGGTGCTTGATGCACCAAAATGGGGATCCCACGTGCCGTATACTCTGGCTGGATGTGAAAACGGCTTGACGCGTTGCCAGACGTAGGGGGAGGGTGTCTCGATGAGCGTATTCGAAATTGTGTTTAGTCCGACGGGTGGAACGCAGAAGGTGTCTGGCCTTGTGGCCGGGGCACTGGACAAGAATACCGTTACCGTCGATCTGACCGATAGCGGGCTAGATTTCAGCGCTGTCTCGATGACTGAGGACGACGTGGCCGTAATCTCTGTGCCGGCGTATGCCGGTAGAATCCCGGCTGTGGTGGCTGACCGGTTGGGCATGGTTCACGGCAACGGAGCGCGGGCCGTTCTGGTGTGCGTCTACGGAAACCGCGCGTTTGAGGACACGCTCGTAGAGCTGGAGGACGTTGCGAAGCATGCGGGATTCCGGGTGATCGCGGCAGTTGCGGCCATTGCAGAACATTCCATTGCGCGACAGTTTGCTGCCGGTCGTCCGGATGCGCAGGATGCGGCGCAGCTTGCTGAGTTTGCTCAGCAAATTCAGCAAAAGCTGTTGGCTGAGGATGCGTCCGAGCCCTCTATCCCCGGCAATCGTCCTTATAAACAAGCTGGAGGTCACCGCATGGCGCCCGAGGCAACAGAGGATTGCGTCTCCTGCGGTGCATGCGCCGCGGCGTGCCCCGTTTGTGCTATCGACAAGGGTGACTCCAAACGAGCAGCTGGCGAGGCGTGCATCTCCTGCATGCGCTGCATCGCCGTATGTCCGCGAGGTGCTCGCAAGCTTGATTCCAGCAAACTATCCGCTGTTTCCCAGATGCTGAGCAAGGTTTGCGTCGTGCGGAAGGAATGCGAGCTTTTCATCTAGCGCATACGAAATTGGCGCAATGGGGCCAGGTTAATCTGCACCGACCTGGTGCAAACAAACCTGTCCCCAATGCACCAGAGCAAGGAGTGTCCCCGGGTGCCGGCAGAAAAGGAACGTCCCTAAGTACCGCATAAATACCGTTTATCGGAGAAAAAATACCGTTCGCCGGTCATAATGATTGTTCCGGCTTTGGGCTTGTCTACAATAACCCCCATAAAAGAAATGCGGAAGGTTACCGAGTCCCCTCGGACGTGGGCCTAACCAAAGTCTTTAATCGCGAGCGCCTCAATGGGCGCATTCGATTGATTTTGGTTGGGCTATATTTATGAAGGGACATGTCACCATGGGTTTCTTTTCTCGCCTTATGGGGGGCTCGGATAAGCAGACGACTGTAGCTTCCGAGTTCGAAATCCTCGCTCCCGTTTCCGGCGAGCTTGTTCATCTAGAAAAAACCAATGACCCCGCTTTTAGCAGCCGTGCAGTGGGCGATGGCGTTGCCGTGGTTCCCCAAGAGGGAACGGTGTGCGCTCCTGTTTCCGGCACCGTCGCGGCGCTGTTTCCGACTGAGCACGCGCTGGGCATCATGTCCGATAACAGCTCTGCTCAGGTGATGCTGCATATCGGAATCGACACTGTTAAACTTGAGGGCAAGGGCTTCCATGCGCTTGTTGCCCAGGGTGATCACGTTGACGCGGGCCAGCCCCTCGTCGAGGTCGATTTCGACGTGGTTCGCGCTGCCGGCTTTGATCCCGCGGTCTTCGTTATCGTGTGCGAGCGTTCGGAGAACTCGACTCTTCGTGAGCATGCTTCCGGCCCTGTTGCTGTTAAAGAGCCTGTCGTCTGGCTTTCCGAGTAAATTCTTGTGGTGGGTACCGTGGTTATCAAGCGAGTTTTTAACAACAACGTCGCAATGGTCACTTCGGACGATGGCTCCGAGCTCATCGTCATCGGTCGAGGCCTCTGCTTTGGCCGTCATGCCGGCGATGCCATCGACGAGGCGTCGATCGAAAAGACCTACGCGTTGCAGGAGGGAACTTCTCAGGACTCGCGTACGATTGACCGCTTGGCACATCTTTTGGAGTCCATCCCCACCGTCAACCTCGTGATTTCCGAGGAAATCGTTCAGATGCTTCGTCGAGAGCTCAATGCCGACATCAACGATAAGATTCTCATTGCTCTCGCAGACCATATCAGCCTTGCTTTGGAGCGCGAGCGCAAGGGCGTCCCCTGTGAGAATCCGTTGCTACTCGAGATCCAGCAGTTCTATCGCAAGGAGTACGCGCTTGCGGGCCGTGCGCTGCAGATTATCAAGGAGTATATGGGCATCCAGATGAGCGAAGAAGAGCAGGGTTTCATTACGCTGCATATCGTCAACGCCACCATGCCGCAACGCTCCGATCGTCTGATTGTTTCGGTCCAGCTTGTTCGCGACGTGCTCGCGATTGTTTCTGAGCGCTATGCTACGACCCTCGATGACACCTCGCTGCCTTACGAACGTTTCGTTCGTCACCTGCAGTTTTTCGCACAGCGAGCGCTCGATCCTACGGCCGGGCAAATCAACGGAGACGCGCTGTTCCGAATCGATGAAACGGCGTATCCGTGTGCATTCTCGTGCGCGGACGCCATAGCCGCTCACTTGTCGTCTATCTATAACGTTGTCGTTACCGATGCCGAAAAGAGTTATCTCGCATATCACATTGTTAACCTGCTTGGAGAACCTGGTCTCTAGGCATAACGTGCCCACACATCGATTGATATAAGGCAAGGCTCACGGTCTTGTCTAGGGCACATCTGTCTTAATTTGCGGAAAAGGAAGGGGAGTACCGCTATGACCGCAAAAAAGAAGTTCAATTTCAAAGCGCCGTTGGAGGTGTTCGCGAAGTCGATCGTCCAGCCGATGATGTATCTCTCGGTTGCCGGCATCCTGCTCATCGTGGGCATTATTCTGACCAACAAGACCATCTGCGCTTTGGTCCCCGTACTGGGCTCCGGTCCGTTCCAGCTTGTGGGCGCCGTTGTCTATCAGTCGCTGATGTTTATCATCAACAACCTCTCGATTCTGTTCTGCGTGGGCATCGCCGGCGCCATGGCAAAGAAGAACAAGGGCCATGCTTCGCTGATCGCCCTGATGTCGTTCTTCCTGTTCCTGCAGGCTAACAACATCGTGCTCAACGCCACCGGCTCTCTTGCCGATGCGAGCGGCATGCTCGGTCTTACCGGAACCGGCCAGGCCACCGTTATGGGCATCCAGGTACTCGATACCGGCGTGTTTGGTGGCATCATCCTTGGTTGCATCACCGGTGCCGTGTTCAACAAGTACTCGAACAAGCAGTTCCCCATTGCCCTTTCGATGTTCTCGGGCGTTCGCTTTCCGTTCCTGATCATGATCATCATTTCCTGGATCATGGGCGCTGGCTTCTGCATCGTTTGGCCTCCGGTTCAGGGTGCCATCTCCTCCGTTGCCGGCATCATTAAGGAGTCGGGCAACATCGGTCTGTTTATCTACGGCATGCTCAACAAGCTGCTCGTTCCCACCGGTCTGCACCACCTCATCTACACCCCGTTCCAGTTCTCCGATGTGGGCGGCACCCTTACGCTGGGTGATCAGGTTATCGCCGGCGCCTATCCCATCCGTGTTGCCGAGATGGCAATGACGGGTCAGCCCTTCTCCGATAGCACCTACTTCAACAGCTATACCTTCAACAACCTGTGGCCCTACATCGGCATCGGTCTCGCCTTTATCGTCACCGCTTACAAGGGGAACAAGGACAAGACCAAAGCCGTTATCATCCCGCTGATCATCACCGCCGTGCTCTCCTGCGTGACCGAGCCCATGGACTTCCTCTTTGTCTTTGCCGCTCCCGTGCTCTTTGTCGTTCACTCGGTTCTTTCCGGCATCTTCCTGGTTCTGCTCAAGGTTCTCTCCGTGCCCGCTTCGACTGCAGGCGGCATCATCAACATCGTGGTTTCCAACCTGGTCCTCGGTGTCGACAAGACCAACTGGCCGGTTATGCTCGTGCTCGGAGTCGTCAACGCCGCTCTGTACTTCTTCCTCTTCACCTTCCTTATTAAGAAGCTCAACCTCCACACGCCTGGTCGCGAGGAGGAGTCCGAGCTCGCCGAGTCCGTTGCCGAGGGCGAGGCCGCCGCGTCTGTCGCGGTGAAGCAGGGCGCTGTTGCCGCAGCTCCCGCAGAGGGCGTCGATGCAGGTATTGCCGACCTGGTCGCAGGTCTTGGTGGCAAGGACAACATCGAGGAGCTCGAGAACTGCTTTACGCGTCTTCGCGTGAACGTTAAGAACCCGGACCTCATCAATGAGGACCTCATCAACCACGTGCCCAACAGCGGCATCAACCGCAACGGCAATAATATCCAGATCATCTTTGGCATGAAGGTCGCCGAGATGCGCGACAAGGTCGAAAACGCAATTGAGAAGGAGCAGTAAACAATGATCATTACTCTGTGTGGTGGCGGATCCACCTTTACCCCCGGCATCGTCAAGTCCATCGCCCTGCGCAAGGACGAGCTCGATGTTGACGAGATTCGTCTGTACGACATCAACGAGGAGCGCCAGCGCAAGATCGGCGTGCTCGTGGACTGGATTTTGCACGAGGACCTCGGCCTGGACATCAAGCTCACGGTGACCACCGACAAAAAGACGGCTTTTACCGACGCCAGCTTCGTGTTTGCCCAGATGCGCGTGGGCGGCTACGCCATGCGCGAGCAGGACGAGAAGATTCCGCTGCGTCACGGCTGCGTGGGTCAGGAGACTTGCGGTTGCGGCGGCCTTGCCTACGGCATGCGCACTATCTTCCCCATGGTCGAGCTGATCGATGACGTTGAGAAGTACGCCAAGAAGGACTACTGGATTCTCAACTACTCCAACCCTGCCGCCATCGTCTCCGAGGGCTGCCGCGTGCTGCGTCCCAACGCTCGCATCATCAACATCTGCGACATGCCGATCGCGATCATCGACGTGGTTTGCGCCGCACTCGATATCGACAAGAAGGATGTCGAGTACGATTACTTCGGCCTCAACCACTTTGGTTGGTTCACCTCGATCCGCCACAAGGGCGAGGAGGTGCTCCCGCAGCTGCGCGAGTACATCAAGGAGCATGAGATTCTGCTGCCCGACTCCTACCTCAAGGGCATGGGCTCGCTCATGGCAAAGAAGCCCGAGGAGGCCACTGACGAGCACCCCGAGCAGAACCGCCACACCAAGGGCAGCTGGTACTACGTCTGGAAGGGCGAGTACGAGATCATGGAGTGCTTCCCGGAGTACCTGCCCAACACGTATCTGAACTACTACCTGCAGCAGAAGGAGTTCGTCGAGCATTCCAACCCCGAGCGCACCCGTGCTAACGAGGTTGAGGAGACGCGTGAGAAGAACCTCTTCGACGGCATCGACCACTACGAGAAGACGGGCGAGATCGACGAGAGCACGTTCTATGCGGGCAGCCACGGCGACTGGATTGCCGATCTGGCTATCGCTCTGAAGAACGACACCAAGCAGCGCTTCCTGGTCATTTGCGAGAACAAGGGCGCTATCCCCAACATGCCCTACGACGCTATGGTCGAGCTGCCTGCCTACATTGGCAAGAATGGCCCCGAGGTCATCAGCCGCGACAACATTCCTCTGTTCCAACAGGGCCTCATGATGCAGCAGCTGAACTCCGAGAAGCTCGTGGTCGAGGCTACGATCGAGGGTTCTTACGAGAAGGCGCTCAAGGCCTTTACGCTGAACAAGACCGTGCCTTCGATGAAGGTCGCCAAGGAGGTTCTTGACGACATGATCGAGGCCAACAAGGGTTACTGGCCCGAGCTTAAGTAAAAGCAACAGGGTCGCTGGCCGCATACCTGGAGCAATGCCCCGTCCACGTGATTGCGTGGGCGGGGCATTGTCATTTGGTAACGCGTTTTACCAAATATGGCATTTATCTGCGGTAATGTTCTATTTCACCGCCGAGGGTGACATTTCATACCGCCTGCCGAACTGCGTGGAGACCTAACAACTTTTTAGGTCAGTGTTGTGCGTGTAGCAACTTCGCCCGGCCTCGCCTCCGGGCTGCCATGTGAGAGGGGATCTTATGGCTCGACTGCACGTAATGGAACGCAGCCACGCTCAGGCCGTCATGGACGACCTGCACGATGCGCTCGGACGTCGTCTGGCGGTGAGTTCGCTCGCCCCGTGCCCCGTTGAGTTTACGGCAGCGCTCGTCAATCTGTGCTCCACCCAGAGCTGCGGCAAGTGCACGCCCTGCCGCGTGGGCCTGAGCGCGCTGAGCGACCTGCTCGCCGATGTGCTCGAGGGCCGCGCCGACGAGTCCACGCTCAACTTGATTGAGCGCACCGCCCGCACCATCTACCTTTCGAGCGACTGCGCCATCGGCTACGAAGCTGGCGCCATGGCACTCACGGCCATTCGCGGCTTCCGCGACGATTTTGAGCACCACATTCGCGAGCACTCCTGCGGCTTTGACCGCGAGGCCCGCGTCCCGTGCGTTTCGGGCTGCCCGGCGCACGTCGACATTCCCGGGTACATTTCGCTGGTCGAGGCCGGCCGCTATGCCGACGCCGTCAAGGTCATCCGCAAGAACAATCCGCTGCCGCTCGTCTGCGGCCTGGTGTGCGAGCATCCCTGCGAGATGCACTGCCGCCGTGGCATGGTCGACGACCCCATGAACATCCTCGCCCTCAAGCGTTTTGCCGTTGAGCATAGCGACCTCAACGACCACAAGCCGCATGTGGTGGACAACACCGGGAAGCGCGTCGCCGTGATCGGCGGCGGCCCGGCCGGTCTTTCTTGCGCTTACTACCTGGCCGTGATGGGCCACAAGGTGACCATCTTGGAGCAGCGCCACCACCTGGGCGGCATGCTGCGCTACGGCATCCCCAGCTATCGTCTGCCGCGCGAGCGCCTGCAGGCCGAGATCGACTGGATCTTGAGCGCCGGCATCGACGTGGAGCTCGACCACTCCGTCAACGGCGAGGAGCTTGCCCGTCTGCGCGACGAGTTCGATGCCGTCTACCTGGCCATTGGCGCCCACAGCGATAAGAAGCTCGGCCTTCCGGGCGAAGAGGCTCCCGGCGTGGAGTCGGCCGTCAAGATGCTGCGCGCCATCGGCGATGACGAGCTGCCCGACCTGAGCGGCCAGCGCGTGTGCGTCATCGGCGGCGGTAACGTGGCCATGGACGTGGCGCGCTCCGCCGTGCGCTGCGGTGCCGAAAAGGTGAGCATCGTCTACCGCCGTCGCATCTGCGACATGACGGCCCAGGACGCCGAGATCGCCGGCGCCCAGGCCGAGGGCTGCGAGGTGCTGGAGTTGACCGCCCCGCTCGCTATCGAGACGGGCGAGGAAGGTCGCGTGAGTGGCCTGCGCGTGCAGCCGCAGATTATCGGCGAGCCCCGTCGTGGGCGTCCGGCCCCGCGTGCCGCCGCCACGCCCGAGCGCGTCATTCCCTGCGAGCGCGTGTTTGTGGCCATTGGCCAGGACATCGATTCCAAGCCGTTTGAGGACATGGGCATCGCTTGTAAGTGGGGCTGCGTGGTCACCGATTCGGATGGCGCCGTGCCCAACTTCGATGGCCTCTTTAGCGGCGGTGACTGCCAGACCGGTCCCGCCACCGTCATCCGTGCCATCAACGCCGGCCGCGTGGCTTCGGCAAATATCGACCGCTACCTGGGCTTTGACCACAAGATCAAGCTCGAGGTCGAGCTGCCGACCGTCCAGTTTAAGGGCAAGCATGAGTGCGGCCGCTGCGAGCTGGGCGAGCGCGAGGCCGGCGAGCGTATTCACGATTGGGATCTGGTCGAGCAGGGTCTCACCGAGCAGGAGGCGCGCCAGGAGGCGAGCCGCTGCCTGCGTTGCGATCACTTTGGCTTTGGCGCGTTCCGCGGAGGGAGGAACCTGGAATGGTAGAGCCCAACAACACCACCGTCAGCGACAACACCGAAAACGGAGCGCATAACATGGTCAAGCTCACTATCGATAATTGCGAGGTCGTGGTGCCCGAGCACACCACGATCCTGGACGCGGCCAAGTCCGTCGGTATCCAGATTCCCACCCTGTGCTACCTGCGCGATCTAAACGAGATCGGCGGCTGCCGCGTGTGCGTGGTCGAGGTTGAGGGCTGCGACCAGCTGGTTGCCGCCTGCAACAACTACGTGCTCGACGGCATGGTGGTCCACACCAACAGCCCCAAGGCCCGCGAGGCCCGTCGCACCAACGTGCAGCTGCTGCTGTCCCAGCACGATTCGCGGTGCACGAGCTGCGTGCGCAGCGGCAACTGCAACCTGCAGACCATCGCCAACGACCTGGGCATTTTCTATCTGCCGTATCAAAGGCATTTGGCGGGCGAGGGCTGGGATTTCGATTTTCCCATCATCCGCGAAAACGACAAGTGCATTAAATGCATGCGCTGCATCAAGGTGTGCGAGAGCGTGCAGGGCCTAGGGATTTGGGACCTGACCAACCGCGCCACACATACCGCCGTGGGTACCCGCGGGCGCGCGCCGATCGGCAAGACCGATTGCGTCGCCTGCGGTCAGTGCATCACGCATTGTCCGACGGGCGCGCTGCGCGAGCGCGACGATACCGAGACCGTGTTTGACGCGCTCGCTAATCCCGACAAGATCGTGCTGGTGCAGATCGCGCCTGCCGTGCGCAGCGCCTGGGGCGAGGGGCTTGGCGTCTCACGCGAGGAGGCTACCGTCGAGCGCCTGGCTTGCGCGCTGCGCCGCGTGGGCTTTGAGTACGTGTTCGATACCGATTTCTCGGCCGACCTCACCATCATGGAGGAGGGCTCCGAGCTGCTCGAGCGCCTAGGCGCCGCCGCCAAGGGCGAGGGTGACAGCCGCGGCTGGCCCATGTTTACGAGCTGCTGCCCGGGCTGGGTGCGCTTTGTGAAGGCGCGTTATCCGGAGTTTGTCGACAGCCTGTCCACGTCCAAGTCGCCGCAGCAGATGTTCGGCGCCATCGCCAAGACATACTACGCCAAGGTGCTGGGCGTGGAGCCTGAGCGCCTGTTCGTGGTGTCCGTTATGCCGTGCACGGCCAAAAAGGCAGAGTGTGCACTGCCGAGCATGTTGGGCGAGGGCGGCGCGCCCGACGTGGACGTTGCGCTGACGGTGCGCGAGATGGTGCGCATGATCCGCGCGAGCCACGTGAGCGTGGACACGTTGGTCGAGGAGCCGCTCGATACGCCGCTGGGCTTTGGCACGGGCGCGGGCGTGATCTTTGGCGCCACGGGCGGCGTGATGGAGGCCGCCGTGCGCTCGGCCTACTACCTGGTGACGGGCAAGAACCCGGATGCCGATTTCTTTACCGACGTGCGCGGACTCGACGGCTGGAAGGAAGCCGTCGCCGATATCGATGGCACCAAGGTGCGCGTCGCCGTGGCACACGGGCTGGGCAACGCCGCCCGCCTACTCGACGCGATTCGCGACGGCCGTGTGGGCTATGACTTCGTCGAGGTTATGGCATGCCCGGGCGGCTGCGTCGGTGGCGGCGGTCAGCCCATCCACGACGGCTGCGAGCTGGCAGCCGAGCGCGGTCAGGTGCTCTGGGGCCTCGATGCGAACGCCGAGATTCGCTTCTCGCACGAGAATCCCGATGTCCAGGCGTGCTATCGCGAGTTCTTGGGCGAGCCGCTCTCGCCGCTGGCCGAGGAGCTGCTGCATACCGACCATCACGCCTGGTCGATGCCTAACGAGGGGACGTGCTAGCGATGCGTGCGTTTGATGTTGAGATGTCGCGCCGGGGGTTTGCCTCGGCGCTTGCCGCGGGCGCGCTGTCGCTTGCGCTCGCGGGCTGTGGCGGCGGGGCCGCGGGGGCCGGGTCTGCTGCAGGCTCGGCTGCCGCGGACGGCGTCAGTGCCGCCGCAGAGCCGGTCGAGGTGCATGTCGCCTCGCTCAAGGGGCCGACGTCGATCGGTCTGGTGCGGTTTATGGATCAGGCGGCCGATGGCGAGACGGACAATGAGTTCGACTTTGCGATCAACACTGCCGCCGACGAGATCGTGCCCAAGGTCATTCAGGGCGATGTCGATATCGCCCTAGTGCCCGCCAACGTGGCGAGCGTGCTCTACAACAAGACCGAGGGCGCGGTGCAGGTCATCGACATCAACACGCTGGGCGTGCTGAGCGTTGTGACGGGCGACGCGAGTGCGACCTCGTTTGGCGATCTGGCGGGCCATACCGTCTATATGACGGGCAAGGGCACCACGCCGGAGTACGTCATGAACTACCTGCTGGAGCGCGCGGGCCTGACCGGCCAGGTGACGCTCGAGTTTAAGAGCGAGCCCACCGAGGTGCTGTCGGCCCTGCTTGCCGATCCGTCTGCTGTGGGCGTGCTGCCCGAGCCGTTCAAGACCGCCGCCATCGCCAAGAGCGAAGGCAAACTGTCGGCTCCGGTAAGTCTGACCGATGCGTGGGACGAGCTGGCAGGAGACACGGGCTCGCGCTTGCTGACGGGTGTGACCGTGGTGCGCCGCGCGTTTGCCGAGGAACATCCCGAGGCCGTGGCGGAATTCCTGAGCTGCCACGCGGCGAGCGTTGAGGCCGTGAACGCGTCGCCGGCGGACTGGGCCCAGGCCGTGGTCGATGCGGGCATCGTGGATAACGCCGCGATTGCCGAAAAGGCGATTCCCGGGTGCATGCTCGTGTGCCAGACGGGGAAGGATATGAAGGCGGCGCTCGGTGGGTATCTGCAGGTGTTGGCCGATGCGGACGCGAGTGCCGTGGGCGGCAAGCTCCCGGCTGACGATTTCTACTACATGGAGTAGCCCGTGCGTGCGTTTGCTCGACAAATGACAGAGCGCATGAAGGCGGTGGCGGCAGCAGGTGCCGTTGCCGCCTTTTGGCTTGCCGTGTGGGTGCTGGTGGCGGGTCTTGTGGCACAGCCGCTGATTTTGCCGGGGCCGGGCGCTGTCGTGGTATCGCTGCTGCGCCTGGCGTGCGATGGCGGTACCTGGGCGATTTTGGTGGGCTCGGGCGCGCGGATACTGGGCGGGCTGGCGCTTGCCGCGGTGTGCGGCGGCGTGCTGGCGGGAGCCTCGGTGCGGTCGCGGACGTTTGCCCGCCTGGTGGCACCGGCGCTGTCGTTTGTAAAGGCGACGCCGGTCACCTGCGTGGTGGTCCTGTTGCTTATCTGGCTGGGATCGGCGCGCGTGAGCATCGCGGCGGTTTTTTTGATGGCGCTGCCGGGCGTATATTTCTCACTGGTCGAGGGCTTGGCGCAGGTTGATAAGCCGCTGGAGCAGATGTTCCGCCTGCATGGCGTGCGGGGCTGGCGACTGTTTTGCGCCCACACCTGGCGTGAGGTGCTGCCGTTTGTGCTTTCGTGCGCGAAGGCGGTCATCGGCATGAGCTGGAAGGCCGGTGTAGCGGCGGAGCTCATCGGCATGGCGACGGGCACCGTGGGTGAGCGCATCTATCAGGCAAAGCTTTTGATTGAGACGGCAGATCTGCTGGCGTGGACCGTGTTGGTCGTGGCGGCATCGTGGGCATGTGAGCGCGTGCTAGTGTGGCTGCTGCGGGTTTCGGGGCCCGTGGCGTGGCGCGCGGCCGTGCGGGCGCATGGGCATGGATTGCGTGGGCGTGCGGGGGCTGCGAGCGATGGCACTTCAGCGGAGCTTGCGCTTGCCGTGGGCGATCGCGCGCCCTGGGCGCCGGCGCTGGATGGTCTGGTGCTCAACTTGCCCGCGGGTGGGCGTATCTGTGTGATGGGCGCTTCGGGCATGGGCAAGTCGACGCTGCTTTCGTTGGCAGCGGGGGAATGCGCGCCGTGCTCGATGGTGTTTCAGGATGCACGCTTGGTCGAGTCCGCCGCGGCGCTGGATAACGTGCTAGTGTGCGCCGATGCACGCGTGGACGCCTCGAGTGCTGCGGCCCTGTTGCGCCTGCTGGTGCCGGGGGTCGATGTACATGCTCGCGTGGCCGAGCTTTCGGGCGGGCAGCGCCGTCGCGTCGAGATCGCTCGAGCCCTGCTGTGCCCGGGCGGCGCGGTGATTCTTGACGAGCCCTTTACCGGTTTAGATACCGCTGCGCGCGACGCATGCGCCGAGGTCGTGCTCGACTTGCTCGACGGCCGTATGCTGCTGCTTGCATCGCACGATGTCGCCGACGCTCAGGCCCTCGATATCTCGGACATCATCACGCTCTAAATACCTACTCAGCAACAAAATGATTCGTTTTCCTCCGCCCCCATGGGGTCGGGTGTGCTATTCTATCTGCGGGGTAATACTTAGGAATACCAAGTAATACCAACGCCGTAGAAACAAACTCCGGATGCGGGCCAATCGGGTTGCCTTCACAGCCCGTCGCCCAGCCGCGTGGCCCGCATCTATCCGCACCACCGCCGTTTCAAAAAGGAAGCGCCATGGCAGAACACATGACCCCGGTTGTCGCGAAGGTCTTGCCCGAGGAAAAGGCGGCCTTCGCGGCGGCAACCCAGCTCGTGGGCACCACGCCGTCCAACGCCATCCGCATGTTTATCGCCGCGTTCAATCGCTGCGGCACCTTCCCGTTCGACATTTCGCCCAACGGGGCTTTTGGCGCTGCGCCCGATTCTCATCAACAATGACTGTCCCCAAGTGCCGGGTTTTGAGGAGGTTGGCATGCTCAATGCGCTGGTTTGGGCGCTTGCCTGTTTTGGTGTCGTCGCTGCCGATATTGCCCTGAGCATTGTTTTGTTCTCCGCGCTGGACATCGTGTCGGCACTGACGGGTTTCCCGATCGACAATCTCGATATTCAATGGTTTCAGGCCGCCGCTCAGACGGCGTCGTTTTTGATGGCGCTGCTGTGGTGGCGTTATCTGTGGCCCCGCTCCTTCATGGCGCGCCGGCAAGGTGAACGCCCGCTCGGCGGGGGAGCAAATGCTGCATGGAAGCGCATCGCATGCGTTGTCGTGATCGGCCTATCCATGCAGGTGGTCATTAGCTACCTATGCGACGGCGTACTGTCGCTGCTGCCCGAGGTTGCGGCGGACTATAGCGAGCTCGTCGAGGAAACAGGCTTGGGCGATACCAACCTTCTTGCCGTCCTGACCACGGTGCTCGGCGCTCCGTTTTGCGAGGAGCTCCTGGTGCGCGGTATCATTTTTGAGTTCTCACTGCGTGCGTTTAATCCACAGTGCCGTCCGCTCTGGAAGCGCCGACGCCGCGCGAACGCGCAAGACAGCGCCATAGTGCCCCGGGCGGCCCCGAGTACCTGGGGTGTTGCCGCGGCAATCGTGCTGCAGGCGGCAATCTTCGGTTTTATGCACATGAACTGGGTGCAGGGCTGCTACGCGGGCGCTGCCGGCCTCATTTTTGGTTGGGTGCTCGTGACGACCGGAAAGCTCCGCTACACGATTCTGCTGCACTTTGCCTTTAACGCCGGGTCGTATCTCATGGGCCTGCTGTGGTTTGTGAACACGCCGCTCGACGTGATAATCACGGTCACCATAGCTGGCATAATCCTCGTGGAGACGATGCGCTCACTGCGCCACGCATGCGAGACGGGCATAGCGACAGCACCGCTGCCCTAGTTGCGGCGTCCGCCTCCGTTGGCACCCTGACGCCCCTGAGCTGCACGGTTGCGCCCGGCAGTGTTTTGCGCGCGCGACATGCTGCCGTGCCCCTTGCTGCCCTTGGGCCCCTTGCTGCCAGCACCACCGTGGGCCTTGCCGCCCTTCTTGCCGGTGCCATGCCCACCGCCAGCAGACGTCTCGCCCGGGCGCGGCGGCACGGGGCGAATCAGGCAATGCTTGGTGTAGCCGATCAGATCGCGGCGGCCAGCCTTTTCCAGCGCCTCGCGTACCAGCTTGTAGTTCTCGGGCTTGCGATACTGGATGAGCGCGCGTTGCATGGCCTTCTCGTGCGGGTCGCGTGCCACGTAGATCGGCTGCATGGTGCGTGGGTCCACGCCGGTGTAGTACATGCAGGTCGACATGGTGGACGGGGTGGGGTAGAAGTCCTGCACCTGCTCGGGCATGTAGCCCATGTCGCGCACGGCCTCGGCAAGGTCCACAGCTTCCTTCATGGTCGAGCCGGGGTGGCTCGAGATCAGGTACGGCACCACATACTGCTTGAGTCCGTATTCGCGGTTCAAGCGTTCAAATTTGCGGCAGAACGCATCGTAGACGGCTCGGCTCGGTTTGCCCATCACAGACAGCACCGCGTCGCTCACGTGCTCGGGTGCCACGCGGAGCTGGCCCGAGACATGGTGTTCCAGCAGCTCGCGCAAAAACTCGTCCGAGGCATCCGCCATGGTGTAGTCAAAGCGGATGCCGCTGCGGACAAAGACCTTCTTGACACCCGGCAGCTGGCGCAGGTCGCGCAACAGCTGCGTGTAGCCGCTCTCGTCGACCACCATGTTCTTGCACACGCTCGGCCATAGACAACGCTTGTTCTTGCACACGCCGTGCTTAAGCTGCTTGTCGCAGGCAGGGCGGCTAAAGTTGGCCGTCGGTCCGCCCACGTCGTTGATGTAGCCCTTAAACTCGGGGTCGTGCGTGAGTAGCTCGGCTTCGCGCATGATCGAGTCGTGGCTGCGCATCTGCAGCACGCGGCCCTGGTGGAAGGTGAGGGCGCAAAACGAGCACTCGCCAAAACAGCCGCGGTTGGAGCTAATTGAAAACTTGATCTCGGCAAAGGCCGGCACGCCGCCCGCTGCGTCGTAATCGGGGTGCCAATCGCGTGCGTAGGGGAGTTCGGCCACCTCGTCCATCTCGTCGGTGGTGAGCGTCGCCGACGGCGGGTTCTGCACCACATAGACGCTGTTGGGGTAGGGCTCTACCAGGCGATGCCCGGTGATGGGGTCCATGTTCTGCTGCTGCACGTTAAAGCTGCGCGCGTAGTTGAGCTTGTCGGCGACAAGGTCGTCCCAGCTGGGCAGCAGGTCGTAGTCGTAGACCTCGTCGAGCGAGCTGGTGCGGTAGACGGTGCCGTTGATATAGGTAATCTGATCGACGGGCAGTCCGGCGTCGAGCGCGTCGGCGATCTCGACAATCGCGTGCTCGCCCATGCCGTAGATGAGGATGTCGGCGCCCGAGTCGAGCAGCACCGAGCGCTTGAGTTTGTCCTGCCAGTAGTCGTAGTGGGCCAGGCGACGCAGACTTGCCTCGATACCGCCGATGATGATGGGAGCGTCCTTGAACGTCTGGCGGATGAGGTTGCCGTAGACCGTGACGGCTCGGTTGGGACGGCGCCCCTCCTCGCCACCGGGGGTATAGGCGTCGGTGTGGCGGCGGTGCTTGGTCACCGAATAGTGGTTGACCATGGAGTCCATGTTACCGGCACTGACGAGAAAGCCCAGGCGCGGCTCGCCGAGCACGGTGATGCTGGCGGGGTCGGTCCAGTCGGGTTGGCAGATGATGCCCACCTTGTAGCCGTGCGCGTCGAGGACGCGGCTGATGATGGCCATGCCAAAGCTGGGATGGTCCACGTAGGCGTCGCCGCAGATGTAGACAAAGTCGCACTGGTCCCAGCCGCGCGCATCCATGTCGGCGCGGCTGACGGGGAGGAACTTATCGCGGCCCGGACGCCAGGGACGGGCGGGCGCAGCCGGCGTGTGCGCGACCCGGGTGGCGGGGGAGGCCGTGGCCTGTGCCTTACCGCCGCGCTTTTGCTGCTGGCCGCGCTGGGCATGCTTGCCGTGCTGGTTGTGCTGAGCGTCCTGGGGCTTTTTTGCCACGATCCCTCCCGTTGTTAGTATGCTGTACGTAATTGTAACCAGTCTTTTTGGGACGGCGCTAAAAAGACTGGTGGAGTACATGGGCTGGCGGATCGGCGCGTCGATGCGTGTGTCGTTTGTTTCCAGACTGTGTATCTGCGCGTTGGGGAACCCGTCTCGCGCGCGCGCCATGTTGTCAATGGGTTACAGTATGAACGGCGGTTATGTTTCCGCCAACGCACGAGAGAGTCGTCAACAAGGAGGATGCACGGCGATGCAGCGTGCCAAACAGATATCGGAGTCTATTGAGCTGGGCATCATCTTGGCGCTTGCCGGTGGCTTTATGGACGTTTATTCGTACATTGGGCGCGACCATGTTTTCGCCAACGCGCAGACGGGCAACATCTTGCTGGTGGGCGTGAGCATTTCGGAGGGCAATTGGGTGCTGGCGGGACGCTATTTCTTCCCCGTGGTGTCGTTTGCCGTGGGCATTATGCTTGCCGACCTGGTGCACGAGCGGTTTGGCAGCGTGATCCACTGGCGTCAGGTGACGGTGTTTTTTGAAGCCGTTATCTTGCTGGGCGTGAGCTTTATCCCGGGCGGCAATTTCAACCTGCTCGCCAACTGCCTCACCTCGTTTGCCTGCGGCATGCAGGTCGAGAGCTTCCGCAAGATCCACGGTCACGGCATCGCTACGACCATGTGCATCGGCAACTTGCGCAACGCGCTGCAAAACGTGGACGATTACATCATCACCCACAGGCGCGGCTTTTTGGAAAACGGCCTGCTGTACTTTGGCGTGATCTTTACCTTTGTGTTTGGCGCCGTGTTGGGCAACTGGTGTATTGAGCGCATGGGCCTGCACGCCATCGTCGTGGCGAGCTTGCTGCTGTTTGTCGCGTTTGCCATCATGTTCATCGACCGCGAGCGCGACTTGCGCTTACGCTGGAAGGTTGCGGCCGAGGCTTGGAAAGAGGGCTGCCGAAAGTAGCCGAATGCGGCAAAGGGGTTGTCCCTTTGCCGCAATATTTTTCATCATCTGTTGAAACGCTTTAACACTATTGACGTTCTCACGCGTTTTTTGTTTCAAAAGCGTTAGGATGGGACTCATAGCGTGGGGCGTAATGGATGCCCCGCACACGATGGGAGGCTATCAATGGCTAATCGTTTCGTTCTCAATACCATCTCTTATCATGGTTCCGGCGCCATCAAGGAGATCCCCGGCGAGCTCCAGCGTCGCGGCTACAAGAAGATCTTCGTCTGCTCCGACCCCGATCTGGTCAAGTTTGGCGTTACCGCTAAGGTGACCGACGAGCTCGACGCTGCCGGCATCGCTTGGAGCCTCTACTCCGAGATCAAGCCCAACCCCACTATCCAGAACGTCAAGGACGGCGTCGAGGCCTTCAAGGCCGCCGAGGCTGACGCTATCGTGACCATCGGTGGCGGCTCCTCCATGGACACCGCCAAGGCCATCGGCATCATCATCAACAACCTCGAGTTCGCCGATGTCCGCAGCCTCGAGGGCGTTGCTCCCACTAAGAACCACGCCGTGTTCACCATCGCTGTGCCGACGACCGCCGGTACCGCCGCCGAGGTGACCATCAACTACGTCATCACCGACCCCGAGAAGGTCCGCAAGTTCGTGTGCGTCGACACCAACGACGCCCCCGAGGTCGCCGTCGTCGATCCCGACATGATGGCCTCCATGCCCGCCGGCCTGACCGCTTCCACTGGCATGGACGCTCTGACCCACGCCATCGAGGGCTACACCACCAAGGGCGCTTGGGAGCTCTCCGACATGTTCCACTTTGAGGCTATTAAGCTGATCAGCGAGAACCTGCGTGACTCCGTCGCCGAGGCCAAGTCCGGTCAGCCCGGCTCCGGTCGCGAGGGCATGGCCCTTGGTCAGTATGTCGCCGGCATGGGCTTCTCCAACGTTGGCCTGGGCATCGACCACGCCATGGCTCACACCCTGTCAGCTCACTACGACACCCCGCACGGCGTCGCTTGCGCCATGCTGCTGCCGATCGCCATGGAGTTCAACAAGCCGGTTTGCGCTGAGCGCCTGGCCAAGGTTGCCGTTGCCATGGGTGTTGACACCACGGGCATGAGCACCGACGAGGCTGCCGACGCCGCTATCGCCGCCGTCAAGCAGCTCTCTGCCGACGTGAATATCCCGCACGTCTGCGAGGCCATGAAGGCTGACGAGATCGAGGTTCTGGCCAAGGACGCCATGGCCGACGCCTGCTTCCCGGGTAACCCGCGCGAGGCGACGCTCGACGACGTCATCGAGCTCTTCAAGAAGATCTGCCCGGCTGCCTAACTTGGCTCGGCGGGCCCCTGCCCGTTAGCCCCACAATCGTCCTCGGACATGTCGGAAGCCCCCGCTGCGCACTTCGTGCGGCGGGGGCTTCCTCCGTCCTGCGGAAAGATTGTGGGGCTAACGGGCAGGGGCCCGCCGGCTCGTTGTCGTGACGGGCACTGTTCCGGGGAGCTCGATGGGTCATCTCGCTAGGTAAAAAGATGGTACGCGGTGGTATTGTTGCTGTGGGTTTAATTCGATATGAAAGGGTGACTTCGGTGTCCCAGATGGATTCTACGCTCTCCTATATTACTGACCAGTTGAAGGCGCTTACTTCGATTGCTTCGCCTACGGGGTTTACTCGTGCGGCGACCGATTATCTGATGGAGACGCTTCGCGATATGGGGTTTGGGCCTGAGCGTTCTAATAAGGGTAATGTGCTGGTGGAGCTTGGCGGCGAGGGCGAGCCGCTCGTGTTGGCGAGCCATGTCGATACCCTGGGTGCTATGGTGCGCTCCATTAAGGACAATGGTCGCCTGCGCCCCACGACGCTCGGTGGGCACCAGTGGTCCACGGCTGATGGCGAGAACTGCACCGTTTACACGCGCGATGGTAATGTCTACACGGGTGTAGTCCTCAATACCGAGCCTTCGGCGCATGTGGCCGATGAGCCGGTCAAGACCATCGAGAAGAACATGGAAATCCTGCTCGACGAGAACGTCGACGGCAAGGACGATGTGCTCGAGCTGGGTATTCAGACCGGCGACATCATCGCTATGGATCCTCGCACGACGGTGACGGAGAGCGGTTACATCAAGAGTCGCTTCCTTGACGACAAACTGTCCGCGTCGATTCTGCTTGGTTTGGCCCGCGCCGTCGCCGACGGCGAGGTGACCCTTTCGCGCAAGGTTTCGCTGCTCTTTACGGTGTACGAGGAGGTCGGCCACGGCGGCGCTTTTGTGCCGGCCGATACGCGCGAGATGATTAGCGTGGACATGGGCTGTGTGGGCGACGATCTGGGCTGCACCGAGCGCATGGTGTCGATCTGCGCCAAGGATTCGGGCGGTCCGTACAACTACGACCTGGTAACCACGCTGTCCAACATCGCGCGCGAGCTGGAGCTCGATTACGCCATCGATGTGTACCCGCATTACGGTTCCGACGTCGAGGCCACGCTTTCGGCCGGTTACGACATTCGCCACGGCCTGATCGGCCCCGGCGTGTACGCGAGCCACAACTACGAGCGCAGCCACATCGACGGCGTGCGCAATACCTACGAGCTGGTTCGCGCCTACGTTCAGCGCTAGGGGAGCAGCTTGCGACTCGGCTGACCAATCGCTAAGGCCCGATTTCTCGGGCCTTTTTTCGCTTTAGGCCGTTTAGTATTATGATATATGTAGTCTATTAACTAAACGCGTAAATTACTTAACGAGGTGATGCGGCATATGAATACATCTGAGTACTTATCTATGGGTGATGCCGCCCACCTGTTGGGCGTTACGAAAGCCCGCATATCGCAACTTGCCGCATCGGGGACGCTTGTGTGCGATATTGTGGGCGGCCGGAAGATGGTCGAGTACAATTCTGCGATCGCCTATCAAAAGGTCCGCAAGCGAGGACGCCGTCCTGCGGCCGATGTGGGACGCAAGTTTACGCTGATGTCGGCCGACCATGAGGTCGCGCATGTCTCATTTGATCCGACGCGCGAGTTTTCCTTCGAAATCGCCGAGGTCCTCGATGCGCAACGAATGCCGTTTGGCACATGCTCGAGCTCTTCTCCAACGGTGAACAAGCGGGAGCTCAATGCGTGGTGGGGGCATCGGTCGGTGCCCGATGTTCGCCCCGGGCTTATCTCGCGTTACCGCGAGCTGGGGATTGTCAACGGCGTTGAGGTGCCGGTTCAGTGTCTGGGCCTCTCGCTTTCGGATTGCTATTGGCTGCGCCCGGCAGAATGCGACGGGCTCGAATGGCGAAACCTCAATTACTTCGAGAATGATTTTGAGCGATCGGCGCCCGAGGGGCGTTCGGGTTGGCTGGAGGGCATCGGCCTTAAAAATCCCGACAACACATCCGAGGGCGAACTTCCTAAATCGTGGATGATCCGAAACGGCATTCGCGTTTTGGCTAAAGGGTGCGGCATGGACGACCAACGGCCCTTTAACGAGGCGGTTGCAACGGCTCTACATCGTCACTTGCTGTCGGAGGGCGAGTTTGTTCCTTATACGGTTGAGCGCATGTTCGATGGCCCCGTGTGCCTGTGCGAGGATTTTCTTGACGGCCGCGAGGAATATGTTCCGGCTGTTTACATTAAGAACGCCCTTGGCGGCCAGCGGGGAAGCTCGACGTACGACCGGTACTGCCGCTTTCTTGGTAAGCATGGAGCAGACGAGGCTGCCGTGAGAAGGTCTATGTCGCAGATGATCGTTTGCGATGCCCTTTTGGCCAACAGCGATCGCCATTGGCGAAACTTCGGCATCATCCGCAATGTCGATACCCTGGAGATAAGGCCTGCACCGCTGTTCGATAGCGGCAACTGTCTGTGGTATAACGTGCCAACTGTCGTGCTCGCAGCTGGGGAGTTTGGGTTTTCCGCTAAGCCGTTTGGGCCCGACCCTTCCGTCCAGCTGGCGCTTGCGGACTCGCTCGATTGGTTCGACGCATCGCGACTCGACGGATTTGTTGATGAAGCGATCGAGATTCTTTCGCAGAGCAAATGGGCCACGGCGGAGGGCCGGCTCGAGTCCATTCGCCGCGGCCTGGAGCGTCGCGTAATCGAGGTTGGTGCCGCTGTTGAGGTACTTCGACACGTGCAGCGATAAACCCGCGGCTACTTAAGTGCGCCGGTCACGGTGCCGCCGCCCAGGACGATGTCGCCGCGATAGACGACGACGGCCTGGCCGGGGGCGATGGCTCGCTGCGGCTCGTCAAAGGTCAAAAGCATCTGCCCGTTTGCACCGCGCGTGAGCACTGCCGCCTGGTCCTTTTGACGGTAGCGGTACTTGGCGCCCACGTGAATGCCGCCGGACGTGAGCTCTGCCTCCATGCGGTCGGCAGGGGCGCTCCAGATCCAGTCGTTGGCCGTGAGCGCTGTGGCCGCCAGGTCCTCGGCTTCGCCCAGATGCACAATGTTGTTGGCGGCGTCGACGCCCGTTACGTACACGGGATGCGCCATCGCGACGCCCAGGCCTTTGCGCTGGCCGATGGTATAGCGCAGCGCGCCGTTGTGACGTCCGACCACGCTGCCGTCGCGCCACACAATGTCGCCCGGCGCAGCGGGATGTCCGCAGCGGCGCTCGATATAGCCCGCGTAGTCGCCGTCCGCGATAAAGCAGATGTCCTCGCTTTCGGCCTTCTTGGCGTTGGCAAAGCCCTGTTCGGCGGCAATGCGGCGCACGTCGCGCTCCTTGTCCAGGCCCGCCAGCGGAAAGATCGTGCGCGACAGCCGCTCCTGCGTAAGCGAATACAAAAAGTAACTCTGGTCCTTTTTGGGGTCCTCGCCGCGATGCAGCTGCCAGGTGCCGTCGGGCGCCTGGCTCGTTTTGGCATAGTGGCCTGTGGCGATGAAGTCGCAGCCCATGTCCAGCGCCGCATCGAGCAGCGCGCCAAACTTAATGTGGCGGTTGCAGATGATGCACGGGTTGGGCGTCAGCCCTTCCTGGTAGGCGTTCACAAAGCGTTCGATCACGTTGCGGTCGAAGGTCTGCTGCAGGTCGAGCACATGGTGGGGTATCCCCAGGCGCTCGGCGACGGCCTTTGCATCGGCGATGTCGCGGTCGACCTTGCTCATGCCCGTGATGGGATCGGGCGCGGGGCAGGTGAGGCGCATGGTGGCACCGATACATTCGTAACCCTTACTTTTGAGCAGATACGCGGTCACGCTGGAATCGACGCCGCCGCTCATGGCGACGAGCACGCGCTTATTGTGCATGGGGAGGTTCTCCTTGGTGGCATGTGGCCAAAAAAGAAAAGCGGCGCGGGAGGCTGGTTCCGCGCCGCAGACATTGTAGCAAGTTCGGGCGTCCTGTGGGACACCCTGTTGGGATGAGCTCAGGCTGCCAGAAGAGAGGGGAGACCGGCGTGCCTTGGACTCGTTCTAAGAACGAGAAGCTCTAGTCCTGGAAGAGTGCCGTGGACAGGTAGCGCTCGCCAGTGTCGGCGAGCAACGCCACGATGGTCTTGCCCTCGTTCTCGGGACGCTTGGCCAGCTGCAGCGCGGCCCACACGGCGGCACCGGACGAAATGCCCACGAGCACGCCCTCCTTGTGGCCCACAGCGCGGCCGGTGGCAAAGGCGTCGTCGTTCTCGACGGGGATGATCTCGTCATAGACCTGGGTGTCGAGGACGTCGGGCACAAAGCCGGCACCGATACCCTGGATCTTGTGCGGGCCGGCCTGGCCCTTAGAGAGCACCGGGGAGGTGGCGGGCTCGACGGCGACAACCTGAATCTGGGGGTTCTGCTCCTTGAGGAACTCGCCCACGCCGGTCACGGTGCCGCCAGTGCCAACGCCGGCGACGAAGATGTCGACCTTGCCGTCGGTGTCATCCCAGATCTCGGGGCCGGTCGTGGCCTTGTGGATGGCAGGGTTGGCGGGGTTCACAAACTGGCCGGCGAGTATGCTGTTGGGGGTCTCCTTCTGCAGCTCCTCGGCCTTGGCGATAGCGCCCTTCATGCCTTTGGAGCCGTCGGTGAGCACGAGCTGCGCGCCATATGCCTGCATAAGCTTGCGGCGCTCGACGGACATGGTCTCGGGCATGGTGATGATCACCTTGTAGCCGCGGGCCGCCGCCACCGAGGCGATGCCGACGCCGGTGTTGCCGCTCGTGGGCTCGATGATGGTGTAGTCGCCGCCGCGCACGAGCTTGCCGGCCTTCTCGGCCTCGTCAATCATGTTCTTGGCGACGCGGTCTTTAACGGACCCGGCGGGGTTGAAGTATTCCAGTTTGACGAGCACGCGGGCCTTGAGGTCCTCGTCGGCCTCAAAGTGGGTGAGCTCCAGAAGCGGGGTGTGGCCGATAAGCTGGTCGATGGACGTGTAAACATTGCTCATGGTGAACCTCCAAAGTGTTCAAATGACTGGATACCGTGTGGCTTTACGGTGTGTGTAGCAGCGAAACCCACAAACCTTATAGGTTGTTCGTTTTGCTGTTGGGAAGCATACTAGACACTAAAGCCTAGTAATGCAATAGGAAATAGGAGTTTATTGCAAGTTGATTAACCATCTTGACCGGAACGGGTATTTTCAAAGCCAATTTTTCGGCTAGAATTTCAACGAACTAAAAGACCGAAAGGCAGCACTATATATGTTGGTTTCTACTAAGGGCAGATATGCCCTGCGCGTTATGGTCGATCTGGCCGAGCACCAAGCGGCCGGTCGCATCCCGCTTAAAGAGATTGCGGCACGTCAGGGTATTTCGGAGAAGTACCTCGAGAATATTCTGGCGACGCTCGTGCGCGCCAATATGCTCTCGGGCATGCGCGGCAAGGGCGGCGGCTATGTGCTCACACGCCCGCCCGAGCAGTACACGGTGGGCGAGATCTTGCGCCTGACCGAGGGCAGCCTGGCGCCGGTCGCCTGTCTGGATGGCGACTGCAAGGGTTGCTCGCGATCTGATGAGTGCCCCACGCTCGACGTGTGGAAGAATCTGGACAAGCTCATCAACGACTACCTCGACGGCGTGACGCTCGATGCGCTCGTCGCCCCCAACGAGGGCTACGACTACGTCATCTAGGGCTCTAACAGAATGTGATGGCGCGGGCCGACCTGTGGTGGGTTGGCCCGCGCTTTATGTCTATTGGACTAATCGTTGGCGACGCCGTCGAGGATGCTGCGCATGATGGATACCAGGATGCTGCCCATAAAGGCCGATCCAAAGCTGGCGATGGAGATGCCCGCGCCCAGCAGATTGACCGACAGGTAGCTGGCCAGCTCGAGCATAAAGCTGTTGACTACGAGCTGAAAAATACCCAGCGTAATGATCGTGAGTGGCAGCGAGATGACCGTCAGGAACGGCTTGACGAGCGAATCGACGATGTTCAGGAACAGTCCCACGAAGGCGAAACAGACCCAGGCCTCGGCAAAACCGAAGGGCTGAATGCCGGGGACGAGAAACGTTGCGATCGCGATGGCGATTGAAGTAAAGAGCCAGTTAAGCATAAAGCGCATGGTGTGAATCCTTTCTTGCGCATGGCGTTGTGAGGGAGCGTGAGGGGCGCATGCCTTTGCAACTTGGATGGGTGCGGGGCACGGCCCTGTTTGGGCGCCCATTGTCTCAGATATTCGTGGAGCTTGCGTGCGCATTCGGTTTCAAAACGGCGTTCGTCCTAGAAAACGTGCCGCTGGCAGAGAGTCTTGTCGCTTTAGTTTGGTGGTGTGCTAAACTGCTACGGGCAAAAGCCACAGGCGTTGCCCTATTGCATAGAACGGGCGAACGATGCCCGATGTCAGTATCAACTTCGATGCCTTTTGGCGGGTTTGGCGGTGATCGATGAATATCGAGAACATGTTTGACAAGCCTGATGTCAAGCAGCTGGTCCACGCATTTAGCCTTTTGGACGACGAGAAAGATATCCAAGCGTTTTTGACCGATATCTGCACGCCGCGCGAGATTTGCGATCTATCGCAGCGTCTGCAGGTCGCGCGTTACCTGGACGAGGGCGAGCCTTATGTTGAGGTTCAGGCCCGCACCGGTACTTCGTCCACTACGGTGAGCCGCGTGTCCAAGGCGCTCAACGGCGAGTACGGTGGCTACCGCAAGATCCTCATTAAACTGGAGGATGGCGAATAAGCTGCGCCAAAAACGAATTGTACAAAACCGCTCCTCCGGGGGCGGTTTTTATATGCCCGCAATCGGCTGGTGCGTTGGGGTCAGGTTGCTTTGTACCAAAAGATGGAGCTGCGGTGGCAATGTGTCCGCTTGAGCGGGTAGGATGGATGCATTGATTATTGCGAACAGTTTGAGCGGAGGACCATGCCTGTTCGAATCTATACCACCAATGCCGGCACGGATTTGAGTGATGCCGAGTCGGCGCTGCTTGCCGACCTTGTTGACTGCCACGGACGTGCCGTGCTGCTGGCACCTACGTTTGCCGAGCTCGACCTGTGCCGTCATGATGCGGCGGAAGCCGGGATTTCGCTGGGTATTGACTACAAGACGCCTACATCGTGGTTTCGCTCACTTTGGGAGCTTTTGGGCGACGGCCGCAGCTTTGTGGATAATCTTCAGCGCCAGATGCTGTTCTCGGACATGGTCACGCGTCTCGACGATGCCGACCTGCAGCCGCTTTCGCGCAGCCAGGGCGCAGTGCGCATGCTCGCGCACATGGCCCGCGACGTGTTGCCTGGCGTGGCGGGGACGGGCGACGAACGCTGCCGCGATGCCGCCGCTCAGCCCGAGCCCAAAAGCGACGCCGAGGCCCGCGTGTTCGAGCTGTTGAGCGCCTATGTAGGCGGTTTGGACCGTCGAGATATGGTCGAGCCCAGCGAGGCAGCTGACATTATGGCCGGTGCCCTGGCCGATAGCCTGCCGGCGTGCACTCGCGCCGTATGCGTGCGCGGTATCACGTCGTTTACGCACGGTCTGCTCGAGCTGCTGTCTGCCGTGGCGAACAATGGGGGAGAGGTCGTCGTGCTGCTTGCCCGCGAGCAGGCGGCGATGCGCGAGGAGCTTGCCGCGGCATTTGATGCCCGCGATGTGTTGTTTGAGATCGCGCCGCTAGGGGAGGGTGTCGGCGCGTCTGATGCCGCTTGCGGGGCCGCCGCTCAGCCTGCTTTTATTGAGGTCGCCGGCCCCCATGCCCGTGCTCATGTCTATGCGGACGCCATCGATAAGTTGGTGAAAGCACACAAGGAGTCCAAGGCCGATAAAGCTGCTGCAACGCCCGCCGACCCCGTGCGCGTGCTCGTTGTTTCTGCCCGGGCATCCCAGCTGTTCGGTGAGCTCGCCTCTCGTCTGGCGGCTCGTCATATCGCTGCCGAGACAACTGAGTTCACGGCGTTTTCCCAGTCCATCGCGGGCAGGCAGTTTACGGCGCTCGCCAGCCTGATCGAGCGTATGAAAGCCGCCGACGAGGGCACCGCTTCCAAGACCGAGTGGTGGCCCGCTCCAGAGCTTACCGACTGGATTTATAGCCCGCTTTCGGGTGCCGACGCCGCGAGCGCCCGCGGCTTCGACAAGAACATGCGCCTGTCGCGTAACAAGACCACTGCGGGCGTCAAGAGCCTGCTGCAGAGCGTGCAGGGCCAGGTGAGGGGCGCCCGCAAGGCCGCCAGCGAAGATAACTGGTTTAAGAACGTGCCATGCGTGGTCTCGGACGTGTTTCAGGCGCTGTGGCGCGACAAACCTGTGACGGCGCTCAAGGCCATGCTCGCCGTTGCAGAGGCGCTGCCCGATCGCGCTTTAGGCGGTCTTGACGGCCAGGCCCGTCGCCAGGCAGAGGCGGCTTTGCTGCGCCATGCCATCGACATCCTTATGAATGGCGCCCGCGCGCTCGATGTGTCGCAGGCCGCGACCGTGTCCGTGCTCGATGGCATTCGCACCAAGGTGGACAAGCGCAGCGCCGCCTACGATTACGAGACCCACGAGGTTGACCGTGCGCCACGTGCTCAGGTTCGTTTTGCTTCGCTTGCCGACGCGGCGGCTCTGCGCCCCGGCAGCTACGATGCCGTGCTGTTTGCCGATGTCGATCTGGACAGCTATCCACTCTCGCACGAGGAGGGACCGCTGGCTACGCTGACGGCGAGCCTTGGTCGCGAGGGCGTGACGCTTGAGCCCGCGGCCTTGCTGCGCGTGCGTTTTGGCCACGCGATGCAGGCGGCGCGCGGCCCGGTTGCGCTTGCCCGCGTGACACATGATCGCCAAGCGCGCGAGTGCTACCCGGCAGCCGTATGGACCGAGCTGTGGGCACATGCCGGGGCCGCTGGCGCTGCCAAGCCCATGCGCGTGGGCGAGGGCGATATCATCGCCGACTTTGATCCCGCGGCAGGCGAAGGTCTTAGACGCGAGCGCGTGACCTGCGAGGCTCCTCAGCATCTGAGCGCCGAGGCCGTGCCGTATCTGGTTTTGCGCCGCCGCGATGGTGAGGGCGAGGATGCGCCGCTCGTGCCGCGTTTAACGTCCGCCTCGCAGATCGAGGCCTATTCCACCTGCCCGCTGTGCTGGTTTGTGTCCTATCGCGTAAAACCCCAGTCTATCGATGCGGGCTTTGGCAACATGGAGAAGGGCAACTTTGTACACGACGTGTTGGAGCACCTGCATGCTCGCCTGCCGCAGGAAGGTATGGAGCGCGTGACGCCCATGAACCTGCCGCGCGCACAGGAGCTGCTGCGCGAGGTCTTCGACGAGACCCTGGCCGAGCACGCCGGCAAGCGCGGTACCAAGGGCCCGCTCGTGCCGCTCTCTCCGGTGGAGGAACGCCAGGTGGCCGAGATCTTGCCGCAGCTGGAGGGCGTGCTCGCCTATGAGTCCGAGGCGCTTGCGCCCTTTGTCCCGCGCTATCTGGAGTTTGCGTTTAACGAGCTTAAGGTCGAGTATGCAGGTTGGCCGCTCGGCGGGCGCATCGACCGCGTGGACGTGGATGCCGAGAACCGTGCCGTGGTGATCGACTACAAGCATCGTTCAGGCGTCGAGGAATATAAGCTCGCCGACCCCACGGTATTCGACGAGAAGACGGGCACGGTGCCCGCCGACGACCCGCGTTGGTTGCCGCCGCATACCCAGACGCTCATCTACGCGCAGGCCATGCGGCGGGCGCTGGACTTGAACACGCGCGCGGCGCTCTACTTTTCGACCAAGGGCGGCAAGCCGGCGCTGCGCGGCGCTGCGAGTGACGAGCTGCTCGAGGAGGAGCGCGGCGACGGTCGTATTCCAGGCCTTAAGAAGGGCTTTCCGGGCGAGGGCGGCAATATGGACTTCGACACCCTGCTCGACCGCGTGGAGGCCGGAATTGCCGAGCGCCTGCGCGAGCTCGAGGCAGGCAACGTTGTTGCCGTCGATCCGACGTCGGCTCAGGCCGCGCATGCGCGCTGCTCGTACAACCACAAGATGGCTTTATCTGGATAGCGACTAGTAATGAAGG
>DBGEDL010000049.1:0-49247 GCA_048375035.1 Collinsella sp.
CATGGGAAGCCTCCTCCCCGCAGGTGCGGTAAGGGCTACCGCACGGGCCGATACTCAAAGCCCATTGTGGCATCCCGAGCCCGCGGAAAGAAGCTGCGCCGCGGGGGAGGCGACCCAAATGGCTTTCTCATATCGTCTTGCTTGAGCTGGCGCTTCCGGGCTCGGCATACGTGTATCAGGGTGAGGAGCTCGGCCTTTTTGAGGTGGCTGACATCCCGTGGGCTGCACTCGAAGATCCTACTGCGACCAATACGCGCGGACCGAAGCGTGAGAAGGGGCGCGACGGCTGCCGTGTGCCCCTGCCGTGGGTGGCGGCGGACGATCCCGCGCAGGGCGGATCGTTTGGGTTTTCGCTGGCGGACGCTGATGCGGCGCCCCATCTGCCGCAACCTGCATGGTTTTCCGATTATGCTGCCGATAGGGAAGAAGCGGACCCGACATCGATGCTTGCGCTCTATCGTGACGCCCTCTGGCTGCGGCGCAAGCTGCGCGGGTGCGCCAACGATCTTGCGTGGCTCGATCTTGACGGGCGCACCGGTCTTGCGGATGGTGCCGAGGGCGCTGAGGGCGGCGTCATCGCCTATCGCCGCGACAACGGCTGGGCGTGTGTGACGAACTTCGGTGCAGCACCCGTGGAGCTGCCGGCGGGCAGGGTCCTGCTCACCTCATCACCGCTTGCAGACGGCAGGCTCGCGCAGGACAGCTCTGCCTGGATCATGCTCGCTGAGTTGTAGGGGGCCTCCTGCGGCGAGTTTGCGTTTGCCTGCGCCTTCCGTGGTGGCTGATGTCTTCGCGAGGTTCGCGAGGGCGTTGCAAAACTTTTCAAAAAAAGTTCTTGCATAGGATGCGGGTATCACGTAAGATTAATCCTCGTAAGCGGACATGGCTCAGTTGGTAGAGCACAACCTTGCCAAGGTTGGGATCGCGGGTTCGAGCCCCGTTGTCCGCTCCATTTGGGCGTTTAGCTCAGGGGGAGAGCGCTTCCCTGACACGGAAGAGGTCAGAAGTTCAAATCTTCTAACGCCCACCAAATGTTCGCAGCTCAGAGGCTATGTTCTCTGGGCTGTTTTGTTTTACCATAAAACGCACCACAAAATAGACCACCAAATTCGACTTTTTGATCTTCCGGGATGCTTCTCAGTAGTCATCCGAGGAAACTCTCATCTTCTCCGTTTGCATGCACATATCTTTCAAGGATTCGTGCCGCGGTTGCATGAGGCTTGGCAAGGCACGACCGCAACATGTTGGTCAAGCATAATCTTTTGGATTCTTTTGGCGTGGGCGGCTTGGTTTTGGTAGGATTTGTCAGCGGCTTGACTAAGGGGGTTTTATAACTGCCATGCAGGTAGCCGTGTTGGTAACGTTTTACCGACTTGCCAAGAACCCCTCATTTTTAATGCGTCTGCAAAATGACTAATTGCTTTGACCTGCTGAAACACTATATGTTGTGTTTGACCTAAAAAAAGAATACAGGATATAGATGCCTCTTTGTCGTATGATAGATGGCGGACAGAGAACGAGAACCTTATTCGCCCCATTTGGATAGATTTTTGAGCCCCTTGATTGGCTGCGAGGATTGTCCGCATGAGGGCCTATGGTTATCGAGAACACAGATTGCGCGACGGCGCCGCAAGACAGGGGCAAGCCCTGCCGGGCATCGTTTGGCTCTGAAGCGCAATGAGGCTACGACGCGAAAGAGGCAAGAGGATGAAGATCATCAAGCGCAGCGGCACCGAGGTTGTCTTTGACATCGATAAGATCGTCAATGCCATCCGCGCCGCAAACTTGGAGGTCGAGGAGAGCTCTCGTCTTACCGACCGCCAGGTGGTTTATGCGGCGCAAAACGTCGCCGAGGCATGCGAGAACGCGGGCCACACTGTTTCGGTCGAGGAGATTCAGGATTTGGTCGAGGACGAGATCATGCGTCTCGACTGCTACGAGGTTGCCCGCCACTACATCATCTATCGCTATGTTCAGAGCCTGAAGCGCCAGAAGAACACGACCGATGACAAGATCCTGTCGTTGATTGAGTGCAATAACGAAGAGGTTAAGCAGGAGAACTCCAACAAGAACCCGACCGTCAACTCCGTTCAGCGCGACTATATGGCCGGTGAGATTTCCAAGGACCTGACCCAGCGCGTGCTGCTGCCCCAGGAGATCGTGGATGCCCATAATGAGGGCCTGATCCATTTCCACGATTCGGATTACTTTGCCCAGCACATGCACAACTGCGATCTGGTGAACCTGGAGGACATGCTCCAGAACGGAACTGTTATTTCGGGCACGCTGATCGAGAAGCCGCACAGCTTCTCGACCGCCTGCAACATCGCGACGCAGATCATCGCTCAGGTTGCTTCCTCCCAGTACGGTGGCCAGTCGATTTCGTTGACCCATCTTGCCCCGTTCGTCGAGGTGAGCCGTCAAAAGATTCGCGGCGAGGTCGCCCGCGAGCTCGAGGAGCTCGGCGTTTCCGCATCTCCCGAAAAGGTCCGCGAGGTTGTTGAGGACCGCCTGCGTGACGAGATCCGTCGCGGCGTTCAGACGATTCAGTATCAGGTCGTGACGCTTATGACCACCAACGGCCAGGCGCCGTTCGTGACGGTCTTTATGTATCTTAACGAGGCCCGTACGCCTCAGGAGAAGCACGACCTTGCCATGATCGTGGAGGAGACGCTTCGCCAGCGCTACGAGGGCGTTAAGAACGAGGCCGGCGTGTGGATTACCCCGGCATTCCCCAAGCTCATCTATGTACTCGAGGACGATAACGTTCACGAGAATTCCCCGTACTTCTACCTGACCCAGCTGGCCGCTAAGTGCACCGCCAAGCGCATGGTGCCCGACTACATCTCCGAGAAGAAGATGCGCGAGCTCAAGCTGTCGAAGGGCGAGACCGCGGGCAACGGTGACTGCTATACCTGCATGGGCTGCCGCAGCTTCCTGACGCCTGACCGCTCCGGTAACGGATTTAACAACGTGGCCAACGCGCTGAACTATGACCCGAACAAGCCCAAGTACTACGGTCGCTTTAACCAGGGCGTTGTGACCATCAACCTGCCCGATGTCGCGCTGAGCTCGCATCAGGACATGGACAAGTTCTGGAAGATCTTCGACGAGCGCCTTGAGCTATGCCACCGCGCCCTGCTGTGCCGTCATGAGCGTCTGATGGGTACGCTTTCGGATGCCGCACCGATTCTTTGGCAGTACGGTGCCCTCGCCCGCCTGAAGAAGGGCGAGACGATCGACAAGCTGCTCGTGGGCGGTTACTCCACCATTAGTCTGGGTTATGCCGGCCTGTATGAGTGCGTCAAGTACATGACGGGCCACAGCCACACCGAGAAGGAGGGCACGCCCTTTGCCATGGCCGTCATGCAGCGCATGAACGACAAGTGCGCGGAGTGGAAGGCCGAAAGCGATATTGACTTCTCGCTGTACGGTACCCCGCTTGAGTCGACGACCTACAAGTTCGCCAAGTGCCTGCAGCGTCGTTTTGGCATCATCCCGGGCGTGACGGACAAGGGCTACATCACCAACAGCTACCACGTCCACGTGTCCGAGGAGATCGACGCATTCGACAAGCTCAAGTTCGAGGGTATGTTCCAGCAGCTTTCGCCGGGCGGCGCCATCTCCTACGTCGAAGTTCCCAACATGCAGGACAACCTCAAGGCTGTCATTCGCGTGATGCAGTACATCTACGACAACATCATGTACGCCGAGCTCAACACCAAGAGCGATTATTGCCAGGTGTGCGGTTACGACGGCGAGATCAAGATTGTCGAGGATGACGGCAAGCTGGTGTGGGAGTGCCCCAACTGCGGCAACCGCGATCAGGAGAAGATGAACGTCGCCCGTCGTACGTGCGGCTACATCGGTACCCAGTTCTGGAACCAGGGTCGAACCGAGGAGATCCGCGACCGCGTGCTGCATCTCTAATAACCATCCCAGGCCGCCCCGTAGCGAGGCCCCGGACCTTTACTCGCTATTTCGGACAGTCCTGGCTCACGACGGAGGCGCCACTGGTGCCTCCTGTTCGTGCGGAACTCATATCGAGCAAAGGTCCGGGGCCTCGCTACGGGGCGGCCAAGTTGACGTAGCTGAGATGCAGCATGCGGTCTGCTCGCTCCTCGAAGTTCTTAGTGGAAATGAGTTGACTTGCAGCAACGCTTTGCTTGCGATGACGGTTGAGCTGCAACGAAGTATTTATTGGACCTCGAACCCTATACTCGATGTTCGCTTCGTTCATTGAGTTACCCTTTGCATGAGGTCGGGACATATCGTCCCGCCCGCAGTTTCGCAGGCCGAAGGCCGAGAATGTTTGAGGACGGGATGATATGTCCCGACCTCCCGGGAGAGTTACCTATGAACTACGCGAACATTAAGTATTTCGACATTGCTGATGGAGAAGGCGTTCGTACTTCTCTGTTTGTGAGCGGGTGCCGTCGTGGGTGCAAGAACTGCTTTAACTCTGTTGCGTGGGACTTTGCTGCGGGCGAGCCGTTCGATCGTGCCGTCGAGGACAAAATCATCGAGAGTCTCGATCATCCCTTTATTGATGGCCTGACGATTCTGGGCGGGGAGCCCATGGAACCCGAGAACCAGGCGGGGCTCGTTGATTTTATTGAGCGTGTTCGTGCCGCTTATCCTGTGGGGTCGGGGAAGACCATTTGGTGCTTTACCGGCGACGTGCTCGAGGAGCTTATGCTGGGCGGTCGTCACCATACCGAGGTGACGGACCGTATCCTTGCCTGTCTCGATATGTTGGTGGACGGTCCGTTCGTTCAGGATCTGTATGATATCTCGTTGCGCTTTAGGGGCTCGAGCAATCAGCGCGTGATTGATATGAACGCCACGCGTGCCCGTGCCGAGCGCGAGAACGTTGCGCTTTGCGACGCCGTGGAGCTTTGGCGGGACGATCCGGTCTATTCGACCCATACTATGTAGCTTGTGTCCGATGCCGGAGGGCGTGGTACCATAGCGCGAACGCGAAATCGAAAAAAGTGAGGCCCAGATGGTCGATCAGGAAAAAGTCGAGACTGCCATTAAGCTGCTACTTGAAGGTATAGGCGAGGACCCAACTCGTGAGGGCCTGCTGGAGACGCCGGCGCGCGTTGCCCGCATGTATGGCGAGATCGCCGGCGGTATGGACCAGAGTGGCGAGGAGCATCTGTCCAAAACTTTTGCCGTCGCTTCGAACGATTTGGTTATCGAGCGCGACATCACGTTCTACTCGCTGTGCGAGCACCATCTGCTGCCGTTTTATGGCAAGGCTGCCATTGGCTATATCCCTAACGGTCGCGTGGCGGGTCTGTCTAAGCTTGCTCGCACGGTTGAGGTCTATGCCCGTCGTCTGCAGCTGCAGGAGCAGCTGTGTGCACAGGTTGCCGATGCCCTCATGGAATATCTTGCCCCCCAAGGGGCGATCGTGCTGATGGAAGCCGAGCATATGTGCATGACCATGCGCGGCGTGCAAAAGCCCGGTACCAAGACCGTAACGCTTGCTCGTCGCGGCGTCTTTGAGACCGATCCGTCGCTCGAGGAGCGATTCTTTAGGATGCTGGGTCGCTAACCATGAGAGTCGTCAACGACTTTGCATCGAAGACCGATGAGGGGACGCCGCGTCGCGGCTTTATGGCTTCGGGCCTGACTCCCTTTGGTGCCATGCCTCGCATTGATTACATCTGTGCCAATGGGCTGTTCCGGCGGCATCTGGGCAACATTGCACAGTTGGAATCGGGGCGCATCTTTTGCCGCCACGGTATTGACCATCTGCTGGATGTCGCGCGCATTATGTGGATTAAGAATCTTGAGGAGCAGCTCGGATTTGACCGCGAGGTCATCTATGCCACGGCACTTCTTCACGATATCGGCAAAGATGAACAGTATGAATCGGGTATATCCCATGATGTTGCAAGCGAACGCGTCGCTGATGCGATTCTTGGCGGCATGCCCGAAGACGTGGCGTTTGAGCCGGCAGATGCCGCAGCCATTAAGACGGCCATTCTGGGCCATCGAAAGCTGCGCGTGAACAGCCAGCCGCTCGAGCGTCTGCTTTATGCGGCCGACAAAGCGTCGCGCGCCTGTTTTGCATGCCCTGCGCGCAATGCCTGCAACTGGAGCGATGATAAAAAGAACCTGTCGATTCGCGTGTAGTCGGTATGCGCGGTCGGGGTTCTGAACGAAGGAGACGATCGCGATGACTAACAAAAAGCTGCCCGAGAATGCAACCAAGACCGAGGGTGCCGAGCTTGCCCGTCGTGGCAGGGGTGACATTTCTACTGCTACGGCGGTGCCCCATGTGAGCTATGACGACCTGCGCCATGCCGACCGCATTGCTATCGACGGTCTCGAGGTCTTTGCCAACCACGGCGTGTATCCCGAGGAGAACACCCTGGGGCAGAAGTTTGTCGTGTCCTTGGTGCTCTATGCCGATCTGCGCGCGGCAGGGGAGCACGATAACCTTGATGCCTCGATTGATTACGGTTCGGTGTGCCATGATGTCGACGGCTATCTGCGCGAGCATACGTTTAAGCTCATCGAGGCCGCGGCCGAGGGTGTGGCCTCGATGCTGTTGCGTCGTTATCCCTTGCTGCTTGGTGTGCGTATTAAACTCGATAAGCCTTGGGCGCCCGTTGGTCTTCCCCTGGCAAGCTGCGGTGTCGAGATCGAGCGCGTGCGCTAACCGGTTCTAATACGTCTTTATGGGTGGTTGTTTGAGCCGTTGCGACAGAGCTCTATTATTGGGGCAGTACGTGTCGAGCAGGGCGTGAAACCGCTGATTGTGGCTTGGTTCGAGCAAGTGGACGAGCTCGTGGGCGACAACCATGTCGAGGCATTCGACGGGGTAGGCGGCGAGCTCGCGCGCGATGCGAATGGCGCCGGATTTGGGCGTGCAGGAGCCCCAACGCGTTTTCATGCTCCGCACGGAAACGCGGGAAACGGCGACACCCATTGCGATTTTGTATGCGTGCACCATATCGCGCAGCGCCGATGTGACTTCGGATGCATAGAGCTGGTCGATGCGGGCTTGGAGCTCATCGGACGTTAGACAGTCGAGGATTGCGTGCCGCTTGGACTGTGGGTGTTCGCCCGGCTCATCGGTACCCATAAAACTTGCGAAGGTGGCCTGCTTGGGTCGCGGTGCGGGTGATGCAAAGTTGTGGTCGAGTGCGTCCTGTACCGTAATGGGCTTGCCCCAAAGCGCAATGATCGAGTGGGGGCTGAGCGGCTCTCGCACCGTCGCCTGACGTTGCTCGCGCTGGGCAAGTCGGCTGATAATCCAGGCGCTGTTGCGCTTCACAAACGTTTCGATACGCTCGCGGCTGGCGCCGAGCGGTGCGCTGGCGTGGACCTCACCGCTCGATGTGACGCGTAGGTTGAAGTTCTTGACGCGCTTTTTGGTAACGACGACGGGGATGGGCGTCCCATCCGGTCGGGGTACGGAAATCATAAATTGCTGCGTCAAAAGCGGTCCTTCAGATTGGGGACGGGCCGGCATACCGACCGTTCGGCATGCCGGCCCGCTCAAGGGATGTGAAATTAATAACGCTCAAAGAAGGCAAGCGCGTTGTCGCTGCAGAGTTTTTGCATCACGGTCTTGCCAAAGTGCTTGGAGAGCATGTTCTGGAACTCGGGCATCATGCTGGCATCGGAGAGGAAAGCGGGCACAGTGGCGCCGTCCCAGTCGCCGCCGAGCGCGATGACGTCCTCGCCGCCCAGGTCGAGCCAGTGCTCGATATGTGCCGCCAGCTGGTCGAAGGTGACGTCTGCGGCGGTCTTGTCGGTTGCGTCGTTGGAAAGGAACTCGCTGCAGTAGTTGAGGCCGACGATACCGCCCATGTCGCGAATGGTACGGAACTGGTCGTCGGTGAGGTTGCGCTTGACGCCGCAAACCGCACGGGAGTTGGAGTGACTGGCGACGAAGGGGCGCGTGGCGTGGGCGACAACCTCGTCAAAGCACTCGTCGTTGAGGTGGGAGACGTCGAGTACCATGCCGGCATGCTCCATCTGCGTGAGCGCCTCGATGCCGGCGGCGGTGAGGCCGGCGTGGGTGTCGTGGCCGCTCGCGAGCGGTCCCTGCGCGTTCCAGCTGAGCGATGACATGAGTACGCCCAGGCTCTTGAGCACCTCGATCAGCGCGGGGTCCTCGGCAAAGAACGTGGCGTTTTCGATGGTGTGGATGCAGGCGACCTTGCCGTCTTTGAGTGCAGGGCGAATGTCAGCGGCGCTGCGTACGTTGACCATGCGGTCGTGGTTGAGCATTGCCTGGCCGCTCATGTGCGCCATGATCTGTGCTTGGAAGCGTGCGGCGTGGGCGGTGGGAATCTCGTCGGGGACAAACGTGGCGAAGCACTGTGCCCACGGCGTGTTGCCGATCTTTGCGAGCGAGATGGCGCAGGCGTTGCCCTCGATGAGGTCGAAATCTTGCGGATGTGTTTCGTCGCCGGGGAAATAACCGTCGGTGCCGGCGGTAAAGCGCAGGTCGAGATCGAGCGTGGCCCAGCCGATGCGGTCGGCGGTGTCGCAGTGCAAGTCAAATACGGGATATGCCATGGTTCCTCCGGTTGCAGCGTTTCTTTGCAAACTGTCTTTGAATTGTATGACTAGGGTATAGTTAGCGCCATATGTTCATGGCGGCCCGCGTTGTGCGCCGCCCTTATTACGGAGGTTACCATGTCCAACCAGGGCAAGAAGGTCAAGACCCATTATCGCGGCACGCTCGACGACGGCACGCAGTTCGATAGCTCCTACGATCGCGGTGAGCCGCTGGAGTTCACCTGCGGTGCCGGTCAGATGATCAAGGGCTTCGATGCCGCCGTTATCGATATGCAGGTAGGCGAGAAGAAGTCCGTACACATTCCTGCGGCCGATGCCTACGGTGAGCACAATCCCGAGATGGTTATTACCTTCCCAGCCGAGCAGGTTCCCAACATCGAGCAGATCGAGAAGGGCATGAAGCTCTTCCTGTCCACGCCGAGTGGCATGCCCGTCCCTGCCTTTGTCATCGATGTGACGCCCGAGGCCGTGACGCTCGACGCCAATCACGAGCTCGCCGGCAAGGATCTCAACTTTGACATCGAGCTCGTCGAGGTCGAGGACTAGGCTATGCCTGCAAATCTGGTTTCGACAGCGTGCCTCGGAAATCTCAACGACCCGTCCTATGAGCTTTTGCTTCGCCGGGAGCTGGGCGGTGTCTTTGAGGTCGATGAGCTGCTGCTCGATTGGGACCAGGCCGATGCCCGCACATTCGTGGGCATGACGGAGCTGGGGCGTACGGTCGATATTCGGCTGGGCGCTGCCGATGGCGTTCGCCTTGTCGATGGCGATGTGCTTGCCATCGACTGTACGGGCATGGTACCTGTGGCGGTTGTCGTGCGCCTACGCAGCGCCGAGGTCTATTTGGTCGAAGTCGACCGCATGGATCCGATTGCGCTCGCGCATGCGTGCTGGGAGATCGGCAATATGCATGCGCCGCTCTTCCGAGGCGATTCGGACGAGCATACCGTGCGCATGTATACGCCGGCGCAACCGGTTTTGGGTCGCATGCTCCGGGGCATCGAAGGCGTTCGGCTCTCGGTGGTCACATGCGAGCTCGATGCCAGTCGACGCTTTGCATCGAGCGCGGCGGATGTTGTTGTGAGTATGGCTCCAGACTTTACGATCGTAAAGAAGGCGCGCGGTTAGCGTGCGTATGCGTAAGACGGACTTTGAGAGGTAGCTATTCAAAGTCCGTCTTACTTCTGATGAGATGCTTTGGGGGAACATATGGGTCTCGAGGGAATCAGGCTGATCGCCTGCGATTTGGATGGCACGTTGCTGCATCCGGGGGAGCGCGAGCCACGCCCCGAGGCCTTTGAGCTCATCGATGAGTTGCATCGTCGCGGTATCGTGTTTATGCCGGCGAGTGGCCGTCAATATGCGAGCTTGCGTTACCTGTTTGCCCCGGTGGCAGACGAGCTTGCCTATGTGTGCGAAAACGGCGCCCTGGTCATGAGCGAGGGGCGTGCCGTCGTCAAGCGCTCTATGGAGCGTGATCTGGCGATGGATATCGCGAATGCCGTGGTCGCCTACCCCCATGCCGACGTGACCCTTTCGTGCGAGGGACACCTCTACACCATGAGCGGCAACGATGCGTTTGTTGACCACCTGCGTTATGAGGTCCATTGTGATGTGGCGGTAGTCGACCGTCCCGAAGACATTGACGAGAATGTCATTAAGATTGCCTTCCAGACGCCCGAGGCGGAGCAGCCGGCGGCGCTGGAGTATTTTGAGTGCCTCTTTAGCGACCGTGTTGACGTGATGACGTCGGGAACCGAATGGACGGACTTTATCGGTTTCGGTTCGGGCAAGGGGTCCGCGCTTGCCGATTATGGCCGTGCACTGGGGATCTCGCCTGACGAAATGATGGCGTTTGGAGATAACGAAAACGATCGCGACATGCTCAACGTGGTGGGCCATCCCTATCTGATGGAGAGCTGCAGCCCCACCATGCGTGGTGTCAATGACCGTGTCCACTACGTGTGCACGGTCGAAGAAGAGCTGCGTCGTCTACTTGCTGAGTAGACATGTCCCAAACATCTACCGGCAGTCGGGGCAGAGACCCTCGAAGATGGTGTAGTGCGAGATGACGCTCCAACCGATTTGCTCGGACGCCTTGGTGTCGAGTTGGGCATCGAAGGGGAGCGGTACATCGATGACGCGGCTGCACGAGGTGCAGATGATATGCGCATGCGGCTCGATCGTGCGATCGAAGCGGCTGCCGCCTGGTGTCTTGATGGAGAGGATCTCCCCGGCATCGGCCAGGAGGTTGAGGTTGCGGTAGACCGTGCCACGGCTGATTTTGTCATCCTGTGCGCGCACGACGTTGTAGATTTCGTCGGCGGTGGGATGGTTGTAGCTTTGGCGCACGGCGTCAAGAACCAGCTTTCGCTGCCTGGTATTCCTTCTTTGCACCGCCATGCGCCTCGCCTCTTTTCTATCAACGGTCGTAGGTAAATGATACCGTATTTAGCACACAATACTAATAACGAGGAATGAAACTGTCTTCATTGGCAAGTGGGGCTTGGGCCTGGGCTTCTACGAGGCGAAAACGCGTTCCCATGCGCTCGTAGGAGGCATGAAGCGCCTCGAGATGAGATAGGATGTTTGCCGGAGCTCCCTGTATCTCCATCTCGACCGAGCCGTCTTCCATGTTGCGCACCCAGCCGGTGAGTGCGTGTGCCTGCGCGAGGTTGGTGTTGGTAAAGCGAAAACCAACGCCCTGGACTTGCCCCGCCCAGCGCAGGAAATAGCGCAGGGGAGTGTCTTGAGTGGCCTCGTCGCTTGCGAGCACAGTAAGCCTGCGGCGCAACTCGAGCTCAATGTTTGATGGTTTTTGAGGCTCTCGACTGCCGCCGGTGACGCTGGAGAAGAACGCATCGAAGAAGCCCATCGCTAGGCCTGCTTGCCTGCGTCGGACGGGAAGGTAATGCCGGCCTGCTGGCGCACGGCATCCATGATGCGCAATGAGACGAGCGTGACATCGCGGTAGTGGCCAAGTTCGTGACGTCCCGCCGGGGTCTCCCAAATCTCTTCCTTAACGTTATCGATGCCGCCGATGGCGGTGATAAAGTCTGTGAGTTCGTATTCCATAGTGTTGCTCGATTTGGGCAGGTCGAGCACGCGGCCGTTGTCGCCCTGTTCGCGCGGTGCCTCGGTCGCCGAGCCGCGTACGACATCGCCGCGATAGTCGATGCGGACGTTGCGGGGCGTGGACAGATGGTCGATCTGGATAGTGCCACGCTCGCCTTCGATCTGCGAGGGCAGCAGGTCATTCGTTATTTTGGAGTGCGCGAGCTCGACGGAGATACGGCCACCGCCGTAGCTGGCGAGGATGGAACCGCAGCCGTCGATGGGGCCGTGCGTGAGCTGTCGCGTGGCGGGGTCGAGCAGAGTAGCCATGCTCGTAAGGCCGGAGGGCATGCCGAAAATCTCGACCATGGGCTCGACGGTGTAGACGCCAATGTCCATGAGGGAACCCGATGCCATATTGCAGTCGAAGATATTGGTGGCGCGTCCCGCGAGAATCTCGTTGTAGCGCGAGGAATATTTGCCAAAGCGCAATGAGGCGCGGCGGATGGGGGCGATCTCGCCCAGGGCGTCCTCGATGGCGTGGAAGGCGGGGTCGTGGAGGGGACGCATGGCCTCGAGGGCCACGACACCTGCCGCCTCGGCAGCGCGGAAGACTTCCAGCGCCTGCGCTTCGGTGGCGCAGAAGGGCTTCTCGACGATGACGTGCTTGCCACCGGCGATGCAGGCAAGGGCCTGCTCGTAGTGAAGTGCGTTAGGGCTGCCGATATAGACGGCGTCGACGTCGGCGGCTGCCGCGAGCTCATCGAGTGAAGTAAAGTTTCGCTCGCCACCGCGCTCGGCGGTAAAGGCGGCACCGCGATTGGCATCGCGTGAAAGCGTGCCCACAAACGCGGCTTGATCGTTGGCGTTGACGACTTGGATAAAGTCGTCGGTGATCATGGATGTGCCGATGGTCGCGATGCGCAGCATACGTCCCCCTTGCGTTGTTTGGTCTACAGGATGAGTGTAGCGCGTGGGGATATAAAGCTGCGCGAAAACGCTATTACAGGTCGCTCTCGTTAAAGCCGGCGTCGATATCGAGGTTGCTGCCGTCGGCCGCCGTGGTGGCGAGCTCATCGCAGCGCTCGTTGAGCTCGTGACCGGCGTGACCCTTAACCCAGATGAACTCAACCTTGTGCTTGCTTTTGGCGGTGAGTAGGCGCTCCCACAGGTCGCGGTTCTTGACGGGTTGCTTGTTGGCGGTTTTCCATCCGCGCTTTTTCCAGCCGTCGATCCAGTGCTTGTTAAAGGCGTTGACGACATACTGCGAATCGGAATGGACTTCGACCTCGCAAGGGCGGTTGAGCGCCTCGAGCGCCACGATGACCGCCATGAGTTCCATGCGGTTGTTGGTGGTCTTGGCGTAGCCGCGCGAAAGCTCGGAGGTGAAGGTCTTGCCGGCGGGGTTGGTGTATTTGAGCACGGCGCCGTAGCCGCCGCGTCCCGGATTTGATCGGGCCGAGCCGTCGGTGTAGATGATGACCTTCACGGGCTTCCTTTCGTTGAGTGCATTTCATGTGAGTGACCATTGTAGCGCCATGCCCGCCGGGGGCCAGCAATCTACGATTTCTACCCCGTCTTCCGACTGTTAGTTGGCATGGATGATGCGGTTGAGCTCGTCGAGGTATTGCTGCAAGAGGAGAGAGGGCTTGCGCTCGTCGTGCATGATGTAGCCAACGTGCATCGTTGGGGCGTCTGCTAGCGGGATCGATGCCATGCCCCATTGCATTTCATTGGAGAGGACACCGGTCGACAGGGTGTAACCGTTCGACGTGATAAGTAAGTTAGTAAGTGTTCCGCGGTCTGAGATTCGTATGTTGCGGTCGCAAGGGATATAGCTAAAAGGTTCCTCGGCGTAATAGAAGGAGTTTGAGGTTCCCTGCTCAAAGCTGTAGCGCGTATAGGGCGTGAGGTCGGCAAGGGACAGTTGCGGGCGGCGTGCGAGCGGGTGGCGCTCGCTAACGAAGACGTGGACCGTCGCGTCGAATAGGGGATGGAAGCTTGCGCGGGCATCGGCGAAGGCCTTCTGCAGAACGCGGGCGTTAAAGTCATCCAGATACAGAATGCCGATATCGCTGCGAAACGCACGGACGTCATCGATGATCTGCGATGTGGTGGTCTCGCGCATGATGAACTCGAACTTGCTGTCGCGGCAGCGCTCGACTACGTTGACAAAGGCCTCGACCGAAAAGGCGTAGTGCTGGGCGGAAATGGCGAGGCGGGCTTGCGGGGTGCCACCGTCCTCGTAGCGTGCCTCGAGCATGTCGGCCTGCTCTACGACCTGGCGCGCATAGCCCAAAAGCTCGGTGCCGTCGTTGGTGAGCGTGACGCCGCGGCTGGAGCGCGTAAAGATCTCCAGATGGAGCTCTTGTTCTAGGCTTTTGACGGCGTTTGAGATGTTGGACTGAGCGGTATAGAGGCGCTGAGCTGCGGCGTTGATTGAGCCGGACTCTGCCACGGCGATCAGAAAACGAAGCTGCTGGAGGGTCATCGGTGCCCGTCCTTTCGATAGCTATCTAAAAAACCGATAACAGGTTAGCGCTTTTAAGTGATTGACCGAGCGAAACAATGCTCGTACTATTCAAAACACACAAAGGCGGTAGGTAATTAAGCCGACCACGGAACCGGGATGTCAAAGGGAGGACCGCATATGAACTGCTTGCCAAGACGAATGCCGGGCTCCTGTTTGCGCCCGTTGGCGTGATCAGGAGACAGCGACTTACTCTTCTCTTATTTATTTACTTTCGTTCGATCAAGGAGATCATCATGAGCCAGTTCATCAACAACCCCGAGCACACCTTTGGTTTCGATACCCTGCAGCTTCATGTTGGCCAGGAGAGCGCCGACCCCGCATCCGACTCCCGCGCCGTGCCTATCTACCAGACCACGAGCTATGTGTTCCGCAACTCCCAGCACGCCGCCGACCGCTTTGGTCTTGCCGACGCCGGTAACATCTACGGCCGTCTGACCAACTCCACCCAGGGCGTCTTCGAGGACCGTATCGCCGCACTCGAGGGTGGCGTGGCCGGTCTTGCCGTCGCCTCCGGCGCTGCTGCCATCACCTATACCCTGCAGGCTCTTGCCCAGGCTGGTGACCACGTGGTGGCTCAGAAGACCATCTACGGTGGTTCCTACAACCTGCTCGAGCATACGCTCTCCCAGTTTGGCGTCGAGACCACGTTTGTCGATGCTCATAACCTGGAAGAGGTTGAGGGTGCCATCAAGGACAACACCACGGTCATCTATCTCGAGACGCTCGGCAACCCCAACTCTGACATCCCCAACATCGACGCCATCTCCGAGATCGCCAAGAAGCACGGTCTGCCGGTTGTCGTCGACAACACTTTCGGCACCCCGTATCTGTTCCGTCCGCTGGAGCATGGCGCCAACATCGTTGTCCACTCCGCAACCAAGTTCATCGGCGGCCACGGCACCTCGCTGGGCGGTGTGATCGTCGACGGCGGTAACTTCGATTGGAAGGCGAGCGGAAAGTACGCCCAGATCGCTGAGCCCAACCCCTCCTACCATGGTGTTTCGTTTGCCGAGGCTGCCGGTCCCGCCGCCTTCGCAACCTATGTCCGCGCCATCCTGCTGCGCGACGAGGGTGCCTGCATCAGCCCGTTCAACGCCTGGGTCCTGCTCCAGGGCACCGAGACCCTGTCGCTGCGCGTCGACCGCCATGTCGAGAACACCAAGAAGGTCGTTGAGTTCCTGGCTGGTGACAGCCATGTCGCCAAGGTGAACCACCCGAGCCTGCCTGAGCACCCCGATCACGAGCTCTATCAGAGGTACTTCCCCAACGGCGGCGCTTCGATCTTCACCTTTGAGATTAAGGGTGGCCAGGAGGCAGCTTGGAAGTTCATCGATCATCTGCAGGTGTTCTCGCTGCTCGCCAACGTGGCCGACGTCAAGTCGCTCGTCGTGCACCCGGCTACCACCACGCACTCCCAGCTCTCTGCCGAGGAGCTCGCCGAGCAGAACATCACGCCCTCCACGATCCGTCTTTCCATCGGTACCGAGAACGCCGAGGACATCATTTGGGATCTGAAGCAGGCCTTCGCCGCGCTGGACGAGTAAGGCGACTTGTGCAAGGACCCCTTGCGACTCGATAGGTATAACTGCATAAAATGCCTGCTCAAGGCGCCTGTGCAAGCAATGGTTGCGCAGGCGCCTTTTTTGCATAGGAAGGGCGCTATTACAGGGTTTTTGGCATGCTTTATGCATTCGAGTTGTGGAAAACTCCTGTTGAGAGGATGTGAGTTTTACGCAATTGACGTGCGCCTTTTGAGTAAAACCGCAGGTCGCGATTTGCTCGAGGTACTATGCAGCGCGATCGAATCACACGCAGCTCAAACGCAGCAAAAACGCACTACGGAGGTTTCCAGCTACATGAGGATCGATTCACGAAAACCGAAAGCCGCTGCCCTTTCCGCCGCTCTGACCGTGGCACTTTTGGCGGGCGCCGGTGCAACTGATGCCCACGCCGCAACACTGTCCGATACGGTTGGATCTACGCCGTCCGAGACGACGCTGGTACAGCCCGTTGATTATCGCGGCGATGGTTATGGCTCTATGCAGGAGTGGAACGCCTCGATGGAGGCCAAGCGCGATTCCCTTGAAATGCGCGCTCAGATTATCCTAAACATGTATGGTGACTATGCCACCGATGACGAGCGCGCTGTGCTGCAGGGTTGTATCGATGGTGCGGGCAGCCTTTTGACGATGGGGGAGGTCGACGCGAAGTCGACCGAGCTCGATGAGCTGCGCACTGCGCTTGAGAATGCCAAGCGCGAAGCGCTCGAGGCCGCTGCCGCCGAGGCGGAGGCTGCTGAAGCTGCTCAGGCCGCACAGGCTTCGTATTACAACGTTGGCTATGGCTCGTCTTACACGTCTGCCGCGTCTTATGCGAACGGGTCGGGTTTGACGCGTTCTGCCGGCGTCAATAACTATAACGGTCGCCGTGAGACGTATTACAGCAGCAATGTGCTTTACCACTATCGCACGGGTGAGTGGACCCAGGATTCCGAGGGCTTCTGGCGTGATTCCGATGGCTATTACGTTGTGGCTGCGGGCGATATGGCCCAGGGCTCGACCTTTACGGGCTCCAAGGGCGATTGTAAGGTCTATGACTCTGGCTGCGCTGCCGGAACCACCGACTACTACACCGGTTGGTAATGAGCCATAAGCCTATAGTCGTATGACGGACGGGGGTCTCTACGTTGCTTTCGAGCTAATGTAAAGACCCCCGTCTTTTCTGTGCGCTTGAGCTAACAGAGCCCTTACCGTGGCGGTACGCCGCGCATATGGATGCGGGGCACACTAGTTCATGAGAAATAAGGTCTTTCTCTTGGAGGAAGTGGTCTTGTGAACGCTCGAGATATCGCCGTTGCCGCCACCGCATTGATGCTTGGATGTCTTGGCCCTACGGCCGCGCTCGTTGCGGGCATGCAGGGGTCATGCGGGGCTGCTCCTATCGTGGTCGGTGCGCTGATCGCCGCTGCATTGCTGGGCAGCGCCGGTGTGGTTCTTTGCCGCGATGACGAGGACGAAGCTCCAGAGTCGCAGCTCTAGTCATCGAGAAGCTGACTGCGGGCTATAGATGAAGATGAAAGCCGCCGTAAGGGGAGTGCTCCTTGCGGCGGCCTTGCTGTTGAGTCTGTTGACGTGGCGAATCGGGCGCTACCAGTTTGTCTCGATTTCGCGAATACGCTGATAGAGCCATTCATTCTGCGGCGCCTGGATATCGTGCTTGGCTGCCAGGCGGCAAATGGTGCCCGCGAACTCCTCGACTTCGGTTTTGCGTCTTGCGACGCGGTCTTGCGCCATTGACGGCATGCCGGCAGGGTCGAGCCCCTCGATGAGGTGCACCATCTGCGTCAGATCTGCCTCGGTTAGCCCGATGCCTTCGGCGTTGGCGACCGCAAGCGTCTCGCGCATGGCGGAAACAAAGCAACGACGTTGCTCGGAACCCTGCTCCGTGGCGCTTCCGTACGTGCCGCCGTAGGCCATGCAGGTCTGGTTGATGCCGTCGTTGAGCATGAGCTTGGCCCACATGCGGCGTGCGATGTCGGCTTCGACGGTGTGGGCGATGCCACAGCGCGTGTAGAGCTCATCAATGGCGGCGACGGTCGCAGGGTCGGTGCCGGCTGCCGCGCCAAAGCGAATCTCGCCGGTATTGGTAAAAGTGAGCTCGCCGTTGAGGAATACCGCGTCCATGCCCTGGCAGATTCCGAGGACGGTGTGCTCCCAGCCAAAGCGCTCAGCGATTTTTTGCTCGCTGGTGATGCCGTTACACAGCGAGGCAATGAGCGTATTGGGGCCCACGATGCGCTCCATGGTCTTGAGTGCCTGATCGAGACCGGTCGTCTTAACCGTGAGAATAACCAGATCGGCGGGCATGGCCTCGCTGGCACGGACGGACTTGAGCGCGCAAGGCTTGCCGTTGACGGTGAGCGCGTCGTTTGCGTGACGCTCGAAGCGTGCATCGTCCATGACGTATTCTACGGCGTCGTTGCCGAGCGCCTGGGCGATCATGCTGCCGTAGAGCAGGCCGACACCGCCTTTGCCGATAAAGGCAACCTTGTTGATCTGCATGTGAATCATCTCCCCATATAAAAGGCGCCCGCGTAGGGGCGCCTGATGGATTGTAAGCCGCCGGAGCGCCTTGCATATGCGGGACGGCGAATATATAGAAGAACGGATGCGCTGTGCGCTTACGCCGCGGGGCAGACCGCAAAGACGCGCGCGGGGTATCCGACGCCATCGCGAACCTTGGGGAAGGTACAGAAGATGACGGCGCCTGTGGCGGGGAGCTCGTCCAGATGGTCCATGACCTCGATCTGATAGCGGTCGACCGAGAGGATGTATTGCTCGCCGGGGTAGGGATAGGCGTCCTCGCGCGTGGTCACACTCGCCGGGTCGGTGTCTGCCGGCTCGTGGCCGATAGCGCCGATGTTGCGCTCTTCAACAAGCCACTTGATGGCGTCGAGGTTCCAACCGGGGTAGTGGGGCTGACCGTCCTCGTCCTTGTTCTCGAGGTCGGCCAGCTTGGACCAATCGGAGCGGAAGGCGACAAAGGCGTCCTCGGGAATACGGCCGTGCTCGTCCTCCCAGGCTTTAAGGTCCTCGACGGTCAGGATAAAGTCGGGGTTTGCGGCGCATTCCTCGTGCTTGTCGATCACGCAGAGCGGATGCATAAACTCGATGGGCTCGATCTCGGAAAGGGAGCGGCCGTCGACATGGAAGTGGCGCGGTGCATCGACGTGGGTGCCGTATTGCGAGGCGACCGAATACTGAAAGCAGCGCATGGGCGCGAGCATGTCCCCGGGCGTGTTTGGCAGATAGTCGAAGAGCTTGGTGGACTCAAACGGCTTAAAGCCAAACCAGTGCGGGGTGTCGCACGAGAGCGTGTGGGTGAGGTCGACCCAGCGATAATCGATGCTTTTGAGCTGGGATGCGAGGTTCCAAAGGTCGAGCGCGGGCATGGGCGACTCCTTTCATCGGGCTTTTTGCTGATGTTAAAGCGGTGCCGTGACGGCTCGATTTCTGCTGCGTTACGATACGTTCTCGATTGCGATTCCACGATGTTTCGGCTGCGTGACCATTGTGTTTCGCGTGACCGGGGCACCGATGGCGAAGGGAGGGGCCGTGCAATATCGCGTTGACCCCAAAAGCGGCAACCGTATCTCGGCGTTGGGGCTGGGCTGCATGAGGTTTCCCGGTGCGCCGGGACGCCCGGATGCGAAGACTGCCGACGCCATCATCTCCCGTGCGGTGGAGCAGGGGATTAACTACCTGGACACGGCCTATCTCTATCCCGGTAACGAGGCGTGCGTGGGTGCGTCGCTTGAGCGCCTGGGCTTGCGCGACCAGGTTTTGCTCGCAACCAAGCTGCCGCATGCTTCGTGCAAATGCGCGGAGGATTTCGACCGGTTCTTCGACGAGCAGCTGCGTCGCCTGCGGACCGACCGTATCGACTATTACCTCATGCACAACATTACCTCGCCCGCCCAGTGGGAACGTGTGGTGGCGTTGGGCATCGAGGACTGGATCGCGCATCAAAAGGCGGCGGGGCGCATTCGCCAGATTGGTTTTTCGTACCACGGCAGCGCGGCGGACTTCCTTACGATGCTTGACGCATATGACTGGGATTTTTGCCAGATCCAGTACAACTATGCCGGCGAGCATTACCAAGCGGGAACGGCGGGACTCATGGCCGCCGCCGAGCGAGGCCTCGCGGTGTTTGTGATGGAGCCGCTGCTGGGCGGGCGTTTAGCGGGCAAGCTGCCGCCACGGGCCCGCGCTGTGCTCGATAGTGCCCGTGACCCGCATTTGAGCACTCCTGCCGCCTGGGGTCTTTCGTGGGTGTGGAATCATCCTCAGGTGACGATGCTGCTTTCGGGTATGACCGATACCGCGCAGGTGGACGAGAATTCGTCACTGGCAGACCTCGTGTTGCCGAATTCGATGACTGCCAACCAGCTCGACACGATTGCGCGCGTGTTGATGGAGTTTGAGAAATCGAACCGTGTGCCCTGCACGGGATGCGGCTACTGCATGCCATGTCCCAAGGGTATCAACATTCCCGGCTGCTTTGCCGCCTACAACGCGAGTTATGCGCACAGCTGGTTTACGGGTCTATCGCAGTACTTTACGGCGAGCGCGGTGCGTACAAGCGAGGCCAAGCTGGTGAGCAATTGCGTCAAGTGCGGCAAATGCGCGCGCCACTGCCCACAGCATATCGATATCCCCGAGCGTCTCGATGACGTGCGCCGACGCTTCCAGCCGGGCCCCGTAACGGCCATGCTTAAAGTCTTCAGCAAAACTCGCTCCTCATGACCCTTTTATATCTTGTGATGGAATAGTTCCTGTTTGCGGCAGAATAGGGCGATAGCAGGAACTATTTTGCCGCAACTGATGGGAGGCTATCGTGGGTGACCGAGGTTTACGTAATGATTCGCGTGAGGTTCGTTGGGGCATTTTGGGCGCTGGGCACATTTCTCATCGATTTGCATCGTCGCTCAAGAAGGTCGACGGGGCACGGCTGGTGGCTGCGGCCGGTCGCACTCCTGCACATGTCGAGGAATTTTGCCGAGCGTTTTCGATCGATGCTGCGCATGGCCATGCCTCGGTCGACGATAACGGCGATGCGGCTTATGATGCGCTGATTGCCGACCCCGATGTCGACGCAATCTACTTGGCTCTTCCGCATGGCATGCATACGCGTTGGGCCTGTTGCGCGCTGCGCGCCGGAAAGGCCGTGCTGTGCGAAAAGCCGGCCGTTTTGAGTGAGGAAGAGGCTCTCTCGATTGCCTCCGCCTCTTGTGAGCGCGGCGTGCTGTTTATGGAGGCGATGAAGAATCGGTTTTGCCCGATGCGCACTCGCGTGAAGGACTTGCTTGCGTCGGGTGAGCTTGGCCGAATTGTCTCGATTGAAAGCGTGCAAAAGCTTGATTACGGCGAGTCTCCTTCGGGCTATCTGCTTGATCCGTTGCAGGGCGGCTGCCTATATGACATGGGCTGCTATGCAGTCGGTTGGTTTGAGGATTTGCTCGCGGGCGCTTGCGAGGTTTCGTCCCGTGAAGTTCGCTGGCGTGACGTATCGGGCGGCCGCGTCGATTGGGCCGACGAGATCTGTATGAGCGTCGGCGGTATACCCATTCATATGGTGTGCGACGGCAAAGCAACATATGAAAGCCGCTTAACGATTGCCTGTGAGCGAGGCTCGTTGGAAATCGAGCGTCTCCATCGCCCCGAGCTCGCCCATGTGAAGTATTCCGACGGTCGAACGCTAGAAATAAATGCCCCGTTTGAGATCGATGATTTCTTCGGCGAAATCCAGCATGCGACGCAGCTCATTCAGGCGGGGAAACTCGAGAGTCCCGTCATGCCCCTTGCCGCCACGCAGCGCTGTGCACACATCATCGATGCGATTCGCTTGAAACTTTAGGGCGTGGGGGCATGGCGCCAGCGCCTGGAATGCCTTGGAGGCCTTTGCCCCTGATGCCCCTTTTATAACTTGCGGTGGAATACGGTCTGTTTGCGCCAAAATAAGGCACCAATAGACCGTATTTCACCGCAACTGATGAGGGGGAGTTGGAGATGCTGACGATCGGGTGTCATCTTTCGACGACGAAGGGCTATCGGGCAATGGGGGAGACGGCGTTGTCCATTGGCGCCAATACCTTTGCATTCTTTACGCGCAACCCGCGCGGTGGCAAGGCAAAAGACCTTGACATGGATGACGTGGCGGCTCTGCGCGAGCTTATGACGCAAAACGACTTTGGACCGCTGGTGGCGCATGCCCCTTATACCTATAACCCCTGCTCCGCTAAGGAGCGAGCGCGCGAGTTTGCCCTGGAGGCCATGGCCGAGGATCTGCAGCGCATGGAAGCGCTGCCCGGCAACTACTACAACTTCCATCCCGGTGCGCATGTGGGGCAGGGCTCCGACGCCGGCATTCAGATGATCGTCGACACCCTGTGCCAGATGATGTTTGAGGGCCAGCAGACGACGGTGCTGCTCGAGACCATGGCCGGCAAGGGCACCGAGGTGGGCCGCAGCTTTGAGGAGCTGGCGTGCATTATCAAGGGCGTTGCCGCCAAGTGCCCAGAGCTGTCCGATAAGCTGGGCGTTTGTTTGGACACCTGCCATGTGAGCGATGCCGGCTACGACATCATCCATGATCTGGACGGCGTACTCGACGAGTTCGACCGCGTGGTGGGTATCGATCGCTTGCATGCCGTACACATCAACGATTCGAAGAACCCTTGTGGCGCCCATAAAGATCGTCACGAGTGCATCGGCAAGGGATACCTTGGCAGCGAGGAATTTGGTGGCGGTATGCAGGTTATGCAGAATATTGTATCGAATGGCCACTTGCGTTCGCTGCCGTTTATTTTGGAGACTCCGAACGAACTTGCAGGTTATGCAGCTGAAATTAGACTATTAAGGTCATTGCAGCAGTAATGACTGTCACAAAGTAGAGTATTCCATTCACGTTATGGGTTTGTTTCAATCAGTTTTCTCATTGCAGATTCGTAATTCCGGGTGCATAATAGCCAACAGTTTTTGCAGACCTCTGAATCAAACGAGGTCACCGGAAGGAGACTGATTATGAAGCTCAAGAAGCTTGGCGCATTTGCCGCCACGGGTGCCATGGCGCTCGCCCTTGCACTGACGGGCTGCGGCTCGTCCAACGCTACCTCTGGTTCCGATGCCGGTTCCAGCAGCTCTGACGACGTGAAGGTCGAGAAGGTCGACGGCTCCAAGGAGTACGCACTCGTCAAGGACGGTACGCTCACCGTCGGCACCTCTGCCGAGTACGCGCCGTTTGAGTACAAGGACGACAACGGCGACTACCAGGGCTTTGACCTTGAGCTCATCAAGGCCATTGGCGATAAGCTTGGCCTGGATGTCGAGTATGTCAACAACGATTTCGACACGCTGGTCCCGGGCGTTGCTTCGGGCGCCAAGTACGATGTCTCCATCGCTGCCATCACCGACACGCCCGAGCGTGAGAAGGAAGTCGCTTTCTCCGACTCCTACTACATGGATGACCAGGCTATCGTGACCAAGGTCGACAACACCGACATTACGGCCGATAACTACAGCGAGAAGCTCAACAACGCCGACGCCACGATTATCGTCCAGTCCGGTTCGACCGCCGAGGCCTTTGCCCAGGAGAACTTCCCCAAGGCAAAGATCGTCCCCTATAAGGACGCCACCGAGTGCTTCAGCGCCCTGCAGTCCGACAAGGGTGACGCCGTGGTGACCAACCGCTCCGTTGCCAGCCAGCTGACCGCCGAGCAGTTCAACACCTGCCAGACCATCAAGCAGATCAGCACCGGCGAGGAGTATGCTATCGCCATCAACCAGGGCAACACCAAGCTCAAGGACGACATCAACCAGGCCATCAAGGACCTGACCGATGACGGTACCGTTGACGCCCTCATGGCTAAGTACAATATCAAGTAAAATAGCTACTTGATTGCGCGCGGGCCCTTTCCGTTTTGGCGGAGAGGGCCTTTGCGTTTCTCGAATGGGCGTCGCCCCACCTCGTTTTGTCGGCAACTTACACGTTAGGAGCCACCTTGTCTCGATTGAACCAAGGAGCCATGGGCAAGAGCCATCCGCTGCCCTCGATGCTCCAAAAGCTAGCCTGCGCCCTGGCTGTGGCGCTCGCCCTGGTATGCGCGGGGGCCTGCGTACCCTCGACTGCCCAGGCGCTTGAGACCGCAAAGATCACCGCCCGGCCCAACACCGGCTCGGGCAGCGACGTGGTCGGTGGCACCGAGACCCGCATCACCTGGGAGGTCCAGGCCGATACCGACGAGGAGCTGAGCGGCCTTTCGTTGACGTTTGCCGATGGCACGACCTTTGGCGCCGATGACACGCGCCTGACGATGCTCTCGGGCGATGATCTTATGGACCGTACGCCCATGAAGCCCACGTGCAAGGTCGACGGCCAGACGCTCAAGATCGACTTTGGCGAGACGGCGCCTGCCGGCGGCTATTTCCGCGTCGAGGTCTACGGCGTGACCTTCCCCGTCGAGGGCGGCGATGAGGCCTTTAGCGGCACCTACACCTTGGCTGACGGGTCGACCAAGAAGATCTCCAAGATTCCCTCGGTGGAGATCAAGGGCGTGACGGCTTTCGATAACTTCCTGGCCGACCTTAAGGAGCAGCCGTGGGTCGAGGCATGGAATTCCAACATGTTCCTGCGCCTGTTCCTGAACCCGGTCATTTTGGTCCAGAGCCTGCCGATCGTCTTCAAAGGCTTCCTCATGTCGCTCTCGATCGTGCTCGTGGCGTTTCCGCTGGCAATTCCCTTTGGCTTTGCCTTGTCGCTCATGCGCATCTCCAAGTCGCGCATCCTGCGTTGCCTTGCCGGCATTTATGTGAATATCATCCGTGGTACGCCGGCGTTCCTGCAGATCTACATCGCGTTCTTCGGTCTGCCGCTGGCCGGCGTCAAGGTTGACGACTATGTGCTCGGCGTCATCGTCATGGCCATGAACTCGTCCGCCTACCTGTGCGAGATCTTCCGCGCCGGTATTCAGTCGATCCCCAAGGGCCAGAACGAGGCCGCGCGCTCGCTGGGCATGAACGCCTTCCAGACGCTGCTCTACGTTATGATTCCGCAGACGTTCCGCAATGTCCTGCCTACGCTGACCAGTGAGTTCATCCTGCTTTACAAGGATACGTCGCTGCTCGCGGCCGTGGGCGTGGTCGAGATCGTCATGAACGCCCGTACCATCGTGGCCACGACGGGTTCCATTACGCCGTATGTGGTTGCCGCCCTGTTCTACCTGGTCATTACCCTGCCGCTTGCGCGCTTGGTGAGCGGTCTTGAGGCGAGGCTTCTGGGGACGGCCGAAACCAAGAAGAAGCGTCCCGCCAAGAGCGCTGGACAGGTCGTCGCGACGCCCGCCGACCACATCGCCGGTCTGTAAGGAGGTCCCATCATGAGCGAAACCAATAACTCGAACGAGGTCGTCGTCAGCATCAAGAACCTCCAGAAGGCCTTTGGCGATAACGTGGTCCTGCGCGATATCGATCTGGATGTGCACAAGGGCGAGGTCGTCGTAGTCCTGGGTCCTTCGGGTTCGGGCAAGTCGACGATGCTTCGCTGCATCAATCGTCTAGAGCATCCCACGAGCGGCTCGATCGTCGTTGAGGGCGTGGACGTGTGCGCCAAGGGCGTCGACCTTAACAAGGTACGTACGCATCTGGGTATGGTGTTCCAGCAGTTCAATTTGTTCCCGCACCTGTCAGTCAAAAAGAACGTCATGCTCGCACAGCAAAAGGTACTCAAGCGCAGCAAGGAAGAGGCCGAGAAAATCGCTATCGAGGAGCTGACCAAGGTCGGTCTTGCCGAGCGCATCGACTTTATGCCGAGCCAGCTCTCGGGTGGCCAGCAGCAGCGCGTTGCCATCGCCCGCGCCCTGTCGATGAACCCGCACGTCATGCTCTTTGACGAGGCCACCTCGGCGCTCGACCCCGAGCTCGTGCGCGACGTCCTGGGCGTCATGCGCGATCTGGCGCGCGACGGTATGACGATGATTGTGGTGACGCACGAGATGGGCTTTGCCCGCGATGTCGCCGACCGCGTCGTCTTTATGGACGGCGGCGTCATTGTGGAAGAGGGTACGCCGAGCGAGGTCTTCGACCACCCCAAGAGCGAGCGCACCAAGGCGTTCTTGGGCAATATCACGTAGCCGGTTGATGTAACTGCCGTTACAAAAGAGCGGGGCTGGACTTGAATCCAGCCCCGCTCTTTTGTAGGGATGGGGATGCGCTTTGATGCAGGCTCTCTTGGAGGCCCTGGGTTCGTTACGCGAGCTCGGCTCCGAGGGCCTTGCAAGCGGTCTCGCCCTCGTCGTCGGGGGCGTCGTAACAGATGACGGAGTCGACCACGTTGACGCCTGCCTCGTCGGCGTCGGCCTTCCAGTTGTCCATCCACTCGCCCTCGGCCCACGAATAGGAGCCAAAGAGGGCGACCTTCTTGTCGCCGAGAGTCTCCTTGACCTCGTCCCACATAGGCTGAAACTCGTCATACTCAAGCTCCTCGGAGCCCATGGCGGGGCAGCCGAAGGCGAAGGCATCATATTCGGCGGCCTTGTCGGCAGAGAAGTCGGCGCAGGGGATGACCTCAGTTTCGGCCCCCGCGGACGTGGCGCCTTCGACGACGAGGTTTGCCATGGCCTCGGTATTGCCCGTGCCACTCCAGTAGACGACGGCGGTCTTGCTCATGTTTTGTCCTTTCGGTCGTGCGGCGCTTGCCGCGGCTTGTACGTTCTATCGGGTTGCCTGGGCAAGTTGCGCCAGGCTGCAGCCCTGCTGATAGATAAAAGTGAAGTATTGGGTGCAGGCACGGTAGGCATCAAACGTCGCAAGCGCCTGCTCGACATTTGCGTAGACCTTCCAGGCCCCAAAGACCTTGTAGTTCTCGCCGCGCTGGACGATAAACTCGTGCACGTCGTCGTAGGGATATCCAAGGAAGTAGCCTATTTCGTGCGGAAACTCGCAGGTGCAGTCTTTGCTGCAGCTAGCTTGCTGGGGTAGTGCGCATCGAGTCTGGCTGCAGGCGCATTCCGCGACGTTATTGCTCGCGAGCGTGATGCGTGATGCCAAATGCACAAGGCATGCCGAAAGGTCTCTCGTGTCGTAGCCTTCCGAGGTGAGCGCCGTTTGGACGCGAGGGTCTGCGAAATAGGTGGTGAGGCTTTTGGCTCGGTACGCGTACACGAGCGCTCCGCAGGGCCGCCAGACCAAAACACTCAGGTGGATGCCGAGCGGGTCAAGCTCGCGATTGCACTGGGCGATAACGTTGAGCAGGCGTGCTCGGCGTTCTGCAATGGTTTCGGTTGTGGTCGAGCCGTCCCCGTGGGCGTAGGTGCCTGGATAGGTAAAGAGCGATGCCGGCTTGATGCCCGCGAGCGTGGGAGAGCAGTTGCGCACGACTGCCGCCTGAAACGTTGGGATGTCTATGGTTCGAGTCACGGCGCTCCTTACGGATCTAAACTGTTAGCCTAGGAAAACTTATACACGAAAGTAAGCCATGGTCAACAAAAAAGTTTGAAGAGGGAAACTAATTGACCGAACAGACATGATTTTGGGTTAAGATGGGGGCACCCCATGGGGGTATCTAGATAGTGCTACTTGAAAGGGGAGCGCATGAGTGACTTGCTCAACCCTGCGAATCTCATCGTGCTGGCCGTCATTGCCGTCGGCATGTTTTTTGGACTGCGTCGCATTGCCGTTTCGACACACGGGAAGAGTTGCTGCAGCGATGGTACGAGCGGCAAGAATGCCAAAAAGGTTGTTGTGGTGGATACCGATGCGTCACACTATCCCTATAGCGATGAGCTGCTCATCGGCGGCATGAACTGTGACGGCTGCGCTCAGAACGTAGCCAATGCCCTCAATGCGCTGGATGGCGTGTGGGCAACGGTGACGTATGCGGACCACACGGCACGCGTGCGCTCTAAGCAGCCGGTTGATCGTGGTGTCCTCGAGACGGCCGTGAAAGACGCGGGCTACTACATCATGACTCTGTAAGCGCCGCCCTGGATGCGCTTCCTTGGCTAGGCTCGTCCGCGCAGTTCGATGTCTTGGATGTCGTCGAAGTCGATGGCGATGTCTCGGAGTTTGAGGAGCTTGAAGGCGGGGAGCGCCTCGTCGAGGATGCCGGTGCGGCTGCGATAGCCGTATGTATCGTAATAGGTGACACGAATCAAGTCGCCACGTTTGAGACCCTCGAGCTTTCTAGAAAGCGCGAGGGCTTTTTCTTCCGTGAGCTCACGTTTTGGCTCGACGGTGATTTCCTGCTTGCGTACGAGTTCGTAGTATCCCGTCAACGCGGCAAAGGGCATAAACTGCGCGGCACGGCCGGCACGGACGGCGCCGTTGGCGGTGAGCTTGGGGTCGGCGGATCGACGTCTTCCCTCGGGGTCCGCTAGGCGTTCAAAAGGTGTCGGTGGCCGCATCGGCTGTTGCTGGGACTTAGGCACGATGTCCTCCTACCTGATCGTTGCGTTCGCGCGCGGTGGCGCCAGTGGTAAAGCTTAATCCCTTGACGAGCGCGTTTTTGCCGTACTTGCCTTTCACGGCTAGGACGGCGCGCGCCAGGTCGCGCTCGCGCTCATCGGCCTCGACATCGCTGAACAGATCGATGGTGGCAAATTCCTCGGGCATGAGGTTGCCAAATCCCAGATTGATACGCTTGACCGGTCGCTTGGGGTCGACAGTCTGCGCCCAAAGGTCATCGAAATACCCCATGATCTTCTTAAACGAATTGGTGCGCTCGGGCAGCTTGCGCGAGGCGTTGGAGTGCGCAAAGAGCGCGGCATAGCCACCACGCGGTTTGCCGCCATGCTCTCCCACAAAGATACCATCGATTGCCTGCGCTTCGCGCACCAGGCGGCGCCGTTCGTCATCGCGCTGGACGGGCTTGGGAGCACGGGGCGCGAGCTCGGGGCCGGCGGTTGCGGTAGGTTCGATGCTCGAAGTACTCGAGCGCAGGTGTCCGCATCCGTCCACATATTGTGCGGTACCGCTGGCATCAAGCCTGCGTATGTCAGCGCGCTCGCTCGCGTAGCCCACAAAGAGCGAGATACTGTCGCAGACCACGTGCTTATCGACCAAGTCCAACACGGCGTTGTCGACCATCTCGCGCAAGACGGTGTAGGCCTGCTCGTAGGCATAACCCTTCGAGAGCACCTGTCCTGTGGTGGTCGAAGTTGCTTGCGGGCGATAGGCTTGGATATCGGCGATGGTTGTCGGTTCGCGCCCAAAGGCGTGGTCGATGAGATATTCGGCATTGACGCCGAGCTCGTCGTAGAGCAGGTTCTCGTCGAGTGCGGCGACGCCCATCAGGTCGTAGACGCCATACTTTTCGAGTCGGGCTGCCACGCCGGGGCCGATGCCCCAGATGTCGGTGATGGGACGATGGGGCCAGATCTCCTTGCGAAAGGTCTCGTCGTCGAGTATGCCGATGCGGCTGGGTACGTGCTTGGCGGTAATGTCGAGCGCTACCTTGGCCTGGAATAGGTTGGGGCCGATGCCGACCGTCGCCGTGATGCCGGTGCGCGCCAAGACCTCGTCGCGCAGCGTGCAGGCGAACCCTTCCGCATCGGTGTGATAGAGGTCCAGATAGGGCGTCACGTCGATAAAGCACTCATCGATGGAGTAGACGTGCACGTCCTGGGGGCTGACGTATTCCAGATAGATGCCGTAGATTTGCGCCGATACCTCCATGTAGTGCTGCATGCGCGGCACGGCTTTAATGTAGTCGATGCCGTTTGGAATCTCGAACAGACGGCAGCGGTTGTGTATCCCGAGGTCCTTCATGGCTTGTGTGATGGCGAGGCAGATGGTCGTGCGCCCGCGCGATTCGTCGGCAACGACCAGGTTGGTGGTGAGTGGATCGAGCCCGCGGTCCACGCACTCGACGCTGGCATAAAACGTCTTGAGGTCGATGCAGATGTAGGTGTGCTGCTCGTGCGCCACGCGTCCTCCCATCAAACACATGTTCTTATCGAATACCTGTTCGATAATACCCGCTCGACCGGACACCGTCAAAACCGGTCCCTTTTTGGCGGGTATGGTCGTGCGGCTGCATCGGGTTTTTAACGCAGCCCTAAAGAGCGCGAAACAGCTCGGAAAAGCTCGCTTCGTAGCATGAGCCTAACGATCGATACCGCCTATACGCACGGAAGGGTTGTGGGAAAGATGGTCAATTATGGGTTTGGTATGCCGACGCGCTTGGTTGCGGATGGGGATGTGGCTCGCTGGTGCGGGCGATTGGTTGCCCACTATGGCGGCACCAAGGCACTGGTCGTGCTGGGAGGCGACAAGCATGCGCGCGATGAGCTCGTTTCGGCGGCGCTGGGCTCGCTCGATCGCGCCCTGCTCGAGCGCGTGCTTTTCCGCTGCGGTCTGGTCGGGGGCGACGGGGGAGACGAGCTGATCGACGAAGCCGTGGCCCTGGCGACCGACGAAGGCGTGGACTTTGTCCTGGCGATTGGCGATGCCGATACTGCTGGCTTTGCGCGCGAGCTCGCGCGGCGCATGGCGGCGCTCGATGCCGGCGAAGACGGCTTTGTGCCTTATGGATGCATTGTCTCGGAGGGCAAGGTGCCCGCTGTCGTGGGCGCCGGCGAGGCTCCCGTTTTTGCCATTATCGCGCCCGAACTTCTGAAGGGCATCGGGTCTCCTCTGCGTGAGTTGCTCGGTAGCGTCTGCGCCGCGGCCTAATATGTGCCATAAAGGGACGGATTATTTTTGGTTGGTAAAGCGTTTGACCTGCAAAAATAAACCTGTCCCTATTTGGTCGGTTGCCGTTTGGGGGCCGATTGGCAACGCTCGCTGATTATAGTCTTGACCTGCGCTAGAATAGTGGCATCTGAATGTCCGGGCGCATGGAGGCGTGCGCCCGTATGCTGAGGAGGACTCTATGGCAACTGTTGCCGCACCTATCGATGCTACGTCGACTGCCGCTTGGAAGGCACTCGAGGCTCATCAGGAGAAGCTTGAGGCCGATGGTATCGACCTCAAGGCCTGGTTCGCTGCTGACGCCGACCGCGTGAACAAGCTGAGCTTTGACGCCGGCGACCTTCACTTCGATCTGTCCAAGAACCTGGTGACCGATGAGACCGTCAAGCTGCTGTGCGATCTTGCCCGCGAGGTGAAGCTCGAGGAGCGCCGCGACGCCATGTTCTCCGGCGAGCACATCAACACCACCGAGGACCGCGCCGTCCTGCACACCGCGCTTCGCCGTCCGGCAAGCGAGAAGGGCCAGCTCATCGTTGACGGCCAAGATGTCGTCGCCGACGTGCACGAGGTCCTCGACCGTATGTACGCCTTCGCCGAGCGCGTGCGCTCCGGTGAGTGGAAGGGCGTTACCGGCAAGAAGATCGAGCACCTGGTGTCCATCGGCATCGGCGGCTCCGACTTGGGCCCGGTCATGGCCTACGAGGCCCTGCGTCCCTATGCCGACGCCGGTATCGACTGCCGCTACATCTCCAACATCGACCCCAACGATCAGGCCGAGAAGCTCAAGGGTCTGGACCCCGAGACCACGCTCGTGATTATCGTCTCCAAGACCTTCACCACGCTCGAGACCCTCACCAACGCCCGCGAGGTCAAGACCTGGATGCTCGAGCAGCTCAAGGCTCAGGGCGCCATCGACGGCTCCGATGAGCGGAACGCCGAGGCCGTGACCAAGCACTTCGTCGCCGTCTCCACCGCGCTCGACAAGGTCGAGGCCTTTGGTATCGACCCGGCCAACGCTTTCGGTTTCTGGAACTGGGTCGGCGGCCGTTATTCTGTTGACTCCGCCGTGGGTCTGTCGCTGATCGTCGTGCTCGGTCCCGAGCGCTTCCAGCAGTTCCTCGAGGGCTTCCATGCCATCGACGAGTACTTCTGCAACACGCCGCTCGAGAACAACGCCGTCGCGCTGATGGGCCTGCTCAACGTCTGGTACGTTAACTTCTTCGGCTCCAAGAGCCACGCCGTGCTTCCGTACAGCCAGTACCTGCACCGCTTCCCGGCCTACCTGCAGCAGCTCACCATGGAGTCCAACGGCAAGCACGTCCGCTGGGATGGCAGCGCCGTGACCTCCGATACCGGTGAGATCTTCTGGGGCGAGCCCGGCACCAATGGCCAGCACGCCTTCTACCAGCTGCTGCACCAGGGCACCGTGGTGGTTCCGGCCGACTTCATCGCTTTCGCCAACACCGCCAACCCCGCGACCGACAACGGCCAGGACGTCCACGAGCTGTTCCTGGGCAACTTCCTGGCTCAGACCAAGGCGCTCGCCTTTGGCAAGACGGCCGACGAGGTGCGCGCCGAGGGCACGCCCGAGCAGATCGTTCCGGCCCGCTGCTTTGAGGGCAACCGTCCGACGACCTCGATCTTCGGCGACACGCTGAGCCCGTTCGCGCTCGGCGAGCTCATCGCCCTGTACGAGCACATCGTGTTTGTCGAGGGTACGGTCTGGGGCATCGACTCCTACGACCAGTGGGGCGTTGAGCTGGGCAAGCAGCTTGCCAAGCAGATTACCCCGGCCTTCCACGACGACGCCGCCAAGGCCGAGCAGGACGCTTCGACCCAGGCGCTCATCGAGTTCTACCGCGCGCATCGCAAGTAGTCGCTGCTGTTAACGCATCGCGCCTTATAGTCAGGGGCCCGTATCCTATCGGATGCGGGCCCCTTTGCTTTGCCGTGGTCCCGGGGCGCACGGCCTTTGTGGAACATCGCCGGGGCGCCGCGCGCTGCGAGAACCCTGCGCCTAGATCTCGGCCTCCGCATGGCCTCGCTGCGCCTCGGGCAGCTCCCCGTAGAGCGGATGGTCTTCGAGCCTAAAGCGCTCGACCTGTTCGGGAGTGTGGCCGCGCACAAAGAGCCACGAGCGATCGATCGGCGTCGCCATGAGCGTGCTGGGCAGTGCGTCGGCGCGGTCGGAAAACACCCGAGCGCTCTCGGGATCCTGGAACGCCAGCACCAGATGCGTGTCGCAGTTGCCCATGATGGAGCGTGCGCGTGCCTCGCCATAGAGCGCATCGAGCTGATTGGTCGACTGCAGTAGCAGCGTTGCCCAGATGTTGCGGCTTCGGATAATCGAGAGCACGTTGTCGATCTGGGGGATCTGCAGATTTGCGAAGTCATCGAGCATAAAGCGCACGGGCACGGGCAGGCTGCCGTCGGGCTGCCTATCGGCCTCACGAATGAGGCCCATAAACGCCTGCGAAATAAAGAGGCCGGTCAGCGGATCGAGATTGCGGTCAATATCGCTCACGGTTACAAACAGGGCGCAGGGGGTGTGTCCCATGGAAGCGAAGTCCACCTGATGGCACTCACGATAGAGCTGTGCCGCACCGTCGAATCCCAGACACATGACCTTTTCGGCAAGGATGCCGACGATGCTCGCGTGCATGCGCTCGGCATTTTGCGTAATGGCGTAGCGCCGCCATAGCGAGAGGGCATAGCTTTGGGGGTCGGTCGTGATCAGGTCGTCAAACAATCGACCCGTGGCACCGTCCTGCAGGTGCTCGATCAGCTTGATGACCGAGCTGATCGTCTGCTCGTCGGCGGGTAGCTGTTCGGTGACGTAGGCGATAAGACACGACAGCAGGTTTGCCGCCGCATGATCCCAAAAAGGCTGGTTGTTGTCCTCGATGGGGCAGATGGCCTTTGCCACCGAGAGGATGTCCTGCTGGTTGGGCCTGCCGTCCGCCTTGCGGCGAATGTGCCTCAGGGGGTTGTAGCCGCAGCGCTCGATGCCGGGCGCAAGGGCCGGGACGGTGTTGAGGTCGGCGAAGTTGAGACATTGCACGCGGTAACCGTGGGCTGCCAGCACGGGTCCCACTTCGCGACAGAGCGTGCCTTTGGTGTCGAGCACGATGTAGCTTGCGTTCATTTGCAGCAGGTTGGGCTTGAGGACGTTTCGGGTCTTGCCGGCTCCCGAGGGGCCGATCACAAGTGCATTGTTGTTGAGTCCCGTTTGGCGGTTGTCGCAGGAAAGCGTTCGATCCTTGGCGAGGAAGGTGGACGATGCGGGCTCAGATGCGGCGAGGCGGCTGGCGAGGTTAGACATGGGCGACCTCCTTGGTGGTCGAGAGGATTTCGTGGGCAAAGCCGAGCTCGACGGCGCGCTCGGCCGAAAGGTAGGTGTCTTTTGCAGTGAGGGACTGGATGCGCTTGGGCGTGAGGCCGCTGCGGTCCGAGAGGATTTGCGTGAGGGTCTTGCGGGTCTGCATGAGACGCCGGCTGGTTTCCTGCAGCGCAAGTGCCGAGCCGCCTGCCCCCTGGGGGATCAGCGGGTCGTGAATCATGAGCTCTGCATGGGGCGCCATACGGCGATCGTCGCCGCCCATAAAGATCACGGCGCCCATGGACGCGGCGAATTCCAGGCAGACGGTGCGGATGGGGCACGATGCGAGGCGCATGGCGTCATAGATCGCAAGACCTGATCGCACGCTTCCGCCGGCGCTGGCGACAAATATGGTGATGGGGCGGCTGGGGTCGGTGGCATCGAGCAGGCGGATCTGCTGGCATAGGTCGTGGGCCATCGGGGTTTCGATGTTTCCCATGACGGAGAGCTCGCGACGGGCGAGCATCTCATCGTAAATGCTGGTGAGCGTGATACCTCGGGCGGATTCACGCATGGTGAGGGGGCTGATGATGGGGGAATGATTGGTGTCCATGAGGACTCCTTTCTGTTGGTTGTGTTGTGGAATAGGATTGTTGCCCGCGGAGGGGCTGGCGGGCTACAGGGTTCGTCCGAGCCTGAGATCGAGCTCGGTTGTGGGGCAGGCTGCCTGTTCGTGCGGCTCGCAAGCGCCAAGGGCTCCAAAGCGATGGAGCGTTGCGGCGGGCGTGGTGTAGGCGAGCCGCAGCTGATGCTCGACAGGGGCACATCCGTCATTTTTGTAATGAGCCGCGTAGTACTGCGCGATGCTGGCGTTCATCTCGCTGCCATTGCGATGGCGCTCAAACTGGCGTCTGCAGGTCTCGATGATCTTTGCTACCGACTTGGGTGCCGTCGCGGGAACAAGGGCGAGATAGCCCTCAAATAGCTCGTTGATGCTCAGGAGGCACAGCAGGTCGATCAGCGTCCTTATGACCGCTCCCTCGGCAGAAAAGTGCGCGGTCATGCGGTTATATCGGTTGCGGTCGACGATGGCCGCATGGGGTCTTGGAGTTTTCTGCCCCGTGGTCCCGGGCTTTTGCCGCGCCTGTGTATTGAGCTCGACGTTGCAGCGCTTGAGGCCGTCCAACGGAAGGAACAGTGCGGTGCGCAGGGTGTTCCGCTTGCTTTCGAGTTCATGACGCTCGTCGGGTTCCCATTCGAGCTTGAGTTTCGTGTCGAGCGCCGTAAGCATATGGGCTAGGCAGCCTACGGTAAGAACGTACGAATCGTTGTCGCGTTTTGGGGCATAGGGGTCTGTCAGCTTGCGAATGTCGGGGTCGCCCGTGATCTTTGTGCAGCGCTTCAGCAGTTGAGGGTGGTCGGCCAAGATCGTCGCGAGCGGTAGCGACGCGTAGTTCTTGATGGTCGCGGCGGCAAAGGCGGCGTCATATTCGTTTGCATATGCTCGCTCAATGCGGGCATCCAGAATGCTTTTCTTATCGCCGTCTTCAGCGTGGTTGTTTGTCATAGCTTCTCCAATCGGTTGATGTTCGTGCTGTTTGTTGATGTGTTGGTTGTCGTGAGTGATGTGCTTGCCATGGGTGATGTGCTGATGTTGGGGTGCTATGCGGTTTTCAATGAGCCCGTGAGGCAGTTGCTGCAGGGGCGGGATGGTACGGCCCATGCAAGGCGGAAGGCATCGTGCTCAAAATCGAGACAGCAATGCCCTGGGTGCCTCACATGTGGCAGTTACCTCATTAAGTTGTCATTGCGTTTGGGGTTGTACTTTGCCGATCTTCCTTCTCTTACACGCTAAAACTCAAACTTCATATGCTCGATCTACTTAAAACCGCAACGGCGGTCTTTTATCAACTTATATGTCGGAACGCGTCTTTGCAAGTACTTTTTTGCGTTTGTTTCAAATGGGGTGGTTTTGCAACCGTCACGCGCGCGCTGTGCGAACGTGCCTCGGCTCGGATAAGATAGTGCGCGATAAAAACGATGCAAGGAGGCACATATGGCAATCAAAGCCATCGCAATGGATATCGACGGTACGCTCACCAACGACCAGAAAGTGATTAGCCCGCGTACGCGCGAGAAGCTGCTTGCGGCGCAGGAGTCGGGCATTAAGCTCATTTTGGCTTCGGGCCGTCCCGCATGGGGGCTGCACGCCTTGGCGCAGGAGCTCGATCTTCAAAACCATGACGGTCTGCTAGTTGCCTTTAACGGCGCGCATGTGGTCGACGCTCAGACCGACGAGGTGCTGTTCGATCAGGCTATGCCTGCCGACGAATTGCATCGCCTGATTGATCACCTGCGTAATTTTGACGTGATTCCTATGATTTCGCTCGGTCGCGATTTGCACGTCGAGGACTCGTACCATTGCATGATCACGCTGCCTGACGGCTCGCAGAAGAATATCGTCAAGTATGAGCGCGACGCGTGCGATCTTAAGATTCGCGAGGTGGAGAGCCTGCACGAGGTCGCTGATGCTTATCCCGTGGACAAGCTACTTACTGCGGGCGATCCTGCCTATCTGCAAGCGCATCACGAGGAGATGTATGCGCCCTTTAAGCAGACGCTTTCGGGCATGTTTACGGCTGACTGGTACTTTGAGTACACGGCGCCCGGTATCGACAAGGCCCGTGCGCTCGAGGGTGCCCTGCCCAAGCTCGGCATCGATGCCAGTGAGGTTGTATCGTTTGGCGACGGCCAGAACGACAAGTCTATGATTGAGTGGGCCGGCACCGGTGTTGCCATGGGCAACGCCGTCGATGAGGTTAAGGCTGTGGCCCAGATGGTGACCGCCAATAACAACGAAGATGGTATTGCGGTGGCGCTGGATAAGCTGCTGGGTTAGAATCGCCGATTAATGCATGGTTCGGGCGCCTGCTCGCGGGCGTCCTTTTGTTAGGGAGGGTGCCGTGTCCGCATTTCCGTTCGACGCCGTTATCTTTGACATGGACGGCGTCATTGTCGATACCGAGTATTACTACCTGGGCGAGACTGCCGCGTTTGCCAAGGAGCTTGGGCTTAATCTGACTCAAGAGGAGTTGAATGGGCAGGTCGGTACCTCGCATCAGTTCTTCCTGCATATGCTGGTCGATTGGTTTGAGCGCGCTGGTAAGGGGCATTTTACTGGCGAGGAAGCGTTGGCCCGTTGGGACGAATGGGCTCATAAGCGTCCGCGCGACTATCAGGCTTTGATTAACCCAGGCGCCGTGGATACGATTCGAGAGCTGCCGCGCCGTGGCGTTCGCGTGGCGCTTGCCAGCTCGTCGCCCATGGTTAGCATCGAGGAAGTGCTCAACGCGTGCGGGCTGTCGGATGCCTTTGAGTATGTGGTGAGCGGCGAGCAGTTTAAGGAGAGCAAGCCCGAGCCCGACATCTACCTGCATGCGCTGGATCTGCTGGGGCTGCCCGCGAATCGCTGCTGCTGCGTTGAGGATTCCGTTCCGGGCATTACCGCGGGTAAGCGAGCCGGCCTGACGGTCATTGCCAAGCGCGAGGAGCGCTTTGGCTTTAGCCAGGATGCCGCGGACAAGATTATCGACCAGCTGCCGGAGCTGCTCACGCTTTCTTAGGAGCGCGGTGGTTGCGCGTTTTTCGGGTCAGATGAGTAAATACCCGACATTTTGGTGCGGCAGCAAGCATACTTTATGCTAATGCGGGCTCAAGGGCTTGTTGAAATGCCCTTGAGCCCGTTTTAGACTTAATTGTGCTGAGAGAGGGTATATGCCACCGACTGAAGGGCTAACTGACGGTAAAGCAGCGATACCGCTGTACCAACAGGTTATCGATATCATCAAAAACGAAATCAACTCCGGTGCCTACAAGGCGGGCGCGCGAATACCCAACGAATTCGAATTGGCTGAGAGCTATAAAGTTGGCCGCGTTACCGTGCGACGCGCTATTGAGGAGCTCGTCCAGCAGGGCTATCTAACGAAGCGACAGGGGAAAGGCACGTTTGTCAATGCCCCCAAGCTCAAGCGCAAGATTCGCCAGAAAGATGACGTCCAGAGTTTTTCGGACGCATGCCGCGTTAACGGAATGGAACCGGGAGCACGTGTCATTTCGAGAAAGATACTGCCGGCGGATTCCACCGAAGCACAGTTCTTTGGTGTTCCCGTTGGAACTGACTTGATTTGCGTTGAGCGCGTGCGTACTGCCGATGGCGTCCCTGTCATGCTCGAGAACAACATATACGTTTACGAGGACAACGCCTATCTATCAACGGCACCTCTGTCTAACCAATCCATTTTTGAGTTCGTGCGCAACCGGGCGGGCCGCACGCCCGCGTTTACCGACCCGTGCACGCTCGAGATCGCGTGCGCGTCGCCCGAGGTCGCTCGGTTGTTGGCAGTTCCCGTTGGCGAACCCTTGTTTTATATGGAAGCCTTCTTTTTCGATGAACAGCGGCGGCCGTTTATCATCGGTCGTCAGCGAATCGTTGGGTCTCGCTACGTTTTTGACATCTAGGATATTGCGAATGGAAACGCCCGGTGGATCATCTCACCGGGCGTTCCCATACCGTTCACGGCGCAAACGCAACCGTTCAACCGCGTTGCGGCAATCAGTTTGAAATTATCTTGATGACGAGAAAAGCTGCTGGTAATCTATGGGACGTCATAGAACGTTTGCCTTGTGCAAACGTTGAAGCGAGATGCGATGCAGTCTCGAGTTCTTTGGAGGTATCTATGTCAGATACGAAGGCGAAGAAGACAAACAGACGTTTTAAGTTCAAATTACCGCATGTCTATACGATCATGTTTTTGCTGATCGTTGTCTTTGCGGTCCTGACTTGGATCGTTCCCTCTGGTCAGTATCAGCGCAAGACGATTTCGACAGCGGCGGGCGAGCGTGAAGTCGCCGTTGCTGGAACCTATGAACAGGTCGATAAGAACTACACCGATTCCGAGACCGGCGAGACCATCAATCTGGGCCAGGATATCTTCGCGGTCCTGCAAGCGCCCACTAAGGGCATCCAGGAGGCTGCCGACGTTGTTGCGTTCGTCTTATTGATTGGCGGATCGTTCGCAATCATCACCAAGACCAACGCTTTGAATGCCGGCATGAGCCGTGTGATTAAAAAGCTCAAGAACAAGGACATCCTCATCATTCCCATCACGATGACGCTGCTGTCCATTTGCGGCACTACGTTTGGCATGTCTGAGGAAGCCCTGCCGTTCTATGCCATCTTCATTCCCATCATGATGGGTATCGGGTATGACTCGATGACGGCATTCATCATCTGCTTCCTTGGTCCTAACCTGGGATATTGTGCTTCGACCATCGACCCGTTTAACGTCTTGATCGCACAGGGCATTATCGGCATCGAGGGCAATCCTCAGCTGTGGCTGCGCGCCGTTTCTTGGGTCATCTTCACTGCCGTCGGTATCGCATGGGCCATGCGCTACGCCATGCGCGTCAAGAAAAACCCCGAGTCGTCCATTGTGTACGAGGACGATAAGCTCAAGCGTATTGAGTTTTCCGTGACCGATGCCTCCATCGAGGAAGAGTTCACTATCCGTCAGAAGCTCGTGCTTATCGATTTTGCTTGCGGTATGGGCATTATCGTCTGGGGTCTTGTTACCCAGGGCTGGTACATGAATGAGATTTCCGCCGTGTTCCTTGGCATGGGCTTGCTTGCCGGTATCCTGGGCGGTCTTGACCAGCAGACGATCGCAGAGGAGTTCGTTAAGGGCCTCGCCGACTTTGCGTACGCTGCCATCGTTATCGGTATCGCTCGCGGTATTCTGGTCATCGCCGAGGGCGGCATGATCATCGACACCATCCTCCAGGCGCTCGCTACCGCGCTTGCCGGTGCACCCGCCGCCGTCTACACCACGTTTATGTATGTCGTCCTTGGCCTGCTCTCTTTGCTGGTTCCCTCGAGTTCTGGCCTGGCGGCGCTCACCATGCCCGTTATGGGCCCCCTGACCGAGCTCATGGGCCTCAATCCCGAGGCGGCCGTCACCGCGCTCCAGTTTGCCAACCAGACCATCAACACCATCAGCCCCGTGGCGGGCATGACGGTCGCCGGCCTTGCCGTGGCTAAGATTTCGTTTGGCCAATGGTGGAAGACCATTTGGAAGTTCTTCATTTTCATGGTCGTCTTTGGCCTGATCGTAACGGCAATTTCTGGCATGCTTCCGGCGTAGGTGGTTGTGATGTCTGATCGTTTGACGGTCCTGACGTCTAAGAGCGTCTTTACCGGTACGGGGGACCTGCCGTTTGAAGGTTTCGTAGCGGTCCGTGGCAATCGAATTGAGGCTGTTGGCACCAAGTGTGAGCTAGCTTCGTATTTGACCCAGGCGGACGAGGTAGTTGACCTGGGCGACCGCACCGTCATGCCTGGCCTGATCGATGTGCATACCTTCTATACAGGCTGGGCGCTGCGGACGTTGGGGCCTAATCTGTCCGGCATCGCTGATGCCAAAGAGGCCGTGTCGCTCTTGCGTGCATGGAAAGAAGATCATCCGGATTGCGCGGCGGCTTTTGGCCACAACCTACCCGAAACGTTGGCATCGGATGCCGAGAACGCAAATACAGCAGCTGTGTTTGACGAGTGTTTTGGCGATATCCCTGTCGTCTGCTTTACGCCGGGCGCGGAGACCTGCGTTCTCAATGCTGCCGCCAGTGCGCGATATGGCTTTACACCCCAGGCGTGCTATGCCGAGAAGATCTGGCGCATGATGAGCGATTTCCTCGCGCTGCCCGAGGTGCGTGCCGGGTATTCGGACTACATGAGCATGCTTAACGAGCGCGGCGTTACCGCCATCAAGGAGATGGCGTTTGATGACTACTACGGATTTGCCGACGAAATGGCTCGCCGTGAGGAATCTGGTGAGCTGACGGTTCGCGTCTCTATGATGTCGCAGCCGGTGGGTGCCGGTGCAAATCTGGCATATGCCCGCGAGGCACGAGAGCGCTTCGGGGGACCGTTCGTTCGTTTTTCTGGCTTCAACCGTATGACCGATCGCGGCGTATGGGCGGGGCTTGCCGAGATGATTGAACCCTATGAGGACACGGCCGATGCGGGCGCTGCCGGCAAGACGGTCGTCGAGGAGCCAGAGTGGGATCTGATTGAGAACGAGCTGCGTGCAATTGATGCTGAGGGCTTCCGATACTCCTTGCATTGCCAGGGCGATGGCGCCGTTCGCCGCACCGTGGCGCTCTATGCCTCGCTGCCTCGAGACGAGCATGGACGGATGCTTCGCCGCCATGCGATTACCGATCTCGAGAACTCTGACCCGACCGATCTTGTCGAGTTTGGCAAGTTAGGTGGAATTTGCGAGGTCTATCCGCAGATTCTGACGCTGGACCGGCGCGAGGATTGCCTGTCGATGATGCGTCGACAAATTGGCGAGACGCGACTTTTGCACAGCTGGAATCGCCGCGGCATGGAAGATTCCGGATGCACAGTGTGCTGTGGAACGGATTTGCCACTGCTGATTCCGAGCCTGGGCGAGTCAATCTACAGCGCGTGCGGCGGATTCTTCACCGACGGACTGCCCGTGAATGAGGTCAACACGCTGACGCTTGTCGAGCTCTTGCGCGCTTGGACTGCCGGGGGCGCGTACGGTCTGATTCGCGAAGACGAGCTGGGTACGCTTGAGGTCGGCAAGCTTGCCGATATCTGCGTGCTCGATCGGGATGTGTTCGACCTCGATTATCGCGACGCACGTGATCTTGCGGTTGATATGACGATGTCGGACGGACAAATCGTGTTCGATCGAAATAAGGAGGCATAAGATGCCTGAATCCAAACCGACGCTGCACCGCGAGCAGATTGCGGGCATGAATATCCACTACATCATGTGGTCGCTCGATTACTTCCTTGATGTGCAGCAGCGCTTGGGCTTTGAGTCCATTGAGCTGTGGTGTGCGGAGCCGCATGTGACGCTCGACCATACGGGCTACTTTGAGGCTGAGGTCCTGGCGAAAAAGGCTGCAGACCGTGGGCTTAGGTATCGTACTCTGTGCCCCGAGAATGTTGTCTATCCTTGGCAGTACTGCGCACGCAAGCCGCTGCATGAACAGCGCAGCCTGGCGTACTTTAAACACGGCATTGAGCTTGCCGAGGTACTTGGGTGCGACCGTATGTCCATCAACTCGGGCTGGGGCGACTGGGACGAGGACCGCGAGGAAGCCTGGAAGCGCAGTCGCGAGCACTTGTCCATTCTGGCGGAGTATGCCGGCGAGCACGGTCTGGTGCTTACGATGGAAAGCCTGCGTCCCGAGGAGAGCAACCTTGTGACGACGGTTTCCGATGCGAAGCGCATGATTGACGAGGTCGCGAGCCCGTACTTACAGCCCATGGTTGATACAACCGCGATGGGCGTTGCAGGCGAGACGCTCGAGGACTGGTTTGCCACCTTTGGTGATGGGGCAATTCACGAGATGCACTTTATCGACGGCGACCCGTATGGCCATCTGGTGTGGGGCGATGGCAAGCACGATATGGACGCCTTCGTCGCCACACTCAACGCCCATGGTTTCGACGGCATGCTGGGCCAGGAAATCACGGATGGTCGTTACTACGATGACCCGGCGGCGGCAGATGCCAAGAACATGGCCGCATTCGAGAAATATCTGATTGACTAAACCAACTATCGGCTACGCAACCAACGTCATTGATTGCGGGTCAAACAAGAAAGGAACTGGATATGAACGCACACGATCTGATCAAAGAGGCAATTGCCGAGAAGGGCAAGTTCGACAGCGTCTACTGGATTGCTTGCGGTGGCTCCATGATCGATTTGATCCCGGCTCATGAGCTTCTGCAGCGCGAGGCAACCACCTTCACTTCGTATATCTATACGGCTCGCGAGTTTGATATCATGCGCCCGCGCCGCTTGGGTGAGAAATCCCTGGTCATTGCCTGCAGCCACAGTGGCAACACCCCGGAGGTCGTCGAGGGCTGCGAGATTGCCCTTGCCGCCGGCGCTACGGTGATCGCCCAGACCGACAACGCTGGATCTAAGATCGACACCGGTAAATGGACCACGTGGGTTTACCCGTGGGGCGAGGGTGTGCCGCAGGCCGAGGTCCCCGCTGGCATTTCGCTGTCGCTTGCGGCAGAGCTGCTCGATCAGCAGGAGGGCTACGCCGATCTTGCCGATATGTATGCCGGTATTGCCGAGATGGATAAGATTCTTCCCCCGGCACGCGAGAAGGTAAATGCCGAGCTGGGTGATCGCTTTGCCAAGCTTTGCCAGGAGCACGAATTCTTCTATATTCTGGGCAGCGGTCCCAACTTTAGCCAGACCTACGGTTTCGCTATCTGCTCTCTTATGGAGATGCAGTGGCAGCACTGCAGCTACATCCACTCTGCCGAGTACTTCCACGGCCCCTTCGAGGCTACTCAGGATGGCGTTTTTTACTTCCTGCAGATGGGCTCCAGCGAGTGCCGTGCTATGGACGAGCGCGCCCTGGCGTTCCTTAAGACGCATACCGATACGCTGATGGTGCTCGATGCCAAGGAGTACGGTATGGAAGCCGTGCCGGCGAGCGTCCGTGCCTATCTGGACCCGGTGCTGTTCTACGCCATGAACTGCGAGCTGCGTGCCGCACGCGGCAAGGTGTTTGACCATGATCCCGATTTCCGTCGCTACATGGGCGTCGTCGAGTACTAGAAGGGTAGATACCATGGCATTTAACGTTAACGCGCTCGGATTTGGCGACAACGTCGTCGATCGCTACGAGCATATCCACACCATGTATCCTGGCGGCAATGCGGTGAACTTTGCCGTCTATGCCAAGAAATGCGGTGCCGCACGCTCCGCATACATGGGCATTTTTGGCAATGACGCCGCTGCCGAGCATGTCATTGCAAGCCTCGAGGATGAGGGTATCGAGCTTGACAAGTGCGAGCAGATGATTGGCGAGAACGGAGCGGCTCGCGTGACCGTCGTTGACGGTGACCGTGTCTTCCTTGGCTCCAACGAGGGCGGTATCCGTGGCGATGCGCGCTATGTCCTCGATCGCTTTGACCTTGCGTACATGAAGCAGTTCGATGTGGTTCATTCGGGCAACTATTGCTTTACCGAGCGCGAGCTGCCCAAGCTGAAGGCTGCGGGCGTCACGGTCTCTTTTGACTTTTCGGACGACTCCACCGACGAGTACTACGAGCAGATTGCGCCCTACGTCGATTTTGCTTTCTTTAGTGCGGCGGATGCCGCGAGTGAGGACGAGATTCGCGAGCGTCTGGCATGGGTGAAGGGCCTGGGTCCGCGTTTTGTGTCAGCTACGGCGGGCGCCGAGGGCTGCATTGCTTACGACGGCGAGCGTTATTACCGCCAGCTGGCTAAACCGGTAACGGACATGAAGGACACCATGGGGGCGGGCGACTCGTTCCTCACCTCGTTTTTGATGTGCTATCTCGATTCCGCCAAGCGTGGTGAGGATGGCGCCGAGGCCATCGAGCGCGCGCTCGACTTTGCTGCCGGGTTTGCCTCGACCGTGTGCGGTATGGAAGGTTCTTGGGGCCACGGGGCGCCAATCGTCGAATAGCTTAAGAAAGCGTACGGCGGTCTGGCTATGAGGCCTTGGACAGCCGATGCAAAACAATAAGCGAAACGCGAAAAGGGGGCTCGCCATGTGGTGGGTCCCCTTTTGAGCATTGGAGAAGACCATGGGTATTAAAGCGTGTGCGGCTGGTTTTTGCTGCGCGGACGTCTATCAAAACATCGGCGTGTTCTATCCGACTGGTAACGGCATTGACTGGGGTATCCATCTTGCACGAATGGGCGTTTCGGTATCCGCCGTGTCGGTTGTCGGCAAGGACGAGTACGGAGACAAGATGAGAGAGGCGCTGGCCGCTGAGGGGTTTGATATCTCTCATCTGCGGGTGGAGGATGGCGACACCTCGGTGATGCTCATGGCATTGAAAGACGGCGTCGATCGCGTGCATCTCGAGGCAATCGATGGCGTAATGGAGACATATCGTCCGAATGAAGACGACCGGGCGTTTATCCTAGAGCACGACATCATTCACACCGACCTGTTTGGCAATTGTTTGGACCTTCTGCCCGAATGGCATGATGCGGGCAAGACGGTGGTTATGGACTTCTCGGTGTTCAGCCAGGATCCCGAATATGCATGCGAGGCTCATTTTCCTTACGTAGACTATGCGTTCATGTCGTTTGAAGAGGACACTCCGGAGCTGCGAGACTGGGTACGCCACATGCAGGAATTGGGACCGCGCGTTGCGGTTGCCACGCTTGGCGAGAAGGGAAGCATTGCCTATGACGGTGAGCGCTTCTATGAGTGCGGGATCGTACCGGCGGAGAAGGTCGTTAATACCGTGGGTGCCGGCGACTCGTATATTGCCGGGTTTACCAAGGGCGTGATCGATGGCCTTGATATTCCGGCGTGTATGAAGGCGGGCGCTGAGCTGTCGTCCCGAGTGATTGGTTCGTTTGAGCCGTACTAGGGTTAAATGCCTGGAAAGGAGTACGAAATGGTTATCGACATGTTGGTCCATCCTATGCTCTACGGCGAGATCTGTACGCCGGGTGATGAGCCTGATGGATTCGGTTTTTGGTCACGAGAATATGGTATGGGGCATATGGGCCCCATGGATTGGGATGAGCTTCAAGTCGAGATGGACGTCTGCGACGTGCAGAAGAGTGTGCTCATGCCGCTCGATGTAACCACGGCATGCGGAGGGCATTTTGGCACCAATGACCAGATTGCCATGCTGGTTGCCGCGCACCCCGATCGTCTGTGGGGATTTGCGAGCGTAGATCCGCAGGTGAGCGGTGCCGCAGACGAATTGGAGCGCGCCTTTACCGAGTTGGGGGCAAAGGGGCTTTGTCTGCATCCGGCAAAGCAGGGTTTTGCCCCCGATGATGCTGTGGCCGAGCCGCTTTACGAGCTGTGCGAGCGCTATAACAAGCCGGTGGTTTTCCATGCCGGTATGTCTTGGGAGCCTGGCGCAGAGCTCTCGCGCAGTAACCCGCTTGCATTTGAGCACACAATCGCAACGCATCCAAATGTGCGCTTTAGTTTGACCCACTTTGGCTGGCCCTGGGTGCGCGAGACCGTGGCGATGCTGCTCAAGTATCCCAACTGCTACACGGACACCTCTATCACTTACATCGATTCGCCCGAGGAGATGATGCAGCGTCTTTTCACGGTCGATATGGGGCCGCTTTGGTATGAGCGCGCGCTATCGCATCAAGTGATGTTCGCCAGCAATACGCCGCGCTTCCGTGCATTCAAACTCAAGCGGGCGCTCGATACCGTGCCCATGCGCGACGATGCGCGAGAAAGGCTCTACTGGGGTAATGCCCTGCGTTTTCTTGAAGGGGATGAGTAAACATGGTGACGCTCGAGACATTGAGCTATCTATCGACTGCTCCGGACCAGTTCATCGATATTACCGAAGACGTGCACGCTGCCATCGAACGCAGCTCGGTGGCCAATGGCTTGGCAGCGATTATTTTGTCGCATACGACCTGTGGAATCGTGGTAAACGAGGGGCTGCCCTGCGTGGAGACGGATCTTATGGAGACGCTTGATCGCATCGCCCCACTCGATGCCCCCTATGCGCATGCACACTTCCTGCCGAGCTATGGAGCCACCGGCAACAACTCCTGTGGGCATATCAAGAGCATGATTTGTGGAAACAGTTGCTTCTTTCCCGTCCAAGATGGCCACATCGTGTGCGGAGGTGCCCAGAACATCTATCTTGCGGAGTTTGACGGTCCGCAGAAGCGAAAAGTGTACGTCGAGGTGCTGGGGGAGTAACGTCCCTGCAATAACCCTATGAAGGAGCACGTTATGTCGTTTCTAGCTTCGATGTTCAAGACCGAAAAGCCGGTTATCGGAATGCTGCACCTGCGTCCTCTGCCGGGCGATCCGCTGTATTACCCGGGCGGAAGCGTGTCGCAGGTCGTGGAAGCCGCCAAGCGCGATCTCGAGGCGTTGCAGCAGGGCGGTGTCGATGGCATTTTGATTACCAATGAGCTCTCGATGCCCTATGAGCAGCACGTTTCTCCCTCAACCCTTGCATCGATGGGCTATGTAATCGGGGCTCTGTCCCATGATCTGTCGACTCCTTGGGGAGCTGAGGCTATTTACGATGGTGATGCCACAATCGAGCTGTGCGCTGCCGTCGACGCGCAGTTCACGCGCTGCAATTTTTGCGGTGCCTGGGCCGGTGATCTCGGGCTGATTAACCGAGATTTCGCTCACACCATGCGTCGCAAGGCGGCGCTGCGCTTGGACGACCTCAAGCTTTTTCACTTCATCACGAGCGAGGGGGAGGTTTATCTCAACGACCGCACGACTGCGGACATTGCCGATTCACTTCTCTTTAATTGCCTTCCGGATGCGATGGTCATCGGCGGTTCGGCTGCCGGTCGTGGCGCTTCGGGCGAGCTTGCCGATGAAGTCCGCGAGCGTGTTGGCGAAGTACCCGTGGTATGTGGCACCGGTTGTCGCGAAAATACCGTGGCTGACGTATTTGCTCACTACGATGGCGCGTTTGTCGGCACGTGCTTAAAGCGCGACGGAAAGCTGGATGCTCCGGTTGATGTTGAGCGGGTAGCTCGTTTTATGGCTGCCGCTCGTACGGCGCGAGGGGAGTAGGCACCTATGGCGCTCTATCTGGGTATTGATATTGGGACAAGCGCCTCTAAAGGCGTTTTAATCGATGATCGATGCAATATCGTTTGCCAAGCCTCTTGTGGACATGAGACGGACAACCCGTGTGACGGATGGTACCAGCATGATGCAGAGGCTGTCTGGTGGGGCGATTTTTGCCGCTTGTCGCGCGAGCTGGTGGCGCGATCGGGGGTTAACGCGGCACAGATCGGATGCGTGGGCCTTTCCGCATTGGGTTGCGACTGTGTGCCGGTCGATACCGAGTGCAACGCGCTGGCGCCCGCGATTTTGTATGGAGTCGATGCACGTTCGAAGCCGCAGATTGACGAGCTCCTTTCCGAATATGGTCCCGATCGCGCTCGCCAGCTCTTTGGACACGATCCGTGTTCGTCGGATATCGCCCCTAAGGTCCTTTGGTTTAAGGAGAATATGCCCGAGGTCCATGAGCGGGCGGCGAAGTTTCTTACGGCTTCGTCCTATCTATGCGCCAAGCTTACCGGCAGGTTTACGATCGACCGTTACCTTGCCGAGGATTTCCTTCCCTTATACGATCGTGAGACGTGGCAGGTTAATGAGCGCGGGTGCGCGCGGTTCTGCCGTCCCGACCAGATGGCCGAAGTCATGGCGGCGACCGATATCGCCGGCGTAATCACGGATCGGGCGGCGGTTGAAACCGGTCTTGCGAGGGATACGCCGGTGCTTGTCGGAACAGGCGATTCGGGCGCCGAGGCGATTTCTACTGGAGTGTTCTGCCCCGGGGACATGATGGTGCAACTCGGGAGCACGGCCTACTTTATCTATTTGGCGGACCATATGGTCGATGACGCTCGTCTATGGCCAGGGACATTCATCATCCCCGGAACCTACGGCATCTGCGCCGGGACCAATACAGCAGGTGCGTTGACGGCGTGGTTGCGAGGCGAGTTGTACCGCGATGTCATGGATGCCGAACACTCCGGCGGCCCCGATGCCTATGAGGTCATGGCGCACGATGCCGGGCAGGTAGGTCCTGGAGCAGATGGCCTGCTGTGTCTTCCATACTTTGCGGGCGAGCGCACCCCGCTCAACGATCCCGAGGCGCGTGGCGTGTTCTTCGGTCTGACCGAAAGGCATACCCGGGGCCATATGGTCCGCGCGGCTTTGGAAGGGATCGCCTACACTGTTGCGGCTCATGTCGACATCATCGAGCGCGAGCACGGGCTTCCCATCGAGCGCATCATGCTCGTGGGCGGCGGAACTAAGAATCCGGTATGGATGCAGGCGATTGCCGATGTCTGCGGTCGTGAGGTCTCGGTTGCGAAGGTTACGGTGGGCGCATGTTTTGGCGATGCTCTTATGGCGGCACTTGCTGGCGGCGCCTATTCATCATGGGGTGAGCTTGCCCGGGTTCTTGGGGTCGCGCAAACGATCGAGCCTGATATGGACGCTCATGAGCTGTACGCATCGCGCCGCCGTATCTTTGATGAGCTATATGCGCGAAATTGCGACCTTATGCACGAGCTAGTATAGCGCCGCCGAATTGCCCCACGCTCTTATGGGGGCTGCGTTGTGCGATTCGCATGTCCCTTGAGGGTCGTGGGCAAAAAATGCCAAATATGAGTACTGTCACAAATTTAGTAGCAGCAAAATTTGGCTCTTGAGGTCCAAGTTGAGTGTCTGCGGACAACTTAAAGCCGTCTAATATGTCCCTGGGTATGCTAAAACGACCTGATAATGAACAGTTGTATATTATCAGGTCGTTGTTTTGGTGCAAAATAATGTGACCAGTTTTACAACAGGGTCGCGCGCGCAGACGTGGTGTAAGAGTGTCCTGAGGTCCGTCGCTGCAAGTCCCGATGTTACTCCTTCTTGAGACCGCGCCTCTCGACTATCTCGTCCACTATCTCCCTGGCGC
>DBGEDL010000050.1:0-1729 GCA_048375035.1 Collinsella sp.
TCGGCGACCTTGTCGGCGAGCGCGGTCATCTTCTTGCCGGTCTCGTAGAGCGCCTTACCGTCCTCGAGATAGCCCTCCTGGTCGAAATGCATGATCTCGATCTTCTCGGTTTCCTTCATGGCTTTTCCTTTCTGTCCAGCACGCGAATCTATACATCGCGTTTCTTTTCGATACCAATTATAGACATACACCCAACGTGTTTTTAATACCACTTTTCAATCTGTTCCAATCCTCGGTGAACGGTCGAAATTCTCTGGTGAGTGGTATCAAATTATAATTTGATGTATAGCTAACGCCCCCGGCGTCTCCCTTGTGTGACAAAGAACAGCGTTCCTACCAGCGCAATAATGGTCGATGCTCCAAACAGTACCGTCTGGACGCCCAAAGCCTCCGCCAAAAACGGAGCCGCCAGCAGCGGCACCACGCCGGCGCTCATCAGGCCAAAACGCACAAAGCCGGTAATGCGCCCCAGGTATTTGATGTCGGCACGCTCCTGAATCAAGATCATCTGCAGCGGCTCCAGGAACCCCCAGGCCAGACCGTTAATCGCCTGACCGATAATCGCGACCCCCAGCATATCGGTGCCCACGTACACCATGGACCCAATGCCCACGGCCATGAGCGCGCCGAGCAGCAATCGCAGGTTGACATGGCGAGCAGAAAGCTTGGTCAGGATGAACGCACCCACCGAGGAAGTGAGGCCCACGACCGAGGACAACCAGCCCAGCCAGACGATATCCACGTTGAGCACATCACGGTAGAACAACGACTCAAGCGAATCAAACGCGCCAAACGCAAAGAATCCCAAAAAGCCCGAGATAAAGATGAGGCGCAGGTCGTGGTCGCGAAACGTAAGTCGCGCACCCTCGGCCATGCCGCCCAGAATACCGCCCTTCGGCTTTTCCCCTTTTGCGGGAACAACGCACTCGTGACAGCCCAAGGAGAGCACGGCCGCCACACCCATCATGCCCGCCATGAGCAGGTAGACCGATTGCGTGGCAAAACAGCTCACGATGGCACCGCCGAGCAGCGGGCCAGCGGTATAGGCGATATTGCTGTAGAACACCATGAGACCGTTCACGCGGGTACGACCCTCGGTGGTCGACTCCAGGTATCCCGGAAACGCATGCGTGCAGGTGTTGATAAAGCCGCCCGCAAGTCCCAAGACGCACGCGGCAAACACAAGCCCGGGGACAGACAACGGCGCTAACCCCACGCCAAGCGATAGCACTGCCGTAATCACGCACGTCACAAACGACGTCCGGCGCGGTCCAAAGCGATCGATGACCGAACCCGACACCATATTGCCCACCGACGTCATAAGATTGCGCACGAGCGTAATGGCGGCAACCAAAAAGGCCGTGCCGGCCAGATCATACGTGGCCGCACCGATAAGCCCCAAAAAGTAGACCGCGTTGTTGGCGCACCACTGCAGGGACTCAATAAGAATCAGCCTGACCTCTGCCGGCGTCAGGCGCATTGCTTCGCGATCCTTCGCGAACATACGAACTCCTTCTATACAAAAAGGGGATGGAGGGCATAGGCCTGCTCCATCCCCTTTCCAGGTTGCAACGAAAATCTATGCAGCCGGGCCCTTACGCCAGCACGCCGAAGAACGCGCCGATGACGCCCACGACCATGGTGGCCACGATCAGCACCATGGGGTTGATCTTCTTGGACAGCAGCCAGTAGTACAGCCAGAAGGCGATCATGCCGAGCATGCCGGGCA
>DBGEDL010000051.1:0-1925 GCA_048375035.1 Collinsella sp.
TGCCCGGCATGCTCGGCATGATCGCCTTCTGGCTGTACTACTGGCTGCTGTCCAAGAAGATCAACCCCATGGTGCTGATCGTGGCCACCATGGTCGTGGGCGTCATCGGCGCGTTCTTCGGCGTGCTGGCGTAAGGGCCCGACCTATTATCTGCCCCCAAGGGAAACGGCGACCCATTGCGGTCGCCGTTTTTTATTACCGAAAGCTAGTTGGAGGTGCTTCGTGATTCGATCTGACAATCCACCCGATAATGGCGTGAGCGGGGCGATGTATCTATTTGGCACGGCGCTCTTGTGGAGTTTTATCGGCATCCTCGTTCGCGCCAATTCGCAGTCAGCTCTTTTGATCGGTGCCGTTACGGCAATATTTATGGCGCTCTTTATCCTGCTCGTCGGTAGGCCCGTCCTCCGCGTCAGCCGTCTTATTGTCCTTGTGGCCGTCTGCAACTTCGTGACGGGCACCACGTTTAACTTTGCCAACCAGCTCACGACGGTCGGCAACGCGATCGTCCTGCAGTACACCTCGATGATTTTTGTTATCGTGTATCAGTCGCTCGCAACTCGCACGTTGCCCTCGCCTGCGAAGATTGCCTCCGTGTTGGTTGCTTTTACGGGTATGGGACTTTTCTTTTTAGGCGATTTGAGCGCCGAGGGCATGCTCGGCAACCTGCTTGCCGTCATTTCGGGAGCCACCTTTGGGCTGTGTTTCTTTTTGAACTCTCGCCCCGATGCGTCGCCCATGGTGTCCTCGCTCATCTCCTGCGGTATCTCGATGCTGCCGATCGTCTATTTTGCCGGCGCCCTAGACTCCGTGAGGCCATTTGAGTGGGGGCTCATGCTGGTGCATGGCCTTTTTTGCAGTGGCCTTGCGAGCGTGCTGTATGCCAAGGGGATCGCGCGAACCAACGCGTTTGCGGCCAACTTGGTTTGCATGAGCGAGGTCGTGCTCGCTCCCTGCTGGTCGGCGCTCCTCTTTGGCGAGGTCTTTCGCTGGAACGAGCTTTTGGGCGCGGCGATTATCGTTTTGGTGATTGTAGGCAACTTGGCATGCGATGCCTTTGGCGATGGCTTTTTGGTGGCGCTTGTCCGCCATCGAAACAAGGAACGTGCCTGATGGGATGCGTCTGCCGTTTACGGTAAAAAACACCCCGCTGAGCGAGTGGTATTAAATTGTAAGAACCTGCATATCTATAATTGGTATCAAATCATTTGTGCCTGGCATGGGTGTTAGCAGCACACCAGGTACGCTTCGAGCCGTGGAATCGAACTCCCGGAATTGATATCAACAACGCGCGCGACGGGAGTGACGACGGTTCGAGATTCCTTATTGGGAGGAATTATGCTTGTCCAAGCAATCCTCGTCGGCTTAGTCGGAGCGTTTGGATGCCTCGACTACCAGCTCGGCACCCTCTACGCGTTCCGCCCCATCGTCCTGTGCCCGCTCGTGGGCCTGGTGCTGGGGGACCTGCAGACCGGCCTTGCCGTCGGCGCCAGCCTGGAGTTGCTGTTCATGGGCTCGATCTCCATCGGTGCCTACGTACCGCCTAACGAAACCGTCGGCGGCGTGCTCGCCTGCGCGTTTGCCATTCAGCTCGGTCAGGGTACCGAGACGGCCATCGCGCTCGCCATGCCTATCGCCGTCCTTTCGCTGACGATCGGCAACATTACGGATGCTGGATTCTCGATCATTGTTGACATTGCTGACAAGTGCGCTGCCAAGGGCAACCTCAAGGGTATCTACGCGGCACATTGGAGCATGGGCCTCTTTGGCTGCCTTGAGTACTTCCTGCTGTGCGGCGGCGCATTCTACCTGGGCTCCGACGCCATCCAGGGCCTACTCGACTTTATCCCGTCTTTTGTGATCGATGGTTGCGGCGTGGCCGCCAACATCCTGCCTGCCATGGGCTTCGCCATGCTCGGCCGCCT
>DBGEDL010000052.1:0-8304 GCA_048375035.1 Collinsella sp.
ACGGCCGAAGAGGCGTCAGCAGGTCAGTGGGTCATCGTCCCGGCGTTCAGCATCAGGGTAGCGCTGCGACGCGGAAATCGCGCGCTGTTGACGCGCCCCCGCAGTGCCCGCTTCCCCCAAGGACAATTATCAGTGCAGGTAAAGGGCTTGCCATTTTTTAAAAAAGACCCGCATGGTCGACCCATGCGGGTTAAATGTAGTAGATAGGCCGTTTTTGTGGCGCGGCGTTAGTGGGATGTGACAAAGGGGCAGTCCCTTTGTCACATTGGCTAGTCCAGGCGGACTGGATCGTGGGGGTAGTTGTTGAGGATCTCGACGCCCGTCTCGGTGACTAGGGCCAGGTCCTCGATGCGGACGCCGGTGCGGCCGGGGAGGTAGATACCCGGCTCGATGGAGAACGTCATACCCGGCTCGATAACCTGCTCGTTGGCGAGCGAAACATCGCCTGGCTCGTGGTCCTGCAGGCCGATTGAGTGGCCCAGGCGGTGCGTAAAGAACTTGCCGTAGCCAGCGTCCTCAATCACGTCGCGTGCGGCGCGGTCCAGATCGCACATGCGCACGCCCGGCGCGATGAGCGCCTCGGCGGCCTCGTTGGCGCGGCGCACGATATCGTAGATGCGCGCCGTCTCCTCGTCCGGCTCGCCCCAAAAGAACGTGCGCGTCATGTCCGAGCAGTAGTTGCGATGGCGTCCGCCAATGTCGAACAGTACCACGTCGCCGCGTTTAAGCTCGGTATCGTCGGGCTCGTGATGTGGGTCGCCGGCGTTGGCGCCAAAGCTCACGATGGGCGGAAAGCTAAAGCCCTCGCAGCCGTGCTTGCGATACAGACTGAGCATCTGGTCGGCAATTTCGCGCTCCGTCACGCCCTCGTGGACGAGCTTGATAACATCGGCCATCACGGCATCGTTAGCGGCCGAGGACGCGCGCATGAGCTCCTGCTCGGCGGCATCCTTGTAGGTGCGTGCGGCGGTGACGGCAAAATCGCCCAGGAAAAACTCGCTGGCGGCGTGGCGCTCCATGAGCGGCATCAAAAAGCCGGAGCGCATGACGGTGTCGATGCCAAGCGGCTTGGCTGGGTCGATCTCACTCGCGATGGCGTCGGCCACGACGTCGGTATCGTTGTGGTAGGCAACGCGCGCATTATCATACTCGGGCAGCTGATGCAGCGCGTTGACCAGAATCACCGGCTCGGCACCGCGCGTGAGCAGCACGCCACAAAAACGCTCGAACATATCGGCATAAAAGCCGGTCAGGTAATAGATCGACCACGGGTCGTTTACGAGGAGCTGCGCGCCGGGGTGCTGAGCCTCGAGCGCATCGAGCACGCGCGCCACACGCTGGTCATCGACATGTGCCATGAAACATCCTTTCGCTAGGCTGCCACCATGGTATCCCAAGCCCGGCACATAGGGACGTTCCTTTTATGCTGGCACCTTGGGACACTCCTTGCAAAAGCAGCTATAAGAGCCCGTCCCAAATTAGCTGCTTAGGCTGGATCGATGTTCATGCTGGCGACTAGGTCAATGTTGGTGCCGAGAAGATCTTCCAGCACGACGTCGCCCATGCGGATGGGGGCGTTGACGACTAGGCCGCGGATGAGGTCCATCGCCTGGGCGTGGAGTTCGAGCGGGATGGCCTCGGCCGTGCGCACGGGCAGCAACGCCTCGTCGCCTCCGGATACGGCCACGGTGGTGGTGAGTACGCGCATGGGGCAGGTGAGCTCCTGATGTGCGAACTTATCACCACGCGGGCATCTGTTGCCGGTCACGGAGCGCACTTCTGCCACGGCGCCGTCTGCGTCACGCTCTACCTCTACGGTCAGAAGGCACTCGGATGGGCAAGTGGTGCAGTTGAACTTCAGCGTCTCGATTGCGTTTGTGCTCATGGTTTTACGCCCCCTCAGCAGGGTCAACGGACAGGACAATCTCGCTGGTACCCAGGTCGAGTGCACGTTGAATCACCTTTGCCGGTAGCGGGAAACTCTCCATTACGCTCGGCTTAAACGCACGGACCTTGCCGGCGAACAGTTCCTCGCCGTCGGCCAAGATCCTCACGCGGGCGGCATCGACCGGTCGGCGCACACGGAAGTTGAGTCTGGTGAGTGTCACAGTCGTAATGCGTCCCGGCAGCGCGTAGCCCGCGATGCCGGCAGGGGAGACCGAGAGCTCGCAGTCCGGAACGGCGCCCGCGCCGGTCCCCAGCGCGTACGCCGCCGCAGCCGCGCCGGCGCGCTCAGACTCGGTCGTCACGTTGTCGGCCAGATCGTGCACGTGCAGCACATTGCCGCAGGCAAAGATGCCCGGCACGCCCGTCTGCAGGCTCTGGTCCACCACGGCGCCGCGCGTGCGGGGGTCCAGCTCCACGCCCGCGCCCACCGAAAGCTCGTTCTCGGGAATCAAGCCCACCGAAAGCAGCAGCGTGTCGCACGGAACGATGCGCTCGGTCCCCGGAATGGGCGCCAGGTGTTCGTCGACCTGGCTGACTTCGACGGCCTCCACTCGGTCGTGCCCGATCACGCGCGTGACCGTGGTCGACAGATGCAGCGGAATGCCAAAATCGTCCAGGCAGTTCTTCACGTTGCGGCGCAGACCGTTGGCGTACGGCATGAGCTCGTACACGCCCTCGACCGAAATCCCCTCGAGCGTGCAACGGCGCGCCATGATCAGCCCGATATCGCCCGAGCCCAAAATGACGGCGCACGATCCGGCTTTGAGGTTTTCGATATTGATGTATCGTTGCGCCAGACCGGCCGTAAAGACGCCAGCGGGTCGGCTGCCGGGGATCTTGATCTCGCTGCGCGTGCGCTCGCGGCAACCCATGGCAAGGACGACGGCGCGTCCGGTGAGCTGCAGCATGCCGGTGGGATTCATGAGCGTGACGGTGTGAATCGCGGCGTTACCCGCGCCCGAGTCATCCGCCGCATCCGCGTCCCCATCAATCCCAATCACCATGCTGTCCAAGAACAGCGCAATGTCGGTCTCGCGCACCTGGTCGATAAAGCGCTGTGCGTACTCGGGGCCAGTGAGCTCCTGCTTAAAGTGTGAAAGTCCAAAACCGGGATGGATGCACTGGCGGAGGATTCCGCCCAGGTGCCGTTCGCGTTCCACGATGGCCACGCGTGCGCTGGCCTTGTGCGCGGCGAGTGCGGCCGCCATGCCGGCGGGTCCGCCGCCGATAACGACTACGTCGAAGGCCTGCGTCGCCACGGCGTCGCCGCCGCGGCAGCCCGTGCCCGACACTGCGCCTGTCTCGATATCCGTCGCCATCCTAGCGCACCCCCTTCAGCGGTCCCTCAACCAGCCAAGAACCGGCATCCTCCAACAACACCTCGCTGGGGTCGCAGCCCAGCTCGCAGGCAAGAATCGCCACAACGCGGCTCTGACAAAAACCGCTCTGGCATCGACCCATGCCAGCACGACAACGGCGCTTGACGCCTTCGACCGAAACGGCACCCGGCTGGCGATGAATCGCGGCAACAATCTCGGCCTCGGGCACCGTCTCGCAGCGGCAGACAATCTGTCCCCACGCGGGGTCGGACTCGATCAGCTCTTCCTTGCGTGCGAGCGACGCGCGGTCAAAGTCGTCCGGCGCGCGACGAATCGGATCCCAATCGGCACGCTCGCACAAAGCCACACCGGCTTCGCGCATCACACTCTCCATACGTTCAGCAATGGCCGGGGCGCTTGCCACGCCCGGCGACTGGATGCCTGCCGCCTGGAACAGCCCCGGCACCACAGCCGACTGCCCAATAAAGAAATCGTTCGTCCCCTTAATGACCGGGCGCCCGCCGGCAAACGCGCGCACCACACGTCGTGTATCCAGATCGGGCACCAGCTTGCGCGCGCCGGCTAGCAGCGCGTTCACGTCGCTCGCATAGGTTTGCGTGTCACCCGGCTCGCGCACGGCGACCGTAGCGGTGATCACGGTGTTGCCATGCACGGTGCCCGTCACAATGACGCCCTTCGACACCGGCGTCGGCGCCGGGTAGAGCGGCATCAGCGTGCGCGGCTCCTTGTCCAGCACCACGATGTTGCCTTGGCGCCAGACCATCTGGAACTCCTCGGCGCCCGTCATATGCGAGATGTCGGCGGCGCCGTTGCCCGCGGCGTTGATGAGGTAGCGGCAACGCACATCGCCGGTGGGCGTCACTAGCGTAAAGCGCGCAGCACTATCGTCCTCGCCGTCAGCAACCTCAATCGCCTCCACCGGCGCGGACCGCATAAACGTTACCCCGTTGGCCAGGGCGTTCTCCAACGCGGCGATAGCCACTTCAAATGGGTCGACAAACCCGGTCGAGGGGCACCACAGCGCGCACGTGGCGTCGGCACTGGCGCGAGGCTCCAGCTCGCGGATGCGCTCGGGACCAATAATCGACAGCTCGGGCACGCCGTTGGCCAGGCCGTTCTGGCGCAGCTTCTCCAGTTGCGTCCGGTCCTCGTCGTTAAAGCCCAGCACCATCGACCCGGTGCGGCAAAACAAAAAGCCTAGCTCCTGGGCCCACGTGCCATACAGCTCGCAGCCGCGGGCGTTGACCTGTGCTTTTACCGTTCCCGGTGCTGGATCGTAGCCGGCGTGCACTAGGCCGCCGTTGGCCTTCGACGCGCCCAGCGCGATATCGTTGGTCGCCTCGACCACGCAAATGGACAAGTCGTAGCGCGCGAGCTGCCGCGCGATGGCGCACCCGGTGATGCCCGCGCCTATAATCGCGATATCAAACGTTTCCGTCACAGTGCCTCCCAGACGAGTTGACAGGCTGTCAATAGGACTATCCTACGGTCTGCACACCCCCAGTGCGGCGGCAATGCGGCGAACAGCCCCGCTGTATCCGCCAACGGCAGTCGAAGGTGCTCCGTGTTGACGATGGCCTCGTCTGTCACCTTCGGTTTCGGAAGTTTGTCTCGTTCTGTAACAGTAAGCAGAAGAACTGGGTTCTAGATGTTACAGATCGAGATGTTTGCCAGACGGCCCCTCCGTTTGTCTTGATTTGTAACAGTAAGAGGAAAAAATCGGTCCTATGTGTTACAGATTTAGATGAACCTATCAGTCGGTTTCGAATGTCTAAATCTGTAACGGTTAGACCTGTTTTTGCCGAGTTGTTGTTACGGATCGAGATTTAAGTCGGGGAAAGAATAGTTTGTCTAAATCTGTAACATCTGGGACTGTCTTTGCCGAGTAACTGTTACAGATTGAGACATTCGGCCTGGACGTTTTCTTTTGTCTCAATCTGTAACAGTTAGCCGATGATTTGGGTTGCAGATGTTACAGATCAAGACAAATCTTCCGACGGATTTTGAATGTCTCGATCTGTAACAGTAAGAGGGGTTTTGGGGCCCATGATGTTACAGATCGAGATTGAAGTCGGGGAGGGATCCCTGTGTCTCAATCTGTAACAGCAAGATGGGAAATTTGGTCTCGGTCGTTATAGATCGAGACGTTTGCTCGGCGGCCTCCCTTTCGTCTTGATCTGTAACATCTAGACCCGGATTCCGCTTCCACCTGTTACAGATTGAGATGTTTGTGTCCGCGCGGGCCCCGCCCCTAGCCGTGGTCCCATATAAACAAACCCCGTGGTAAACTTGACCGGACTGTAAATAATCCGAAAGGTACACCCCAATGTCCAAGTACATCTCCGAGCTCATGTCGCCGCAGCTTATGGGCGTCGTCTATGCCTTCGTTGGCTTTATCATCGCCCTGTATGTGCTGTCGGTCGTCTATGTGTTCATCGACGCTCGCCGCCGCGGCGCCAGCGCCTACGTGGCATGGGGCATCATCGCCCTCATCCCGTTTGTAGGCCTCATCGCCTACCTGGTCCTGCGCCCGCACTCCTATGCGTCCGACCGCGAGGAGCAGGAGCTGGACATGGCCCTGCGCGAGCGCCAACTTGCCCAGTACGGCACCTGCCCGCAGTGCGGCGCGCCCATCGAGAAGGACTTCGTCGTCTGCCCGGTGTGCGATACTCAGGTTCGCAACGTCTGCCCCAGCTGCCATCGCCCGCTCGATGCGCACTGGAAGGTCTGCCCCTACTGCCGAACTCGCATCCAGTAACGCATCCATCGCCGGGCCGGCCGCAAGCCCCGGGCGCCACTCAAGACGCACGCGCGCCCCGCATCCCGCCCACACGATGAAGCATGCGTAGAAAATCGCCCGCCGTGCCATTAAGGTGCGGCGGGCGCTTGTATACCAAGGCAACCTGCCTATAATGATGCAAGTTAAAACGCCGAGCGCATCGCACGCACTTGCATCAGGCATCCGAGAGGAGAAAACATACCCATGAAGGCACTCTACAATGACGGTTCGGTGGCCGAGCTCCCGCAGGACGAGGTTACGCACGTCATCCGCCACTCCGCCGCGCACATCATGGCGCAGGCCATCAAGCGCCTGTACCCCCAGGCCGACTTTGCCTACGGCCCCGCGACCGACAACGGCTTCTACTACGACGTCGACCTTCCCGAGGGCGTCAAGATTAGCGAGGATGACTTCCCCGCGATCGAGGCCGAGATGAAGAAGATCGTCAAGGAGAACCTCAAGTTCACCGTCTACGAGAAGCCCCGCGCCGAGGCCATCGCCCTTATGGAGGAGCGCGGCGAGAAGTACAAGGTCGAGCACATTGGCGACCTGGACGACGACGCCCGCATCACCTTCTACCAGCAGGGCGACTACATCGACATGTGCGTCGGCCCCCACATCTGCTACACCAAGGCGCTGAAGGCCTTTAAGCTCACTGGCGTCTCGGGCGCCTACTGGAAGGGCGATAAGGACAACAAGATGCTCACCCGCATCAACGGCGTCGCCTTTGCCACCAAGGAAGAGCTCGACGAGCACATGCACATGCTGGAGGAGGCCAAGAAGCGCGACCACCGCAAGATCGGCCGCGAGATGGACCTCTTTATGATGCGCGACGAGGCCCCTGGCTTTCCGTTCTTCCTGCCCAACGGCATGATTCTTAAGAACACGCTACTGGACTACTGGCGCGAGATCCACCACAAGGCCGGCTACGTGGAGATCTCCACGCCGCTCATCATGAATAAGCAGCTGTGGAAGACCAGTGGCCACTGGGACCACTACAAGGACAACATGTACTCCACCGTCATCGACGACGAAGAGTACTGCATTAAGCCCATGAACTGCCCGGGCGGCGTGCTGGTGTACGCCTCCAAGCCGCACTCCTACCGCGAGCTGCCCATCCGCGCCGGCGAGATTGGCTTGGTCCACCGCCACGAGCTGCGCGGCGCCCTGCACGGCCTGTTCCGCGTGCGCTGCTTTAACCAGGACGACGCCCACCTGTTTGTGCGTCCCGACCAGCTGACCGACGAGATCGTGGGCGTGGTCAACCTCATTGACTCCGTGTACCAGAAGTTTGGTTTTAAGTATCACGTTGAGCTTTCCACCCGCCCCGAGGACTCCATGGGTTCGGACGAGGACTGGGCTCGCGCCGAGGAGGGCCTGCGCGCCGCTCTGGAGCAGCTGGGCATGGACTACGAGGTCAACGAGGGCGACGGCGCCTTCTACGGCCCCAAGATCGACTTCCACCTGGAGGACTCGCTCGGCCGTACCTGGCAGTGCGGTACCGTGCAGCTCGACTTCCAGATGCCGCTCAACTTTGACCTGGAGTACGTGGACGCCGACGGCACCAAGAAGCGCCCCATCATGCTGCATCGCGTGTGCTTTGGCTCCATCGAGCGCTTCATCGGTATTCTGATTGAGCACTTTGCGGGTAAGTTCCCCACCTGGCTGGCTCCCGTGCAGGTCAAGGCGCTTCCTGTCTCTGAGAAGAGCCGCGACTACGCCCACGAGGTGTGCGCCAAGCTGGAGGAGGCCGGCATTCGCGTTGTCTGCGACGACCGCGACGAGAAGATCGGCTACAAGATTCGCGAGGCCCGCAGCATCGACCGCGTGCCCTACATGCTCATCCTGGGCGAGAAGGAGGTCGAGGCCGGCAACATCTCCGTCCGCGATCGCTCCAACGAGACCGTTCAGATGAGCGTTGACGAGTTTGTTGCCAAGGTGACCGAGGAGATCAAGACCCGCGCCTAAGGCAAGCTTCACAACAATTAACAAAGGCGACCGTCCATAAAGGGCGGTCGCCTTTTTTCTTACCAAAATAAGAAAAGCCGCTGGTTGAGCGGCTTTTTTTGTTGCACAAAAAGGTACAGGTTTTTGTAGAGGGGTATGGAGATGTACCTACGGTTGATTTCCGATCTCAGCCGAACACATTAGGCGGACAGGCCGTTCCCGCAGCTAGCCGAACGCCCCCGAGGCCCCATCCGGGCCCCGGGGGCGCCGTTTTCCCAGTTGAAGGAACGG
>DBGEDL010000053.1:0-33108 GCA_048375035.1 Collinsella sp.
TGAGCGTCAAGGAGTACGAGGACCCCTTCGGCAGGGGGCCGGGGCGTAAATAGCGCCGGTTTGACCGGCCCGCCACGGGTCAATCTGCAGTGCGGCCCGAACCCCGTGAGGGCCGGCGCCTTTAGACGCGTGCCGGAAATCAAGGGTTATACCCTAAGAGCAAACCACCCCTTTTAGGGGTGGTTTTGATTTTCTGTAGAGGTGCGCGGTGCTGCCCAGGCTGGCCACGGGCTATTTGGTTGTCGGTGCATGAAAAAATGCCGACATCCCGCCTCGGGGAGGAGGCGGGAACACACCGAGTAGACGGAGGGGTGCGGAGCGCGGTCGCGTCTCGACTGACGACGTTGCCCATCGACAGGATCATTGTAGCGCATGGCGGTTCTTGGTATATCGTGTCGAGCGTTTGCGTTGTGCCATTGCCTGCGGCAACGGTGTGTTACACTCTTGCACTGCTGAGTGGGCCAGACGGTCGCGCGATGTGCTGCTTGCAGCACGCGTGAGGAAAGTCCGGGCTCCAGAGGGCGGGATGCCGGCTAACGGCCGGGCGGAGTGATCCGACGGAAAGCGCCGCAGAAAAGAAGACTCCCACCTGCGCCGCAAGGCGTAAAGGGAAAAGCTGAAACGGTGGTGTAAGAGACCACCAGCGTCGTGGTAACACGGCGGCTTGGCAAGCCCCATCCGGAGCAAGCGCGAATAGGAACGCTATGGGCCGGCCCGGTCCGCGTTCGGGTAGCGTGCGTGGAGCTGCACGGTAACGTGCAGACAAGATAAATGACCGTTCACGACAGAACCCGGCTTACAGGCCCACTCAGCTTTCTTGTTGACGCTACGACGGCGTCAGCTGGCCGATTTGTCGCTCATTCGTCGGTCGCCGCCATAAGGCGTGCTCCCTCCTCTTTCGGGCCAAATCGACTCAGCTGACGCCGTCTCGCTGTCTTTGCCTGATCATCGACAGCCTCATTTTTGTTGCAATCTCGACTTTCAAGGCACCTTGCTCGCGCTGACGGGTTCTCGCTGTTGGTGACGGCATCATGGGCGTTTCCGTTCTTGTTGGCGAGGTCAACGGTGCTGTCTTTGCCGTATTATTGAGGCTGTTTGTTGCTTTGCTTGTTGTTGAGGGGCTTTGTTGGACAGCTATTTTACTTTGCAAGCGAATATTGAGGCTACGGGCGAGTTTTTAGACCGCAAGAGCCGGTTTATTGCCCAGCTGGTCCATATTGAGTCCGAGGATGAGGCGAATGCCTTTATCGAGATGGTTCGCAAGCGTCATTACGACGCTCGGCACAATGTCCCCGCGTGGATTTTGGTCGATGGGCGCGAGCGCCAGAGCGATGACGGTGAGCCGAGCCGCACGAGCGGCATGCCGACGCTCGAGGTGTTGCGCGGCGCAGGGCTCAAAAATGTTTGCTGCGTGGTGACGCGCTATTTTGGCGGCACGCTGTTGGGGCCTGGTGGCTTGGTGCGCGCCTATACCGCGGCGACGCAGGCGGCGGTGGCAGCTGCTCAGGCGGCTGGGCAGGTCGTAGAGATGACGAGCGTCGTGCCGGTTGACGTGCATGTGGCCTATCCGCAGTATGAACAGGTGCTTCGTTTGGCGCAGGATTCGGGTGCCAAGGTTTCGGATACCGATTACGCGGATGCCGTGACACTTCATTTGGTGTTTAAGGCGGGGGAGCAGGAGCCGTTTTGCGCTAAGATGCGCGAGCTTATGGCGGGGCGTGAGGAGATTGAGGTCGGAGCTCCCGAATTTGCCGAGTTCTAACGGCGACGGCCGGCGTGCTTTTGGATGGATCCAAAGCGCGCCGGCCGTCGTTTTGCTGTTGCTGTCGATTACTCGGCGAGCTGCTTTAGCACATCGCAGGCGATCTCGACGGCATCGTCGATACAGCCGGGGCAGCTGCGAAGCGGACCCTTGTCCGATCCGATGCCCTTGAGCGTGCCGCAGACGGTCGTCGTGTTCTTCTCGCCAAAGCGCTTGGCGATTTCGCGCGACAGCTTGTAGGTCTGGCCCTTGGTCTTGGGGTTTTCCATGCCGTCGCTCATTACAAAGCCCATGATGGCCACGGCGCCCGAGATGGCGCCGCAGGTTTCGGTCATGCCGCCCATGCCGGCGCCAAAGCCCTCGGTGAGGGTAAAGGCGACCTGGGGGTCGAGCCCGACGGCGGGTGCGAGCGTGCAGGCGACGGCCTGGGCGCAGTTAAAGCCACGGGCGTGATATTCGGCAGCTTGAGCCTGACAGGCGGTGATGTCGAGCTGGGCCGTATCGATTTGCTTCATCGTTGTCTCCTTGGTCACGGTGTACCCGCCTATGGTACCCGTGACGGGGCATGTAATCATCGAGAGCTTCATGTATGCCTCGTTTTTATCTATCGAGCAAATGCCCAAGGCTTGAGATAAATACCCCTGATCAATTTGTCCCATAACCTACCTTGGGGATGGGTTGAGAGGGGTGCAAGGTAGCGGTATCGTGAACCGAATAAAACGTAACCCAGGCAAGGGAGCTAGATATGAGCGAGCAGACCATCGGTACTACATGTGTTCAGGGCGGCTATCACCCGGGAGATGCCGAGCCGCGCCAGGTGCCCATCTACCAGTCCACCACATGGAAGTACGACACGTCGGAGCACATGGGCAAGCTGTTTGACCTGGAGGAGTCGGGCTACTTCTACAGCCGTCTGCAGAACCCCACGTGCGATCTGGTTGCCGCCAAGATCTGCGAGATGGAGGGAGGCACCGCCGCGATGCTCACGAGCTCGGGCATGGCTGCGAACTTCCTCGCGATCTTTAACGTGGCCGGTGCCGGCGATCATGTGGTCGCTAGCTCTGCCATTTACGGCGGTACGTATAACCTGCTCGCCCACACCATGGGCCGCATGGGCGTTACCTGCACGTTCGTCGCCCCCGACTGCACCGATGAGGAGCTCGAGGCAGCCTTTGAGCCCAATACCAAGCTCGTCTTTGGCGAGACGATCGCCAACCCCGCCCTTGCTGTGCTCGATATTGAGCGCTTTGCCAAGGCCGCACATGACCACGGCGTGCCGCTGATGGTCGACAACACCTTCCCGACGCCCGTGATGTGCCGTCCCTTTGAGTGGGGCGCCGACATCGTTACGCACTCCACCACCAAGTACATGGATGGACATGCTGCCTACCTGGGTGGCGTGATTGTCGATCACGGCCAGTTTGACTGGATGGCCCATGCGGACAAGTTCCCGGGTCTCACCACGCCCGATGAGAGCTACCACGGCGTGACCTATGCCGAGAAGTTTGGTCGCGAGGGTGCCTTCATTACCAAGGCAACCGCTCAGCTCATGCGCGATCTTGGTCCTATGCAGAATCCGCAGGCGGCCTTCTTCTTGAACAGCTCGCTCGAGAGCCTGCATGTGCGCATGCCGCGTCATTGCGAGAACGGCCTGGCCGTTGCCAAGTTCCTGCAGAGCCATCCCAAGGTGCGCTTCGTGAGCTATCCGGGCCTGGAGGGCGATAAGTACTATGACATGGCTCAGAAGTACATGCCCAACGGTACGTGCGGCGTTGTGAGCTTTGGCTTTAACGGTGGTCGCGCAGCGGCCGAGACCTTTATGAAGAGCCTCAAGCTCGCCCAGATCGCCACGCACGTGGCCGACGCCCGCACTTGCTGCCTGCATCCTGCTAACGCCACGCATCGCCAGATGGACGATGAGGAGCTCATCGCCTGTGGCATCTCCGCCGACATGGTGCGCCTGTCGTGCGGCCTCGAGGACACGGCCGACCTGATTGCCGACCTTGAGCAGGCACTCGAGCAGTGCTAGGCTAGCGTGTGTGCGAGGCGTGGGACGGCTTTTCGGCTGACGACGTCCTCATAGTTCCGATTCCGTAGGCGGGACCCCGATCGTGTCCGTTTGTAGGCGATTGGGGTCCCGTTTTTGCGTTGCACGATAGAAAGGATATACATGGAGAAAACTGCCGAGCAGCTGCGCCGCGAACACATTGCCCTAGAGGGCGACACCCACGGTAAGAATAAATGGGCGATTCTGTTCACCGTGCTCGTCATGACCTTTATGGCGTGTCTGGATGCGAGCATCGTGACGGTGGCGCTCCCAGTGATGCAAAAGGAGCTGGGGGTGGGTCTCGACCGCATTCAGCTCGTGAGCTCGGTGTATCTGCTCGCGACGTGCGTCGCCATGCTGCCGTTTGGCCGCTTGGGCGATGTGCGCGGCAAGGTGAATGTGTTCCAGCTTGGTGTAATCGTCTTTACGGGTGGCTCGTTGCTTTGCGGGCTTTCGGCTTCGCTCGAGGTGCTTATCTTGGCGCGTTTCGTGCAGGGCATTGGCTGTGCCGCCGCGATGGCCAACAATATGGGCATCATCACCGAGTCGTTTCCGGCGCGTGAGCGCGGCCGTGCCATGGGCATTCTGGCGACCTTTGTGGCTCTTGGCATGATGTGCGGCCCCGTGCTCGGCGGCGTGCTGGTGGCGAGCTTTCCCTGGGAGAGCATCTTCCTTATCAATCTGCCCATTGGCGTAATCTCGTTTATCGTGGGGCTCTATACGCTGCCGCATGTGAAGCCGGAGGCTGGCGAACGCCCTATGCCGTTGACAGAGGCGGCGCGTCGCTGCTTTGCGAGCTCGGCTTTCACTATTAACCTGGCTTGCATGCTTATCGTGTTCGTGGGTATCGGTGCCTCCGAGTTTGTGCTGCCGTTCTACTTTCAGGATGCCCACGGCTTTAGCTCCGATATCTCCGGCCTGTTGTTTTTGGCGATGCCGGTCGTGAATGCCTTTGTGGGCCCGCTTTCGGGCTCGGTGTCCGACCGTGTTGGTTGTGAAGCGCCCACGGCCGTTGGCCTGGGCGTGTACGTGTGCGGTCTCTTTGCGGTGAGTACGCTTGACGAGCACTCTTCCATCTTGATGATTGTGTGCTGCGTCGCGTTTATGTCGTGCGGCACGTCGATCTTCCAGAGTCCCAATAATTCGCTGTATATGGGTTCGGCTCCGCGTGAGGCGCTTGGCTTTGCGGGCAGCTTGAGCAGCTTGGCGCGCTATGCGGGCATAGCGCTGGGTATTACGGCGGCGTCGCGCATCCTGTATGGACAGACGAGCGCGGCGATGGGCAAGACGGTCACGAGCTATGTGGCGGGTCGTCCGGACGTGTTCCTCTTTGGCTTCCGTTTGGTATTCTACGTGCTGATGGCCGTTGCTACCGTGGGCTTTGCGCTCACATTGGTACGTTTGGTGAGGACGTGCACCCGGCATTAGCGTGTTGGGAGGCTGTCTGCCACGAATCGGGCCTATCTACTGGTCTTGCAGCTTTATGGTGCGATGTGGCTTGTGGGGCGGGCGGGGGTCGGCCCGTGGTAGACTATCGAACAACGTTTATTAATCGCGCGGTATCGTTGCCGCGAGAAGGGGTTGCGCCATGCAGGAGCTTGAGGATCGTATTCGCCATGACGGCATCGTAAAGGCCGGTAACGTCCTTAAGGTTGATGCCTTCCTCAACCACCAGTGCGACGTTGAGTTGTTCGATCACATGGGCGCCGAGTGGGCCCGTCTGTTCGAGGGTGTCGAGATCAACAAGATCCTGACGATCGAGGCTTCGGGCATTGGCATGGCTTGCATTGCGGCCCAGCATTTTGGCGGCGTGCCGGTGGTCTTTGCCAAGAAGGCGCAGTCCATCAACCTCGACGGCGAGCAGTATGCCACGACCATCTACTCCTTTACCAAGCAGAAGGAGTACCCGGTCATCGTCGGCAAGCGCTTCCTGTCCGAGGGCGACAAGGTTCTGATTATCGACGACTTTTTGGCCAACGGCTGCGCGCTCGAGGGTCTTATCAAGATCTGCGAGGCTGCAGGTGCCGAGGTGTCCGGTATTGGCATTGCAGTGGAGAAGGGCTTCCAGGGCGGCGGCGATAAGCTCCGCAAGCGCGGCTTCCGCGTTGAGAGCCTGGCCCGTATCGCCGATATGGACTGCGAGAACGGCGAGATTACCTTCGCCTAGGCTCGCAACACAAGCGATTGATATGCGATGTGACAAAGGGACTGTCCCTTTGTCACATTTTTTGTATGAGGGGAGGTGTCGATATGGATGAGAACAAGATGGGATGGCGCGAGTATGCGCGCTATGCCGAGATGTCGGTCGAGGAGCTGGCGCGCGATTGCGAGGTACAGGTGTTTCGCGCGACGGGTCCGGGCGGGCAAGGCGTGAACACGACGGACTCGGCGGTGCGCATGAAACATATCCCTTCGGGGATTACCGTGACGGCGCGCGAGAGCCGCAGTCAGTTTCAGAATCGCAGCTGCTGTTTGCGTAAGCTGAGGGCAGAGCTTGAGCGTCGCGGGCGTCCACCGCGCCGACGCGTAAAGACCAAGGTGCCTCAGCGCTCTCGCCAGCGCAGGCTCAACGACAAGCACTTCAACGCCATTAAAAAGGCCAACCGTCGCAAGCCGGGCGGGGAGGAATGATCTTCTCAATAAGTTGCGGTGAAATAGGGACTGTTTTGCGTTTTTAGCTGCATAAACAGTCCCTATTTCACCGCAACTTAGGGATGGCTAGCGGGTGGGGTGCCAGACGTGGAGGGCGCCGGCGAGGATGTCGACCTCGATGCGTGAGGCGACAATGGGCTCGCCGTCGGCCTGAATGGGGTAGTCGGGCTCCTCAAAGGTGAGCTCGGCATGGCGGCAGCGGCGCATGCGAACCGGCGGCAGCTTGGTATGGCGGCCGTCCTTTGCCGAAAGGAACATAGGCAGGGCGACCGCACGGGGGACGGGGCCGCAGGCGTAGCAAACGTCGAGGATGCCGTCGCACGGGTTGGCGTCGGGACAGATGCGATAGCCCGAACCATAGGTGGGCCCCAGCTGGATGGCCATGATAATCGCGCGCACGCGCTCGGCTGGCGCGCCATCAAAGCTAATGGTCATGGGGTAGTTGCGGTAGCGCAGACCAAACTGCTCAAGTCCCGAGAGGGTGTAGAGCGGAGCGCCCGTCAAGCCGGTCTTTTTTCGCAGCTCGGTGGTGCCCAGGCCGATGGCGGCATCGATGCCGACCGAAAGCGTTTGGTCGTAGTACTCAACGGTAGCCTCGCCGCTGCCGTTTGCGGGGTTCCATGAGCGAATACGCCCGATGTCTTGACGCCGCAGCTCACAGGTGAGCAGCGCGCCAAAATTCTTACCGGAGAAATCTTCGATACCGAGCGTTTGGGCAAAATCGTTGCCGGAACCAACGGGTAGGACGGCAAGGGCGGGACGGGCCGATTCATCCTGCGTCATGAGTCCATTGACGACCTCGTGGATCACGCCATCGCCGCCAAGGGCGATAACGGTTCGATAGCCCTGAGCCTGCGCGGCAAGCTCCTTGGCATGTCCCATACGCTCAGTCAGCACCAGGTCAAACTGGGATGAGCGCGCGGTCATGTCCAAAAAGCGCTGCAGGCGCTCAGCGACCTCGCGCGCCGCACCCGACTGGGCGGCAGGGTTTGCGATGATGAGCGTGCGACCAAAATCAGTTGCGTGCATGGGGCGACTCCTGGCGTATGACGTGACGGTGCGGTCGCGCTCAGGTCGAATTGCCCCCGATTGTGGCTGCACAGCGAATACTAACGTCTACTCTATCAGGTCGTTGTGGCGCTCGATAGCCTCCGCTACCGTACCGCCCTCATCCACAATAAGCGAACGGCGCTTGGGTGAGATGATGCGCTGGGCGGGGTACACGCCGCGGTGTCCGCCGGTTAGGTAGCTGATAAAGGCCACGATGACAAAGAACCCGGCGGCCGTGCCGTGGAACAGGTCGATGGCCATCATGCAGGTGGTGATGGGCACGTTGAGGCCGGCGCAGAACACGCCGAGCATGCCGAGAGCTGCCAGAAAACTGGGGTCGAGCCCGGTAAGGCAACCTATCCAGCCACCGAGTGCCGCACCGATGCCAAACAGGGGCGTGACCTCGCCGCCTTGGAAGCCAGCGCCCAAGGTGAGCGCCGTCACCACGAGCTTGATGGATGCGTCAGCAAGGGTAGTGTTACCGGAGAACCCGGCGCCCGAGAGCCAGGTGGCAAGGCCGGCGTAGTTCCAAGCGTCGAGGAGGGCATAGGCGGCCAAAACCACGAGTGCGCCTATAAGTGCGCGAACAAGGTAATTGGTGATAAAGCGACCGTACAGGCTCTTGACGGTTCGAACCGACCAGGCAAAGAGACGTGCCGTCAGACCGAAGATAATGGCGCTGATAACAACGATGACGACCGTTTTGGGCGACATGGCGGGAACGCTGGTGATAACATTCGCCTCGTACTCGGTTCCCAAGGCAAGCGATGTGAAGTAGCCGGTAAACGAGGCGACCAGGCAGTAGATGCCTGCGGTGTAGTCGATCTTGCCGATAAAGCACATCTCCATGCCAAAGAAAGCTCCGGCAAGGGGCGAGCCGAACACGGCGCCAAAGGCCGACGAGATGCCGGCGAGCATGAGGTCGTGGTGGTCATGCTTTTTGAGGTGGGCAAGGCTCGAGATGTTGCTGGCGATGGTGCCGCCAATCTGCACCGCGGCTCCCTCGCGACCGGCCGATCCGCCCGTTAGGTGCGTGAGCGTTGAGCAGATGAAGGTGAGGACGGCCATGCGCATATGGATGAGGCATGTGCCCAGGGCGGAGTCAATGACCAGGTTGTTACCACGCTTGGCGGCGAGACCGTGGTTCTTGTACACCCATGCGGTGGCAACGCCCACAACGGGAAGCAGCGCGTAAATCCACGCATGGTGTTCGCGATAATCGGTGGCGATATTCAGCGAGGCCAAAAACGCCCAAGCGGCAACGCCCATGGCGAGCGAGACGATGACGACGAGTGCGAGCAACTTAGCACTCGCGAGTAGGTTGCGGGCGTTGCGGCGCGTGTCGGCAGCCAAGAGATGCTCGGAGCGGGTGAGCTGATGCCTGCCTGCCGTGATGACGTCGTTCAGGGAGAAAAAACCGCCTTCGTCGAGTGGCTGGGAATGATCCTGCGCTTCGTTTGCGCTTTCGGGTTTGTCGTTATGAGCCATACGTTCCTCTTTTAGGTTGCAACGCAAGCATTATAAAACGCGGTAAACGCGATGAGCCGGTGGGTTGGTGTCCATTCTGTTTCGCGGCCTGCAACCGACAGGTGTATTTGCGGGTACAGGCCGAGTCGCGGTCGCGCGTCGGGGGATTATACTGAGACAAGCATAAAGAATCGGCGTCCCTGTTGTGCGCCGTGGCATTAAGAGGTGCATATGGCAGAGAAACTCATTCCGCTGGAGGACGCGCAGTCGATTGTTCTGTCGCACGTTGCTCCGACCGATCTCGTCGAGATTCCCGTGTGGCAGGCCACCGGTCTTCCCTTGGCCGAGGACGCGGTGGCCGATATCGACATCTCGCCGTTTGCCAACAGCGCTATGGACGGATATGCCGTGCGCTCGGCGGACTTGGCGCAGACGTCTGGCGAGGCGCCGGTGACGCTCGACGTTATCGGACATGAGGCCGCGGGCCATGTGTTTGAGGGCACAATCGGAGTGGGCGAGACGGTCCGCATCATGACAGGCGCGCCGGTGCCCGAGGGCGCCGATGCCGTAGTGAAATACGAGATCGTCGACGTGCTCGATGGCGACGGCAACGAGGGCTCGCACGTTCGTTTCTCGGCGCCTACCAAGGTAGGGGAGAACGTTCGCTCTGCCGCCGAGGAGGCCCATGCTGGCGATGTTGTGATGCACGCCGGCGAGGTCGTGGCTCCGGCGGGCGCGGGTCTGCTGGCAAGCGCCGGATACGCTCGCGTGAAGGTGCACGCCGCCCCGCGTGTGGGCATCATCTCGCTGGGCACGGAGCTGGTCGCACCGAGTAACGTGCCGGCGCGTGGGCAGATTCGTGATTCCAACTCCTCGGCGTTGATGGCCGAGGCGCTCGATGCGGGAGCCGAGCCCGTGTTTTACGGCATTGCGCCCGACGATGAGCAGGCGATTGCCGAGCTGGTGCATCGCGCCGTGCAGGAGTGTGATTTTGTCATTACGAGCGGTGGCGCCTCGGCGGGCGATTACGACTACGTGACGGCGCTCGTCCGGCGTGAGGGCGAGGTGCTGTTCGATCGCATCTCGATGCGTCCGGGCAAGGCCATCACGTTTGGCTTGCTCGGGGGCAAGCCCTACCTGGGGCTTTCAGGCAATCCGGCCGCGGCGTATGTGGGCTTTGAGATGCTCGCCCGTCCGGCGATTCGCAAGATGCGCGGCTTTGCCGAGGGTGAGCGTCCCGTGCAGCAGGCGACGCTCACGCACAGCGTGAAAAAGCGACAGCATCGCCGCTTCTTCGATCGCGCCGCGGTTTTGCGCGACCCCGAGACCGGTGAGCTGTTGGTGACCGAGGCCAAGACGCAGAATTCGGCGCTGCTCGGCACGATGCAGCGGGCCAACTGCCTACTGCGTATTGACGAAGGACCGTGCGAGTTTGCGGCGGGAGATGTCGTGGACGTTGTTCGCGTCGACCTGCCCGAGGGAACGGTGTTGTAGGAGGAAGACTATGGAGTTGAAGATATCGATCGTGACGTGTTCGGACACGCGCGATCTTGCTCAGGACGAGGCTGGAGCCGCACTCGAGGAACTTATCGGGGCGCAGGGCTGGACGGTCGCCTCGCATGTGGTCGTGCGCGACGACGTCAGCGAGATTGGTGATGCCATTGTGGAAGCCGCCGATGAGTGTCACGCCAATGTCGTGCTCACCTGCGGCGGCACGGGGCTTTCGATGCGCGATGTGACGCCCGAGGCGACGCGTGCCGTCTGCGACCGCGATGTGCCGGGTATTGCAGAGGCAATCCGTGCGTACTCGATGACCAAGACGCGCCGCGCCATGCTCTCGCGCGCTATTTGCATGCAACGAGGTCATACACTTGTCGTAAACTTTCCCGGTTCTACAAAGGCCGCCCGCGAAAGCTGGGAGGCCATAGCGGACCAGCTGGAGCATGCGGCTCAGATGACAGCGGGCGGCGGACATACCAACTAAGCGGTTTACCTGCGGCGGGGCGACCTGAACGGCTGCTCCGCTTTTGTTTTCCACCGAAGCGACGCCGAGGTGCACGCTAACTCAAAACTATATTCTCTGACGAGAATAATTTCTCACTATCATTATTCGCGCAAAAGTATAATCTGATTGCAGATTATAGCCCGCGGTGGGGTACCCGGGCACAAGGTCCGAAAGGGTTGAATATGTTCGATATGGTTTCTCGCCGCGGATTCGTCTCGCTTTCTGCTGTCGCCGCTACCAGCCTTGGTCTTGCCGGCTGCTCGGGTAGCAAGACGTCTGAGCCGGCCGGATCCGATGCCGGTTCTGCTGAGGCGTCTTCTAAGAAAGCTGTCGAGCTGCAGGTCTTTGCCGCCAACTCGCTCGAGAAGGCTTTGCCCGAGGTCCAGGAGCTCTACACCGACCAGACCGGCACCACCTTTGCCGACACGCAGTTTAAGGCCTCCGGCGACCTCGTTGAGCAGATGCGTGCCGGTGCCGCCGTCGACGTGCTTATCACCGCTTCCAAGGGCACCATGGATGACGCTGAGACCGCCGAACTCGTCGACGCCGATACGCGTGAGGACATGTTCGTCAACGACCTCGTGATCATTCGCGCCGAGGGCTCCGACACCAAGGTCGAGGCCATCGCCGACGTCGCGAATCTGGACGGCAAGATCGCCATTGGCGACGCCAAGACCGTTCCTGCCGGCAAGTACGCCAACCAGGCCCTGGCCTCCGTGGGCCTCTACACCGGCACCGAGGGTGACGACGGCGAGTATGCGCCCGAACTCGCCGACAAGGTGGCCCTGGCCGATAAGGTCGGCACCGCTGCGTCTTACGTCTCTACGGGCGACTGCGTAGCCGGTTTTGTCTACAGCTCCGATATCTTCCGCTATGACGGCATCGAGGAGGCCTTCGTGTGCCCCGAGGATTCGCACAAGCCCATCGTGTACCCGGGTGCCGTTGCCGAGAGCTCCGAGCATGCCGACGAAGCCAAGGCGTTCATCGACTTTTGCCTGTCCAACAAGAAGGCTCAGAAGATTTGGGCTAAGTACGGCTTTGAGCTTTCCGCGTAGTGCGGCTTGGCGCGATAATTCCATCGTTTTGTGTTTCACTCCGTCCTCGTATTCGCTTGGAGCTTTTCGTGCTTAATAGATTCCGCATGCTTGTCGCCCGTGCTTTGATCTTCGCGCTTTGCTGGGTGCCGGGGTTTGCGTTTGCTGGGGATGCTGAGGACGGGGCCCAGGTTGCTGCGACCGCTCATGGGCTTTCCTATGGGATCGAGGGTTTTGAGCGGCTGGCCAAGGGGACCGCTCGTGCCATGGAGGGCCAGCCTGAGGGCTACCGGTTTCCCGTTGACGAGGACGTGGGCCTTGTAGCGGCGCCTGCTGCCGATCGCGTTGTGGTGTGGATATCGCCTAAGGCGGTTGAGAAGTATGGACTGGATCCGCAGGACAACGAGTGCGTATCGGGTCTCAAGGCCCTCGTCTGTAAGCTCGACAGCGCAAACTGCATGGGAGGTGCGCAGTTAGGGGACGTGGATCTTCCTTGGTATGTCACGGCGGAAACAACGTTTGATGCCGGTGGGTATACCTATGGCTTTGACGAGCGCGGTGCGGATGGGGACCGCTATGTGGTGATTGCATCAGCCTCGGGTGATGCCAAGGGCGGCGCGCGTTGGCTTGATAGCGCTCAAATGGTAGAAGCATCGTCTGTCGTGTTGCGGAATGAGCAGGGGCCCTTGACCTCACTGGCCTCCTTTTTAGGCGACATCGACTATCGACCGTTTTGGGTGTCCATAAAAACGAGCGGCCTTGCCCTGTTGATCTCCTTTGCGCTGGGCCTGCTCGCCGCGTGGAAGACTATGGGTACCTCGAGTCGCATCAAGGGTCTGCTCGACTCGGTCTTTACCATCCCTATGGTGCTGCCGCCCACGGTCTGCGGCTTTCTGCTCCTCATGCTGTTTGGCCGCTCGACCGGGGTGGGCCAGTGGCTCATCGCGCACGGCGTCTCGATCGTCTTTACCTGGCCCGCGGCGGTCATTTCGGCCGTCGTGGTGTCGTTTCCCCTGGTCTACCGTACGGCGCTCGGAGCCTTCGAGAGCCTCGACACGCAGATGCTCGATGCGGCGCGCACGCTGGGCTGGTCCGAGCGTCGCATCTTCACCAAGCTTATGATGCCGCTCGGCTGGCCCTCCATCGCCGCCGGCACGGTGCTCGCCTTCGCGCGTGCCATGGGCGAGTTTGGCTGCACCCTGTTCTTTGCGGGCAACTACGCCGGCATTACGCAGACCATCCCCATCGCCATCTACTTTGAGTGGATGGGCGGCAACACGTCGGTGGCCCTCTTTTGGGTCGTCGTCGTGATCGCGTTTAGTTTCCTAGTCATCCTGTTCATCAACATGTACACCGCTCATTCGCAAAAGTATCGCGAGCGGGGTCTTTCCCGTGCGGAGCGCAAGCAGGTCAAGCAGCTGGGCGGCCAGACCGATTCGCTCGACCCAGTCGGCGGCGATGCGCTGCGTATCGATCGCGAGGCGCTGGCCGAGCTCATGCGCGATGATGCCGCTTTGCAGGGAGGTCGATAAGCTATGTCGCTCGTTTTGGATATTAAGAAACGTTATCCCGGGTTTGTGCTCGACATGCAACTTGAGGCCGGTGAGGAGCGCGTGGCGCTGCTCGGTGCCTCAGGCTGCGGCAAGAGCTGTACACTGCGCTGCATTGCCGGCGTGGAGACGCCCGACGAGGGCAAGATTGTCGTCAACGGCGTGACCTTTTTTGACTCGGCGGCGGGCATCAATCTGTCGCCCCAGGAGCGAAAATGCGCCCTGCTGTTCCAAAACTATCAGCTGTTTCCTAACATGACGGTGGCCGATAACGTGTGCGCTGGCGTAAAGGATGCGGGCGCCGCCGCCGCGCGCAAAAAGCTCGCCGAGTGCTATTTGAGCATTTTCGGTCTGGCCGATTTTACCGACCGCTATCCCGCGCGCCTCTCGGGCGGTCAGCAGCAACGTGTGGCGCTCGCGCGCATGGTGGCGGCGCATCCGGGCATCTTTATGTTCGACGAGCCCATGAGCGCGCTCGATTCCTATCTTAAGAGCGCGCTCGAGCAGAACATGCTCGACCTGTTCGACGTGTGCAACCGCACCGTGCTCTACGTGAGCCATGACATCGACGAAGCGTGCCGCCTCTGCCAGCGCATCTGCGTGATGCACGACGGGCATGTTGAGGAGATCGGCTCCATCGAGGACGTGGTCCGTCGTCCGCAGACGCTGGCGGCGCTGCGCCTGACGGGGTGCAAGAACACAAGCCGGGCGCGCAAGATCGGGCCCGAGGAAGTTGAGGCGCTCGATTGGGGCATGACCTTTAACGTGGGTCGCGAGGTTCCCGATAATGTGGCGTACCTGGGCATTCGCGCAAGCTACTTCCATGTTGACAACCGTGTCGAGCGCGGCCGCAACAGCTATGATTTGCATGTGGCCCGAGTGAGCGATTCACGTTTTGAGCGCCTGGTGCTGCTGGATGTGCCGCGTGCCGATGCGCCCACGCGCCTGCAGTGGAAGGTCAACAAGGTGGGCGTGCCTGTCGACGAGCTGCCGCAAGCAGGCGAGACGCTGCGCATGCACTTCGATGCGAGTAAGATCCATTTGGTTTGTCGATAGCGCCGGGTAATGCCGTCGGGAATATAAGCCTCGGCGGCTTTGTTTTTGCCGTTTGCCGATTGAGGGATGACAAACTCTTATCAATCAAGATAATTATTTATTAAACGACGGCATACGACGCTGTCGTACGAATGTCAACGGTGTTCGCATAGTCGATGACCGTTGATATAGTTGACCTCAACTTGTAAAGGAGGGTGCGCACATGCCGCAGACGACATACATTCGCCGCGTTGCCGCGCGCGCCCTATATATGGCTCGGAGCCGCATATGAGCAGGTATGTTCACGGCTCCGGGAGAGACGACGCACAACTAAATAATCGACCGCAAAGCAGGTTCCCCAAAATTCCGGGTTTAGGCGCGGCTGGGTTTTCGCCACCCACCGTGCAGCAATACCGTAGCTATTCATTTTTGGTTCGAGAGGGGAACCGTCATGGCTGAAGAATTTGATTTCCATCCGATGTGGGAGAGCCTCGGCATGAATCTTGCCGACCACGATATGCTGCTGGGCGCCGTGGGCCAGATGTACGGCGATATGTTCCTGACGCAGAACAATCGCCCCAAGTCCACGTCCTACCTGGACTTTGTGGCCACCAACATCCACAGCGGCCGTATTAAGGAGATGCTCGACAAGAAGGAGGCCGGCGAGGCCACCAAGATCGTCGGTTCGTTCTGCGTCTACGTGCCCGAGGAAATTGTGCTCGCCTGCGACGGTATCCCCGTGGGTCTGTGCTCGGGTGCCGATTGGGCAACCGATAAGGTTGAGGAGCACCTGCCACGCAACACTTGTCCGCTCATCAAGAGCTTTGCCGGCTTTAAGCTGGGCGAGGTCTGCCCCTACATTGAGTCGAGTGACCTGGTGGTAGGCGAGAACACCTGCGATGGCAAGAAGAAGGCCTACGAGTTCTTTGCCACGCAAAAGAACATGTACGTTATGGATATTCCCAACGTGCACGATGAGTCGACGCTCGTGACTTGGAAGGCCGAGGTCAAAAAGCTCGCCGCCAAGATCGAGGAGGAGTGTGGCGTTACGATTACGCCTGAGCGTCTGAAGGCCGCTATCCACGCCGTCAATGAGAAGCGTCGCGCCCTGCAGCGCCTCGCTGCCACGCGCGCTGCCGACCCAGCGCCCATCAGCGGTCTCGACAGCCTGCTGACCGTTCAGGCCGCCTTTATGGACGACACGCCGCGCTTGACCGGCGCCATCAACGACATGGCCGCCGAGTGCGAGCAGCGCGTTGAAGCCGGCGAGGGCGTGGCGCCCAAGGGGACCAAGCGCATCCTGTACACCGGCACGCCCATGGCCGTGCCCAACTGGAAGCTGTTCAACCTCATTGAGAAGGCCGGCGGCGTTGTGGTAGGCGAGGAGTCCTGCACGGGCTCGCGCTACTACAAGGATTTGGTCGACGAGTCCGGCGAGACGGTCGACGAGATGCTCGACGCCATCGCCGAGCGCTACTTTAAGATCAACTGCGCCGTCTTTACGCCCAACGACCAGCGTATGAAGGACATTGTCCAGATGGCCAAGGACCTGCATGTCGACGGCATCGTCGACGTGGCCCTGCAGTTCTGCACGCTCTATGAGATGGAGTCGTTTGCCGTGGAGAAGGCCGCCGAGGAAGCCGGCATTCCGTTTATGCATATCACGACCGACTACGCCGGCGAGGACGCAGGCCAACTTCAAACTAGGATTGAGGCCTTCTTGGAGACCATTTAGGTCTAATCCAACCAAGGAAACGGGTTTCCCAGGTGCCCGAGGTTGCCGTGAAAGAGGAGCGCCGCGTATTTTGGTACGCAAGCGACGGTTTGAACGGCAAGATCGGGTGCCTGGGGAAGCCGCCCATCGCCGTGATTATTTTTAGGAGTGCTATGTCCGAAATAATTGAGCAGCCGCTGCCCAGCTCGTTTGAGGAGTTCAACGAGCAGCGCAAGGCGGCGTTTATTCGCGTGAAGGACTACAAGCAGGCAGGCAATCGTCTGGTCGGCTTCTTGTGCAGCTATACACCGCTCGAGATTATTGATGCCGCGGGGGCCGCGAGTGTCGCCCTGTGCGGTACGTCCGACGAGGTGATTCCCGAGGCCGAGAAGGTGCTGCCGGCAAACCTCTGCCCGCTCATCAAGTCGACCTACGGCTTCGCCTACTCGCAAAAGTGCCCGTTTACGTACTTTAGCGATATGATCATCGGAGAGACCACCTGCGACGGCAAGAAGAAAATGTACGAGCTGCTGAACGAGCTCAAGCGCACGTACATTCTGCATTTGCCGCAGAGCCGCGACCGCGCTTATGAGCGCGAGGGCTGGTACGAGGAGTGCCGTCTGCTCAAGGAAGAGCTCGAGAACTTCTACGGCATCACGATTACCGATGACGACCTGCGCGCTGCCGTGCGCCGCCGCAACCGCTTGCGTGCCGCCCAGCTCGAGATGTTTGCCCTGCAGGCCAACCAGCCGGCGGCCATGAGCGGCGTCGACCTGATGAGCACCATGTTCGCCGGTACGTTCAGCTTTGATATCGAGGCCTATACGCAGCAGCTGGAACAAAAGGTTGCCAAGCTGCGTGAAGCCTACGAGGCTGGCGAGCGCCCGGTCGCGGCGGATGCCAAGCGCATCCTGATCACCGGCTGCCCCGTGGGCGGCGTGATCAACAAGATCGGTCGCACCATCGAGTCCAACGGCGGCGTGGTTGTTTGCATGGACGACTGCTCGGGCGAGCGCACGGCTGCCATGATGATCGACCCCGACGCGCCCGATATTCTGCGTGCCATTGCCGATCGCTATCTGGACATCAACTGCTCGGTGATGACGCCCAACGACGGCCGCATGGACAACACGCTGGCCATGTGCGAGAAGTACCACGTCGATGGCGTGGTCGAGAGCGTGCTGCAGGCGTGCCACACCTTCAACGTGGAAAGCGCGCGTATGCAGGAAGCCGTCGAGGGTGCGGGTATTCCGTACATGAAGATCGAGACCGATTACAGCAACGGCGACATGGGCCAGATCGAGACCCGCATCGCCGCCTTCATCGAAACCCTCTAGCTTCCTCAGGCGCCGGATCTTGCTCCTCAAACCGTCGCTTGCGTACCCAAAGTACGCTGCGCTCCTCTTTCGGGGCAATCTCCGGCACCTGAGAAACCTAGAGCTAAGGCGCCTGAACGCGCCGCTACCTTTGATGTTTAGATTGGAAGAGAGCCATGATAGGGATCGGGATCGATATCGGGTCTACGGCGGCTAAGGCTGCTGTGGTCGACGGGGAGGGTTCGGTGGCGTGGACGTGTGTGCAGCCAACCGGGTTCTCCTCGGTCGATGCTTCCGAGCGGCTGCGCGAGGCACTGGCAGCGGCTGGCTACGACGTGGCTGCCGACGACGTACGCGTGATCGCGACTGGCTACGGCCGTGTCGCCGTGCCCTATGCGCACAAGGTCGTGACCGAGATTACCTGCCACGGCACCGGTGCCGTGCGCCTGTTTGGCGACCACGGCACGGTGATTGACGTGGGCGGTCAGGACACCAAGGTCATCCAACTTAAGGGTGGCCGCGTGGCCAAGTTCGCCATGAACGACAAGTGCGCCGCCGGCACGGGGCGCTTTTTGGAGATCATGGCCGACCGCCTGGGCATTTCCCAGCAGCAGATGGCCGACCTGGCACGTTCCGGCGAGCCCATCAAGATCAGCAGCATGTGCACGGTGTTTGCCGAAAGCGAGGTTATCAGCCTGATCGGTCGCGGTGAGCCGCGCGAGAACATTGCGCGTGGCGTGATCGACAGCGTGGTCTCGCGCGTGGCGACCATGGCCGGGCAGGCCGCGGGCGCCCCGTACTACCTGACCGGTGGCCTGTGCGAGAACGCCTATGTCGTGGAGCGGCTGGGCGCGTTGTTGGGCTCGCCGGTGACCACGTCGCCCCAAGCCCGTTATGCCGGTGCCATCGGTGCGGCTGTCCGCGCCGCCGCCTTGGCCTAGGGGTGTACCGCGACATGCGCATCCTCAATATCTCGGCACAAAAACCAGATAGCACCGGCAGCGGCACCTACCTTGCCGCGCTCGTGCGCGAACAGATCGAGACGGGGCATCGCGCCGCCGTGCTCTGCGGCGCGGCACCGGGTGATACCCAAGGCGAGCTGGACCGGCGTGCTGCCGTGTTTGCCGTACCGTTCGAGTCGCCCGATCTGCCGTTTCCCATCTGCGGTATGTCCGATGTCATGCCCTATCCCTCCACACGCTATCGTGACCTGACGCCTTCGATGCTCAAGGCATTTGAGCGGGCATTTGCTGCTGCCATCGATCGGGCGGTGGCTGAGTTTAGGCCCGATCTGGTGCTCTGCCATCACCTGTATCTGGTAACCGCATTGGCGCGCGAGTGCGTCCGTGGCGTGCCGGTTGTTGCCGTGTGCCATTCGACCGACCTGCGGCAGCTGCGTTCGCATGCGCTCGAGCGCGATCGCATCGTGCGTGCGGTTCGTCGGCTCGATGCCGTCTTTGCGCTCCATGCTGAGCAGGCTGAGCAGATTGGCCTGGTGTGCGGAGTCGATGCCGATCGCATCCACGTGATTGGGACGGGCTACGACCATCGCGTCTTCTGCCGCGACGCAAGCGTGGCGAGGCAGCCGGGATCGCTTGTGTACGTGGGCAAGATTTGCTTTAAAAAGGGCGTCGAGTCGCTGGTTCGAGCTGTGTCATTGCCGATTGACGATGACGTCCGCCTATCTGGCTTGGTACTTGTGGGCGGCCGCGGGGACGATGCCGAGTACGCGCGTATCGAGCGCTTGACCGCGGCCTCGGATGTGCCGGTGACGCTGGCGGGGCGCCTGGATAGCGATGAACTCGTGCGTGCCTACCGCAGTTCTGACGTCTTTGTGCTGCCTTCGTTTTACGAAGGTTTGCCGCTCGTGACGATCGAGGCCCTCGCGTGCGGCTGCAAAGTTGTGGCGACCGATTTGCCCGGCGTTCGTCCCTGGATGGAGGCGATGCTTCCCGGTGCTCCCGTGACGTGGGTGGCGTCGCCGCGTATGACGGATGTCGACACGCCCGTGGCGGCCGACCTTCCGTTGTTTGAGCGCGCACTGGCAGATGCTATCGCGCAGGCGCTTGCGGCTCCGCCTTCGACGTTCGAGCCGTCGGCGGTCTCTTGGGAAGCGTGCCTGGGGCGTATACTTAAAGTCGTTGATTTGTTGGAAGGGGGTTCGTATGGCTGACGATCAGATTAAGCTCACGTCTATGACGGCCGCGAGCGGTTGAGCCGCTAAGTTGGCTCCCGGAGCCCTCGCCCAGGTCCTGGGTGATTTACCCAATGTGCATAACGACAACCTGCTCGTGGGGTTCGATACCTCCGACGATGCGAGCGTCTTCCGCGTAGGGGAGAACCTGGGGCTCGTGCAGTCCATCGACTTCTTTCCGCCGATGGTCGACGACCCGTTTCTGTTTGGCCAGATCGCCGCGGCCAACTCGCTGTCGGACATCTACGCCATGGGCGGGCGGCCGAGCCATGCCATGAACTTGCTGTGCATCCCGAGCTGTCTGGGCGTTGAGGTTGCCGGTCAGATTCTGGCGGGCGGCGCCGACAAGTGCGTCGAGGCGGGTTGTTCCATCGCGGGCGGTCACACCATCAACGACGACGAGCCCAAGTACGGCCTGTCCGTGAGCGGTTTTGTCGCGCTCGACCACATGCTCGCCAACAGCGGCGCGCGTGTGGGCGATGTCCTGCTGCTGACCAAGGCGATCGGCTCGGGCATCATCACCACGGCCATTAAGGGCGAGCTCATCGAGCAGGACGAGGCCGCAGCCATGTTTGACTCGATGCGCACCCTCAACGAGGCCCCGATCCGTTTGGCTGAGGGGCTCGAACTTCACGGCTGCACAGACATTACGGGCTTTGGCCTGATCGGGCATGCGTGCGAGATGGCCGAGGGCTCGGGCGTGCAGATTGAGTTTGCGTCGGGGGCGGTGCCCCTCTTTGACCAGGTGCTCGACATGGCGCGTCTGGGTATTATCCCCGCTGGCTCCTACCGCAACCAGGACTTCTTTGGCCCGCGCGTGGCTGCCGACGATGGCTTGGAGCCGGGCATGCTCGACGCGCTGTACGATCCACAGACTTCGGGCGGTTTGCTTATTGCGGCGCCCGCGGCGGATGTGGATGAGCTTGCGCGCCGTCTGCATGCCGAGGGACGTATCGCCGCCGTCATCGGTCGCGTGTGCGAGCAGGTGCCAGGCGGTCCTGCCGTCCGCGTCGTCCGTTAACGACACGTTTATTGAGCTATGTACCGTTCTAAAACGATTTATTCGAAAGGAAAAACTATGTCTACCAAGATTGAAGTCAATGCCATGGGCGATGCCTGCCCGCTGCCCGTCGTCAAGACGCTTAAGGCGCTCAAACAGCTTGAAGGCGAGGGTGCCGTGGTGACCTCGGTCGATAACGAGACCGCCGTCAAGAACATCTCCAAGACGGCGCAGGAGAAGGGCTGCACGGCCTCGGTCGAGAAGATCTCGGACGCCGAGTGGCACGTGACTGTCGTGACCGCCGGTGCCGTGGCCGTTGCGGACCCCGAGCAGGACGGTGCCGCATTCTGCGACGCCAGCGCCGGCAAGGGCAAACTCGTCATTTCCGTCTACACCGATTGCATGGGCCGTGGCGACGACGAGTTGGGCCACAAGCTCATGAAGGCGTTTATCTTTGCCGTGACGCAGCAGGAGGAGCTGCCCGCGACCATGCTGTTCTACAACGGCGGCGCCAAGCTCACCGTCGAGGGCTCGCCGGTGCTCGATGACCTGAAGGGCCTGGCCGAGCAGGGTGTCGAGATTCTCACCTGCGGTACCTGCCTCGACCACTATGGCATTAAAGACCAGCTTGCGGTGGGCGAGGTCACCAACATGTACGTGATCGTGGAGAAGATGGAGCAGGCCGTGCGCGTCGTGCGCCCGTAGCGTATTGGTTGGAGTTGCCATGAGGGAGAAGCGCCCGGCGCTTGTCATCACGTTTCCCACCACGGCGGCCGCCATGGGTTGCGAGTCCCTGTGCATCGAGCGCGGCCTTCCCGGGCGAACGATTCCCGTGCCCGGGGAGGTCGCTGCCGGCTGCGGTTTGGCATGGAAGGCGTTGCCTGCCGATGAGGAACTGCTGCGCAGCGAGCTTACCGCGGCGGGCGTTCCCACCGAGGGCTATACCGTGATCGATATGTGGGAGGTCGTGCGATGATCTATCTGGATAACGCGGCGACGACCATGCACAAGCCGCAGACGGTCATCGATGCCGTGACGCAGGCGATGTGTTCGCTTGGCAATGCCGGGCGCGGCGCCACGTCGGGTGCCCTCGATGCCGCTCGTACGATTCATGGCTGCCGTGCCAAGCTCGCGCGCCTTTTGGGTTGCCCGAGGGCGGACCATGTGTGCTTTACGCCCAACTCCACGGCGGCGCTCAACACCGCCATTAATGGCGTGGTGCGCCCCGGCGACCGCGTGGTCACAACGGTGCTTGAGCACAACTCCGTGCTGCGTCCGCTCAACCGCCTGTCGGTAGAGCAGGGCGTGACGGTTGAGCATGCGGGTTGCGACGTGAACGGCGCGCTTGACTACGACGAGCTCGAGCGGCTGGTCACGCCCGGTACTCGTGCCGTGGTGGTGACGCACGCCTCCAATGTGACCGGCAACGCGGTTGACGTTTCGCGTGTGGCGGCCATGGCCCATGCTGCCGGCGCGCTTGTGATCGTTGACGCCTCTCAGTCTGCCGGCACGGCGCATATCGATATGCAGGCCATGGGGCTCGACGTGGTGTGCTTTACTGGCCACAAGGGGTTCATGGGTCCGCAGGGCACCGGCGGCCTGGCCGTGGCGGAGGGCATTGACGTGGCGCCGTGGGCCATGGGCGGCACGGGCGTGCACAGCTTCGATGCGCTGCAGCCGCTTGGGTGGCCCACGCGCCTTGAGGCGGGCACGCTCAACGGTCACGGCATCGCGGGACTTTCCGCAGGTCTCGACTTTATCGAGGCGCAAGGCGGGGTCGAGGCGATCGCGGCGCATGAGCGAGCACTGGCGGATCGCTTTCTCGCTGGCGTGCGCGAAATCCCGGAGATCAAGCTCTACGGTGCCTTTGACCAGCCGTCGCGCTCGGCGATCGTCTCACTCAACGTGGGTGATATCGACTCTGCCGAGATCTCGGACGCGCTCATGCAAGGGTGGGGGATTGCGACGCGCCCCGGCGCCCATTGCGCTCCGCTCATGCACCGCGCGCTGGGGACCGAGCGCCAGGGCGTGGTTCGCTTCTCGTTTGGTTATTTCAACACGGATGAGGAAGTCGACACGGCGATTGAGGCTCTGCGCGATTTGAGCTGCGATTAGACCAACCTTCTGCGCCCTTAGATAAACCGTTTGCGCAACCTTCCCGCATTGTCGCTTATACAGGGTATTGTGAGATGATGGCCCGCACTGGGTCCTCGGTATCTTTGCGAATTGCGGGAAGGTTCCTATGAACAGGATCACTGCTGCCCTCTATAGGTTTTTGGTCGTCTATCTTTCGGTCGCGATGATCGTGACCTCGATACCCCTTGCGCCCAGCACGGCCTATGCCGATGATACCGAGGCGCTTGCTGTCGAAAACGAGGCCCAAGAGACCGACTCGGACTCTGACGCTGATGCCAAGGCGAGCTATAGCGCGTCGTCTTCGGACGAGGGTAGCTCATCCACGTCTTCCGACCAAACGAATAACGCTCAGGACAAATCGTCCAGCTCTGATACCAGCACTTCCACGTCGAGCCTGGCCCAAGATCTTTCGAGCTCCGCGACCGATTCCGATGCAGCAAAGACCTCGCCTGCAACGGCGGAGCCCCCGTCCGACGACAGCGAAGTCGATGCCCTCGTGTACGAGGACCCTGTGGTCTGTGAGTATGCCAAGCTTATGCCGAACGGCTATGTGTATCCGTGTGATGCTGGCGGAAGCGTTACGGTAGAGATTGATGAAAACGACCCGAATGAGAACTCTGTCGATGGTAAATTGGTGACCAACCTGATCGTTGATTACGGAGTGGATGGGGTCCCCGGATATATTTGTGAGTACTCCTCCAATCTGCGCTCGGTACGTTTTGAGAACAGCTCTATTTCTTCAATTGGACTACACGCCTTTTCTGGCTGCTCGAATCTTGCCGATATCAGCTTTTCCGGTATGACCATTGGGGGCATCGGAACAGAAGCGTTTTCTGGGTGCGGATCGCTTACGAGTCTGAACATTAATGACGTTGCTACCATCGGCTCTATGGACGATGCCGCGTTTGCCTGGAGCGGGCTGCGGTCTACGGGGCTTGACAAGGTCGTTGGTCTCAGTTCGATTCCTGAGAACGCTTATAATGGCTGCAGCGCTCTGACCGATACCGGTCTGGGAGGGAACACATCTATCACATCAATCGGCGTTAATGCGTTCAAAAACTGCTCTCGCCTTGCGACGACGGGACTCGAGAACAATACGACGATCAAGACGCTTCGCGAAGGCTGTTTCTCCGGGACCAATATGAGCGGCGGGCTGACGCTGCCCCTTTATTCCAAGATCGAGGAACTGCCGAGTCGTGCGTTCTATGGCTCTAAGCTTGAAACTGTGTACTTTGGATGCGACCATGTGGTGCTCATTAATTCCACCACGTTCCCCAAGCAAAACATGACTGTCATGGTCCCTGCCAAGATGGTTTCGCAATACGCAAGCGGTCGCCCCAAAGAGGTTTGGGAGAGTTGCAATGGTAGCCTGCCCGTCCCCGTGGGCAAGATGCTTCAAAAGATTAAGGTCTCGCGTGATCCCGACAAGATGGCCTATCAGCAGGGTGACACCATTTCGCTCGAGGGCATGAGCGTCACGTTTCAATATCCTCATTCGACGATGGATAGCGACTACGAAGCGCTCATAAAGGACGAACTCGGCGAATACCTTACGGCGACCCCCTGCGATGGTGATGTCTTCGACGAGTCGATGGACGGAGAACCCATACAGCTGGTGTATGACGATGGCTACACGCGCCTTGTTGCGTACAGCAAGGACAACCTGCAGCAGGCGGCCTACGAGTATGCCAAGCTCATGCCCAACTACTATCTGTATCCGTGTGATGCAAACGGAAATCTTACGGTAGAAATCGATGAGAACAGCCCGCGCGAGAACTCCGTCGACGGTCGAATGGTAACGAATTTGATTGTCGATTACGGGGTTGATGAAGTCGACGCACAGCTCTGCGCCGACTCTACCAATCTGCGTTCAGTGCGCTTTGAGAATAGCTCCATTTCTAAAATTGGACTGCACGCTTTCTATAACTGCCCGGATCTCACCGATATCAGCCTTTCCGGCATGACCATCGGTACCATCGGGAAAGAGGCATTCTATGGCTGCAAGTCGCTTACGAGCCTGAACATCAGCGAGACTACTACCATTAGCTCGATGGGCTATGCCGCATTTGCCGACAGTGGGCTGGTGGCAACGGGGCTCGACAAGGTTGTCGGCCTCACATCGATTCCCGACAGAGCCTACGAAGGCTGCAAGGCTCTGACCGATACCGGCCTGGACAAGAATACCTCCATTACAGCGATTGGCGTTTGCGCGTTCAGGTTCTGCTCGAACCTTGCCACCACAGGGCTCGAGAGCAACACAACAGTCGAAACGCTTGGCCACACCTGCTTCTACGGTACCGACTTGAGCGGCGGGCTGACGCTGCCATATAACTCCAAGATCGAGGAGTTGCCGGAAAAGGCGTTTTATAGCACCAACCTCGAGACCGTGTTCTTTGGGTGCAACCATGCGGTGCTCATTAATACCGACACGTTCCCCAAGCGCAACATGACCGTCATGGTCCCTGCCAAGATGATTCCGAAGTACAGCAAGGGAGAGCCCAAGGCTGTTTGGGAGAGGTACAACGGCTGCCTGCCCGTCCCGGTGGGCAAGGTGCTCGAGAACGTTGAGATCTCATGCGACCCCAACAACATGACCTATGAGCCGGGGGACACCATTTCGCTCGAGGGCATGAGCGTCGAGCTCGATTACCCGCATTCTGTTTCGATTTGGGACTACGAGGCGCTCATAAAGGAAGAACTGGGTGAGTACCTAACGGCAACTCCCTGTGACGGCGACGTCTTCGACGAGTCGATGGGCGGACAACCCGTAAAGCTCGTGTATGACGACGGCTATTCACATTTTGAAACCCAGACCAAGGGCAAGCTACAGCTTAAGAAGCCTGAGCCGACGTCGTTCCAGATCTCCTATGCCCAAACGATCGATAAAGGCGAACGCAAACTGATGGACGGCGTTGAGCTGTCCGATGTTTCCGGCGCGACGACGATCGATGCGGGCGCCGAGGTCACGCTCGATGCCGGTGCTTTGGGGATGCTCAATGACAACCTTACTTTTAAAGGCTGGTATGACACCGAGACCGAAAGGTACATCTCCAAAGAGGCGGTCTACACGTTTACGCCGGATATAGACCTGTCCCTCGAGGCGCGCTTTAAGCTCAAGGACTATGCGGTGCACGTCAACGATGCGCAGGCGACCGATTCGTCGCAGGATTTTGCACACTTGAGTGTCACTGCTCAAAACTGCTACCGCAATGCCGGCGAAACGGTTGAGCTTTCCGCCGCCACGGACAACGCCCTGTTCTTGGGCTGGTATCTGGGTGAGAGCGATGATGCGTATGCCGTGAGCGATCAGCTCGACTTTACCTATACGGTGGACGAGGAAGACGTGCCCGAGCATTATGACGCATACGGTCCCAAAATCGAGATCACGCCGCGCTACTGCGCCCCGCAGGCGAGCGTGGTGCTGAGTGTGGACGGAGTCGATGAGAACGGCCAGCCGCTCGGGCAGTTCCTCTCGACCGGTCTGTATGGCATCGGGTCGCGCGTCACGGTCGTGGCGGTCCCGTCGCCCGGGTATGTGTTTGACTATGCGACCGATGCCCTCGGTAACGTTGTCTTTACTGGCGACGATGGTCCGTCCTACACGTTTGTGCTCGAGGGGGATGTGCAGTACACCGCGCATTTCCGCGAGGCGACTGACCCCGACGAGTCGCTCGCGGCGCTTAAGGCCGCGCTCATCGCCGCGATTACCGCCGCGGCCGTTCTCGCTACCATGTATGGCCTGGGCGAGATCGTCGACCCCATAGCGGCCGATGCAGTGATTGAGATCGGTATGGCCGACAACATCGAGGATGTTGCCGCCGTGGGCACCAAGGTGCTCAAGGAAATCAAGGACATCATCGATGACCACAAGAAGCCTAAGCCTCATGGCGACCATAAGATCGAGATTATTGCCACCGCACAGCCCGAGGTGGGCGGCGTCGTCACTGGCGGCGGTATCCACTATGAGGGGACGGTTGCAACGCTGGAGGCTGTCGCCAATCCCGGCTATCGCTTCGTATGTTGGAAAGAGAACGGCGTCGAGGTTTCGACATCTCCTCTCAAGACGATGACGATCACGGACCTGACGCCCGAGGTTGTAAAGATGACGGCAGTCTTTGAGAAGAAAGTCGAGATTACGGCGGTCGCCGAAGCCGATGGCATTCAGGCCGATTTTTCGACAGGCTGCACCGCAAGCCCTGTGACGCAGAGCATTACGCGTGGCGACCAAGCCATGGTCACCGCGAGTGAGGGCCCCGACTATGCCTTTGTGGGATGGTTCGAGGACGGCATCGAGGTTTCGCCCGAGCGTACGTATATCTTTAATGCCGAGGTTGATCGCCATCTGGTTGCACGCTTCCGCAAGGCGGATAAGACCATTCTGGTAAACACCGATCCCTTCGACAGCGCCGAGGTGCTGTGCGATGGCGTGCCGGTCGTGGATGGCAAGGTTCGCGCGAAGGATGGAGACATTCTCACGTTTACGATGCGGCCCAAGGTACGCCCTGACAATTCTGAGAAGACGTACCGGTTTGTGGAGTGGCGTGAAACCGATGCGCAGGGCATCACGATTGCCAACAAGCAGGAAGTTTGCGAATACCGCGTCAACGGCAATGCCCGGATCGAGGCTGTAATGGACGGCAGGGATGCGCATACTGTGCGTGCCGAGGCCGACCCGCTCGAGGGCGGCACCGTTACGCTGAAGCGCGGCGAGACTGCCGGCATGGTGCTCGAGGTTCCCGAAGGCGAGCGCGTGACCGCGGAGGCCACGCCATCCGAGGGCTACATCTTTGACGGCTGGTATCTGAGCAACGGCGGTTCGGATGCTACCTCGACGCTGGTGTCGAGCGAGCGCTCCTATACCTTCGAGCCCATTACCGACTGCGTGATCCAAGCAAAGTTTACGCGTGCCTGCAAGGTGGACGTTGTCGTTGAGCCTGCCGCGGCCATGGCGGGCAAGTATTTGGTGCACGGCGAGGGCTACTGCATTAAGGGCGAGCCTGCCACGCTGAGCATTGAGCTCACGGCCGAGGCGAGTAAACAATTTACCTTTAAGGGCTGGTACGACGCCAAGACGGACCTGCTTTTGGGCACCGACCCCAGCTACCTCGAGTTCTATCCCGAGGACGCGGAATGCACGGTGCGTGCGGTGTTTGAGGAAAATACCTATACCGTGACGGCGAAAGCCAAGAAGACCTTTGTGGAGCGCGGTACGGTTGAGATCGAGGGGCATTCGGGTGCATCTTCGGTTACCTGCGGATACGGCGATACGGTGATGCTCAAGGCGAAGGCCAACGACGGCTACCGCTTTGACCATTGGAAGGATGGCTCCGGTAAGGAGTACGACACCGCCGAGCTGGTCGTTAAGGTTACCAAGAGCGATACCTATACCGCGATCTTTACCGACTCAAAACCCGAGGTTATGGTGACGGCCGATTCGTGGCTCGGCGGTACCGTGACGTGCAACGGGACTGTGGTGAAGCCCACGACCGACAAATTCAAGCTGGGGGAGACCCTTACCCTGACGGCCAAGGCCCATCCAGGCTTTTTGTTCCGGGGTTGGTACGTCAATGGTCGCCTGAAGAGTCTCAAGCACGAGACCTCGTTGGCTGCGAAGGCTCGCGGTAAAACCGGGCACTGCGTTATTACCGCGGCCTTTGTGCCCATTGATACCGTCTGCGTGCCCCTCGCCGATCCTGTGGAGGGCGGCACCGTCAAAGCGAGCCGAATCCTTGCCGACCGCGGCGCGGAGGTTGCCCTTAAGGCTACGCCCAATCCCGGCTATGTCTTTACTGGCTGGTATACGGCCGACGGCACGTTTGAGTCTGCCGATGCGGAGTTCACCTGCCACCAGGAGCGCAGCCATGTGCACGTCGCTCGCTTTATGGCAAAAAGCTATGAAATCGACGCCACGACGGTAGTCGATTCCGACACCGGTTCGCTGGTCGAATCGAGTGCCGCCGGTTGGGTCGAGGGCACGGGTACCGTCGAGGCAGGGCATGCCGCCACGCTGACTGCGCACGCGCTTTCGGGCTATGCGTTTGAGTATTGGGCTGATGCTTCGGGCGCTGTGGTAAGCCGTGACAGCACCTATCACGTGGTGCCGACGTCTGACATGACGCTTCAGGCCGTGTTCTCGGCAAAACAATTTACGGTGGACGTCTCGTGCGAAGAGAGCATGGGCACGGTCAAGGGCGCGGGGACGTATGCCGCCGGGCAAGTTGTCACCGTGCGTGCGGTCGCCGCCGAGGATACGGCTTTTGTGGGCTGGTTCCGTAACGGCACATGCGTGAGCTCCAAGAAAACCTATCGATTTACCGCGCGTGAGGATACGTCGCTCTATGCCGTCTTTGCGTCGGGTTCGTATGTCGTGCATACCGTTGCTTCGCCTGTCGAGGGCGGAGCCGTGAGCGGCTTTGGTGGCTATGAGGCCGGCGACCGCGCAACGCTTCGTGCGATTGCCAGCACCGGGTATTCGTTTGCGGGTTGGACGGACGACAAGGGCGAGACAGTCAGCGAGAACGCCGACTATACCGTTAAGGTTACGGGTGACGCCACCTATACGGCGACCTTTACGCCTAAGTCCTATCAGGTCGTTTTGAGCGCGAGTGACGATAGCGTTAGCACCCTGAGCGGCGAGGGCTCCTATCAATTCGGTGATACGGTCGAACTCAACGCTACGCCTATGGGTACCAAGCGATTTGCCGGTTGGTATGTCCTGGATGCCGAGGGCAACAAGTCGCTGCTGAGCTGCGACGCCCATTGCTGGGTTAAGCTCGACAAGGATATGGTCGAGGGGCTCGAGGACGATACGTTGGAGCTCCAGGCCGTGTTTGCCGATCCGTACGAGGTGACCGTTACGGGCGAGGTCGTGGTGAAGGACAAGGCTTCGAACAGGGGCTGCCGTGTTACGGGCAGCGGTAGCTTTGCCGTGGGCGATCAGGTGGAGCTGACCGCTGTGGCCGGTATGGGCTATCGCTTTGTGGGCTGGAGCACCGACAAGGAGGGTACCTCGATTGTCGAGACCGCGACGACCCTCGATGTGACCGCCACGCAAGATATGACGTACTACGCGCAGTTCGAATCGGATGGACAGGTGACCATCACTGTCACGGGTTCGTCCATCTTCCGCGGTACGGCCCTTCTGGTCGACGGCATTCCTGCCGGTAGCAGGTCCTACGACAGGGGCGACATGTTTATGGCAATCGCGATTCCGTGGAAGAAGTACCACTTCTCGCACTGGGTCGACGATGCGGGTGTCACGGTGAGCTATAGCGCGTTCTATATCGGCACCGCCAAGGAGAACAGGCAGCTCACGGCTGTGTTCTATGAGACGGGCTGCGATGTTCAGGTTCCTACATATCCTAAGGATGCGGGCTTTAGCATGGTTGCACTCGGCACCGGCGGCTCCTACCACTCCGCGGCGATTATGTTTACCGTGCCGCATAAGGGCTGGAAGTTTAAATACTGGGTTGACGAGAACGGCCTGCCCGTGGGCGCCACACCGGTGATTAACCGCGTGGTGTTCGGCAACCGTACCTTTACGGCCGTTTATGAGCGGGCGTCGATGACGGTCACGGCGGTGGATTCGCGTCAGGGCGGGCACGTCGAGGGTTCCTCCGAGGACGAATCTCTGGGCTATGCCGTGACCAACGAAGTCGAGAACGGTGAGTCCACGACCCTGACTGCCGTTCCCGATGCGGGCTATGTGTTCGATGGGTGGTATGCGCGTAACGATGACGGGTCGTTGGGCGATGAACCGCTGAGCACGGATGCAGTTTGGACGTTTGTCCCCGAGGACAACATGACTGTCGAGGCACGCTTTGTGGAGGCGCCCAAGTACAAGGTGACGGCCCGAGCGGTCAACGGATCGGTTGATCCGGAGTCTGCTTTGGTCGCTACGGATGGCAAGGTGACGCTTTCGGCGACGCCCGATGAGGGCTGCTACCTGACGCGCGTGACCGTTGCCGAAGAGGCAGGTGATGACGGTTCGGCCGGCAATGCCTATGACCTTGATATTTCCGACTATAAGGGTGGGGCGTACGAGGTCACACTGAGTGGCGTGAGTGCTCCGCAAAAGGTCACGTTCGAATTCGCGAAGGCAGCGGCTCCACAGGTCCTTGCGCAGCCGCAGGATGCGAGTGCTTACGAGGGCGATCCGGTTGAGCTCTCGGTCGCCGCCGAGGCGGGGCGTAATGTTCGCGTCCATACGGCCGTATCTTCGGGTTCTGCCGCCGACGTTAAGCTGAGCTACCAGTGGTATCGCGTGTCTGCCGATGGCAATGTGAAGCTGGAGGGCGAGACGGGGGAGACCCTCTCGATTGCCCAGCTCGACAGCGACAGCGAAGGCGAGTACTTCTGCCGCATTACGCAGAGCTACCTGGGCACGGTGACAAAGACGGATACCGAGCATGCGGCGGTGGCCATCGTGCCACGAGAGGCGCTTGTGTTCAACGGGCGCGTGCTGCCGGCGTCGACCGCGCACGATGAGTACCATGTCGACATTGCCGGTGCTACGGGCGGCAAGGCGCCGTATGCGTACAACTTGGATGAGGTCGAGGTTCCCGAGGGCATGCAGCTGACGCAGGTCGATGACGGTTCGGGCGCTTTGGTGCTCTCGGGCGCGCCTTCGGCTACGGGTGTGTGCCACTTCAAGATTAGGTGCACCGATGACCTGGGCGACAAGCGTGTTGCACACTTCGCGCTGGTCGTTAAGGCGAAGGAAGCCCCGCTTGCATTTGAGGGCCATGTCTTTACCTACAACGCGACGGCGCAGGCACCGGAGCTTTCGGGTGTACCCGAGGGCTGCGAGGGCGATGTTGCGGTAACGTATGTGGGCACGGGCGATACATTTTACTCGTCTGATAAGGCGCCGGTGGATGCCGGCACGTATCGTGCAGTGGCGACGCTCGACGCCAATGGTTATGTGGGCAACGCGAGTTGCGACTTCACGATCGAGAAGGCCCCGGTCGATATTTCGATTGAGACGTCTGATGTGACATATGACGGCGCACGGCACGGTGCAGCGGTTGCGGTTGCCGGCCTTGATGCGTCCGCCTATTCCGTCACGTATCGCGGCGTCGATGGAACGTCCTATGGCCCCACGGCGCTGGAGCCGTGCGACAGTGGCAACTACCGCGTTACGGTTAAGGTGACTGACCCCAACTATCAGGGCAAAAAGTCTGCCGAGTTCTCGATTGCAAAGGTAAGCCAGGTCATTACGGGAACGACGAGCTATTCGGGCGTGTACGGTGGCGACCCCATTGTGTTCGACAATGTCGCCCAGACGCCCGTGAGCTTTGAGCTTGTTGACTCCGCGGACGACGACGCAAGCCCGATTTCGATCAAGGGGCGTTGCGCGACCGTGAAGGCTGCTGGCACGGCACGTGTTATCGCCCATGCCAAGGCGTCTCGAAACTATCTCGCCGCCGAAGACGTTGAGCTGACGATTGCTGTTGCGCCTGCCCAGTTGCTGGTGAAGGTTGACGATGCTGAACGCTTTGAGGGCCAGGAGAATCCCGAGTTTACCTCGAGCCTGGTGAGCCGTTGCGACACTTCGGACGTTAAGATTATGTACTTCTGCTCGGCGAATAAGACATCGCCGGCGGGAGAGTACCAGATCGATGCGGCGGTCGCCGATCCGAACTTCGACGTCGCGGTCGTGCCCGGTACGCTGACGGTCAAGAAGAAGCCCGAGCGCTACAAGGTGACGGCGAAGACGGTCAACGGTTCGGTCGACAATGCTTCGGTTACGGTTGTTGAGGGCGGGGATGCGACCCTCTCGGCAACACCCGACGATGGCTGCTACCTCGAGCGCGTGACGGTTTCGGAGGCCGGGTCGGATGCGACCGTTGACCTCGACATTTCTGATTACAAGGGCGGGGCGTACGAGGTCACGCTGAGCGATGTCAACGCGTCGCAGGTGGTCACATTTGAGTTCGCGAAGGCGGACGTGCCGCGTGTGGTCGCGCAACCGCAGGATGTGAGCGCCCACGAGGGCGATTCTGCCGTGCTCTCGGTCGCTGCCGAGGCGGGCAAGAACGTCGCCGACCACGCGGCCGCGTCCACGGGCTCTGCCGCCGAGATTGAGCTCTCGTACCAGTGGTTCCGCATGGTGAATGGCAAGGCCGTGGCGCTCGATGACGAGAC
>DBGEDL010000054.1:0-1656 GCA_048375035.1 Collinsella sp.
CGCGTCCACGGGCTCTGCCGCCGAGATTGAGCTCTCGTACCAGTGGTTCCGCATGGTGAATGGCAAGGCCGTGGCGCTCGATGACGAGACGGGGGAGACGTTGTCGCTCTCGGACCTCGATGACGAGCAGGCCGGCGAGTACTTCTGCCACATCACGCAGCGCTACCTTGGCACTGAGAAGCAGACGGATAGTGATTGTGCTTCCGTTTCCATCGTGGCCTGGGACACCCTTGTGTTTAACGGCGACCTACTGCCGGCAGCGAGCGCCCACAGCACATACCTCGCTACGATTGCCGGGGCCGCGGGTGGCAAGGCTCCGTACGAGTACACATGGGATGAGACGAAGCTCCCCGACGGGCTCAAGCTTTCCCGTACTTCGGGTGGCCTGACGCTCTCGGGCACTCCATTCAAGACGGGCGTTTCTGCCTTTGATATTACGTGTACGGATGCCCGCGGCGAGACCGTGACTGCCCGCTTTGCGCTCGTTGTTCTGGCGAAGCGTGTGAAGCTCGCGTTTGCGGATGGCGACTTTACCTACAGCGGCGCGCCGCAGGCACCCGAAGTAACCGGGGCTCCTAAGGTCTGCAAGGGCGATCTCAAGATTAAGTACTACGGGACCGGAAGCACGCAATATTCCTCAACGGAGGCCCCGACTGATGCCGGCACGTACCGCGCTGTTGCAACGCTGCGAGCCCATGGCTATGCCGGTGCCGCCGCCTGCGAGTTTGAGATTACGCCTGCGAAGCTAACGGTGAAAGTCGATGACGCCGAGCGCTTCGAGGGGGAGGCGAATCCCGCGTTTACCTCGAGCTTGGAGAGCGCGGTTGACACTTCGGGCGTGAAGGTTGAGTACATCTGCGACGCCGATGAGAGCTCCCCGGCGGGTGAGTACCAGATTGATGCGACGGTCACCGATCCGAACTTCGATGTCGAGGTTGAGCCCGGCACGCTGACGGTGAAGAAGAAGCAGGAGCCCGTCGATCCCGACCCGGTGGTTCCGGACCCGGACAACCCGGACAACCCGGACCCGGACAATCCGGATCCCGACCAGCCTGATCCGGACCCCAACCCCGACAACCCCGACCCCGACAATCCGGAGCCGGATCCCAAGCCCGATCCTGATAACCCCGACCCCGATCAGCCCGATCCGGATCCGAGTCCCGATCCGGACAAGCCCGAGCCCGATAACCCGGACGTGCCTGCCAATTACAAGGTGACGGTCAAGGCTGTCAACGGTTCGGTCGACAACGGCTCGATCACCGTTGCTGCGGGCGAGAGTGTAACCATCGCGGCGACGCCCGACGAGGGCTGCTACCTCGAGCGCGTGACGGTCGCTGAGGACGGCTCGGATACGCTCGTCGATCTCGACATCTTCGACTATGAGGGCGGAGCGTACGAGGTCACGCTGAGTGGCGTCACCGCTTCGCAGGAGGTCACGTTCGAGTTCGCGAAAGCCGACGCTCCAAAGGTGATCGCCCAGCCGCAGGATGCGAGCGCCCACGAGGGCGATGCTGTCGTGCTCTCGGTCGCTGCCGAGGCGGGCAAGAACGTCGCCGACCACGCGGCCGCGTCCACGGGCTCTGCCGCCGAGATTGAGCTCTCGTACCAGTGGTTCCGCATGGTGAATGGCAAGGCCGTGGCGCTCGATGACGAGAC
>DBGEDL010000055.1:0-7901 GCA_048375035.1 Collinsella sp.
TCCCGTTCCGAACCCGGAAGCTAAGCCCCATCGCGCCGAGAGTACTGCGGGGCCAGCCCGTGGGAGGCCAGGGCGCCGCTGACCGGTGGACGGCACCGAGCCGTCATCGAACTGAGAAGGGGGAGGCCTCGCGGCCTCCCCCTTTTTTGCGTTTTATAGAGAGCTGTAATACAAGAACTCGCCTTCTTTTAGCTTGTCTTACTGTTTGGCTGTATTTTGAGTCCTTCTTTTGTATTTGCGCGATAATAACTCCCATTGGCGTTAGGGAGGACTTGATGTTTACCGTATTTGTCTTGGGCAATATTGCTTCGGGTAAGTCGACTGCCTGCCGCTATCTCGAATCTCATGGCGCCATGCTTATCGATCTGGACGAGCTTGCCAAATCGCTGTATGTGCCAGGCTCCGATATCGTCAATGCCCTCGCGGAAGAATTTGGCTGGGATATTTTGGACGAGGAGGGCGGCGTTCGCCGTAACATCCTCGCTTCTCGAGCTTTTGTTTCTCCTGATGCGGTCGCGAGGCTCAATAGCATTGTGCACCCCGTTCTCATTGAGCAGCTGTCACTGAGGATTCTTGATCCGGTTTGCTGCACGGTTTCGTCCCCCCGTTATCCCTTTGCGGTTGTCGAGGTTTCTGCCCCGACTGGTTTTGAGGATGCTTTTGGCCTGGCTGATGAAATTCTGGTCATCAGCGCCCCTTTGTCAGTTCGTCGCGAGCGCGCTATTCAACGTGGTATGGAGCCATCTGATTTCGATGCCCGTTCTGCTTGCCAGCCCGATGAGTCTGCGCTGTGCAATCTCGCTACAACGGTGATTGATAATGCCGCAGGCGATAATTCGCTCTTTGAGCAGCTTGACTCTTGGCTTGCGCGCCGTGGGTTCGGGGATGTAGTGGATAAGGAGGAGACCGATGTCTAAGACACGTTTCTTTTCGTGGTATCGCCTTATACCGCTGACTGCCGTTTTTGTCTTCGGCCTTATTTCGCTCGTCTACTCGTATGCTCCTGCTGTTTTCTTTAAGCCGCTGTATCCGATTGACTACGAGGCATATGTAAAGCAATCCAGTATTTCGCATAATCTGGATCCGTATCTGGTGTGCGCTGTCATTAAGTCTGAATCGAATTGGGATCCCAAGGCCGAATCGAATCAGGGTGCTCAGGGATTGATGCAGCTGATGCCCGTGACTGCTCAGGATATGATCGCCAAGGGCCTTGTCGACGGGGACGAGTATTCTGCCGATAACCTGAATGACCCCGCTTCGAATATCGAATTTGGATGTGCGTATCTCTCGTATCTGCTGACATATTTCAATGGCTCGACGGATAGCGCTATTGCTGCTTACAATGCCGGAATGGGCAATGTCGATGGGTGGGCGCAGCAAAACACATCGCTCCATAACGCGATTACCTTCCCTGAGACGCAAGCCTATTTGATTCGTGCCAATAATGCCTGGGTTCGCTATAAGACCCTTTATCCCGACCGGTTCGTATAGGACTATGCCTGCCGCCTGCGTATACTGCAGATGTATGAGTTAGGAGTATCCATGGCGGATTTTGAAGTTGAGCGTGTTGGCGGAGAGCTCAAACGTTTTGGCGTTGAGGGCTCTGAGGTGCCGTTTGAGGTCGTGTCTCCCTATGAGCCTGCAGGATCCCAGCCAAAGGCTATTGAGTCGCTTGTGCAGGGTGTGAGGGACGGAGACCGCTATCAGGTTTTGCTGGGCGTAACCGGCTCGGGCAAGACCTTTACCATGGCTAAGACCATCGAAGCTCTCGGTAAGCCAACGCTGGTCATGGCTCCCAACAAAACCCTCGCCGCCCAGCTTGCGAGCGAGCTCAAGGAATTCTTTCCCAACAACGCCGTGGTCTACTTCGTCTCGTACTACGACTACTATCAGCCCGAGGCGTATGTACCGCAGAGTGATACGTATATCGAGAAAGACTCCTCGATTAACGAAGAGGTCGAGATGCTGCGCCACCAGGCGACGGCATCGCTGCTTTCTCGACGCGATGTGATCGTCGTCGCATCGGTCTCGTGCATCTATGGCATCGGTTCTCCCGAGGACTATGCGGGCCTGGCGCCAAACGTCGATAAGAAGGTGCCGCTCGAGCGCGATGACTTTATCCATGCGCTCATCGACATTCAATACGACCGCAACGACTATGATTTGGCGCGCGGTACCTTCCGCGTGCGTGGAGATGTCGTCGACGTGTATCCGCCCTATGCCGAGCATCCGTTGCGCTTTGAGTTCTTTGGTGACGAGGTCGAACTGATTGCCGAGATCGATGAGGTCACCGGTGAGATGCTGCGTGAGTACGAAGCAATTCCCGTGTGGCCGGCCTCGCACTACGTGACTGAGAAGCCCAAGGTCAAGGCTGCCTTGAAGTCAATTAGCGAAGAGTGCGAGAAGCGCGTGGCAGAGCTCAAGGCGACCGACAAGCTGCTCGAGGCGCAACGCCTGCAGCAGCGGACCGATTATGACCTCGAGATGCTCGAGACGATGGGTTTTTGCAACGGCATCGAGAACTACTCGCGCCATCTGGACGGACGTAAGCCGGGCGAGCCGCCGTTTACCCTGATTGACTACTTTCCCAAGGACATGCTCTGTATCATCGACGAGAGCCATGTGACGGTGCCGCAGATCCGCGGCATGCACGAAGGTGACCGTTCGCGTAAGGTGACCCTAGTGGAGCATGGTTTTCGCCTGCCCTCGGCGCTTGACAACCGTCCGCTTCGCTTCGATGAGTTTGAGGCAAGGATTCCCCAGTTCATCTACGTTTCGGCCACGCCGGGTGACTATGAGCTGCGTGTCAGTCAGAACGACGTTGAGCAGATTATTCGTCCGACCGGCCTGCTCGACCCCAAGATCGATGTGCGTCCGGTTCGCGGGCAGATTGACGACCTTGAGGACGAGATTCGCGAGCGTGTGGCCCGTAAGGAGCGGGTGCTGGTGACAACGCTGACCAAGCGCATGGCAGAGGACCTGACCGACCATCTGCTTGATGCCGGCATTAAGGTCAACTACATGCACTCCGATACCGCGACGATGGACCGTGTCGAGATCCTGCGAACGTTGCGCGAGGGAAAGATTGATGTTCTTGTTGGCATCAATCTGCTCCGCGAGGGCTTGGACCTTCCCGAGGTCTCGCTGGTAGCGATTCTCGATGCCGATAAGGAAGGCTTTTTGCGCAACCGCCGTTCGCTGATCCAGACGATTGGCCGCGCGGCCCGTAATGCCGACGGTGAAGTCATTATGTACGCGGACGTTGTGACCGATTCGATGAAAGAAGCCATCGAGGAGACACAGCGCCGTCGCGAGATTCAGATGGCATATAACGAAGAGCATGGCATTGTGCCCAAGACGGTTCGCAAGGCAATTAACGACATCTCGAGCTTTATTGCCGAAGCGGAAAAGACCGTGGGCTCCAAGGGACGCTCGAAGGGCGACTCTCTGGGCCATGGTGCGTTCTATACGCCCGATGAAAGCGGCGAGGGCGGGGTGCCAGAGACGGTGACGCCTGAACGGACGCTTGCCGAGCAGCTGGAAGGGCTGCCGCATGACGAGCTGGTGCGGATCGTCGAGACCATGGAGGAAGACATGCGTAATGCCTCCGCCGCCATGGACTTTGAGGAGGCGGCGCGCCTGCGTGATGCCGTCATTCAGATTCGGGCGATGCTCGAGGGCGCGTCCGAGGACGAAACGATTGAGCGCCTGCGTTCGCAGGCCCGCAAAGGTTCCACGTTCGCTTCGGGCAGAAAACGCCAGGGCGCACGGTTTAAGAAATAGCGAACATGCCCCGAGTTCCCTGCGGAGCTCGGGGCATGCGTCTTTTGCGCGCTGGAATTCGTGCGTTAGAGGTCTGCGATCAGGGCTTCGGCACAACGAATGCCGTCGGTGGCGGCGCTCATGATGCCGCCGGCATATCCAGCTCCCTCACCGCAAGGGTAGAGGCCCGGGGTCGACACGGCATGGCATGTTCGGTCTCGGGTGACGGTGACCGGTGAGCTCGAGCGAGTCTCCACACCGGTAAGAACAGCATCGGAGCGGTCGTAGCCTCGTAGCTTTTTTCCGAGTAGGGGAAGTCCTAGGCGGAGCGACTCGACGATATGCTGCGGCAAGGCTTCGTCAATTGCCGTCCAGGTCACACCGAGCGGATAGGTGGGCTTTACCTTTCCGGGTGCCTTGCTGGCACGTCCTGCGAGGAAATCTCCGACGAGCTGTGCCGGTGCGTTCCAGTTGGAACCGCCCAGGCGATAGGCGGCCGCCTCGCAGGCACGCTGGAGCTCGATGCCGGCGAGCGGGTCATCGTTGGGAAGGTCCTCGGGTGTGACGTTAACGAGCAGGGCGGCATTTGCGTTGCGTCCGTCGCGGGCATTGAGACTGGCGCCGTTGACGCACAGGTGGCCCTGCTCGGAAGAGGCGGCGACAACCTGCCCGCCGGGGCACATGCAAAACGAGAACACACTGCGCCCGTTGGGAAGATGGGCGACGAGCTTGTAGGGGGCTGCTCCGAGGGCGGGATGTCCCACCGAAGGACCATATTGGGCTCGATCGATATCGTGCTGTGGATGCTCGATGCGTACGCCCATGGCAAAGGTTTTTTGCGCGAGGGCTACGCCATGGTCCTTGAGGAGCTCAAATACGTCGCGGGCGGAGTGGCCGCAGGCAAGGATAAGGTGCTTTGTGGCGATTTGCTCAGTCACGGCATGTTGAGACGTCTGGACATCGATGCCGGTGATGGCACCGGACGCGTCGGCGCGAATGTCAACGAGCTTTGTTCGATAACGGACGACACCACCGAGCCGTTCGATGCGCTGGGAAATATTGGTGACAACTGTGGGAAGGATGTCGGAGCCAATGTGCGGCTTGGCATCCCACAGAATGTCTCTGGGTGCACCCGCTTCGACGAAGATGTCCAGGATAAGGCGATGGGCGGGATTTTTAGTTCCCGTATTGAGCTTGCCATCCGAGAAAGTCCCCGCGCCGCCCAAGCCAAACTGGATATTGCTCTCGGGGTCGAGGGTGCGCTCCTTCAGGAAGAGGTCGATTGCCTGCGAGCGGCGAAGCGCCGGGTCGCCCCGTTCGATAAGCAAGGGCTTCAGACCCGCTTCGGCAAGGGTGAGTGCGGCGAAAAGGCCAGCGCATCCGGCACCGACGACGACGGGGCGCTCTTTGGGTGCGTCGGAAACGGGGGAGGGGAATGAGGGCCCATCGTCGTCTATCGTGCGCACGCGTGAGCGGTCGCGCTCGGCCACGCTGCCGAGCGCTGTCTGCTCGATGTCTGGGCTCGTCAGCTCAACACGAAAGCTCAGGATAAAATGAACGTCTCGTTTTTTGCGGGCATCGATGGACTTGCGGTGGAGCTCGATGGACTTGATCTCGGAGTCTTTGCAACGTAGGACGCGTTTGGCGATTCGCTTGCCAACGATGAGGCAAGCATTTTCATCGCCGGCTTCATCGAGCGACGCAGTGACTTGGGTGATTTCGATCATCGAGGTCTCCTTAGATGCAAGAAAGAGGCCGTCCGGTGTCCCAGGCGGCCCGAATGCGTTTTGATTATAACTGCGCGGCTATGGGTTACTTGCAGCGCGAATGCCCGAAAGCCACGCCCATGCAAGGTTGAAGCCACCGCAGTCGGCGTCGATATCGAGTGCTTCGCCGCAGACGCAAAGCGGGGCTCCGACTGCGGCGTTCGCGCGAAGGCTGGGTATCGAGATAGTCTCGATGGGTATGCCGCCACGTATGACCTGTGCCGAGCGCTCATCGGCCGTTCCCTCGACGAGCAGTTTAAAGTGCTTGAGGATGGAAACCAGATGGATGACATCGTTGGAGCCTGGATGGCACTGCTCGAACGCCGTACAGACGACGCGGGAGAGTTGAGGAGCGAGCATGCCGTCGAGCCAGCGGGGGTCGTGGGGCGAAAAACGGCCGAGCAGTTCAACGCGTCGGTGGAGCACATCGAGCAGCTCGTCTTTGGAGAGGTCGGGGAAAACGTCGAGCAGGATCGTGTCGCCGTGCTGGATGCGTCGGGAGAGGTTGAAGGCGGCGACACCTGAGATGCCGAAGGTCCGGAACAACACCTCGCCGTCTTCGCACCAGAGCTCCTCATGATTGCGGGTGAGCGTCAAGCGGGCACGGACGCGTAGGCCATCCAAGGTATTGAGTGCCGTCTGGTCGCCAACGACTGATGCCGACACAGGACAGAGGACGGGGCACTGTGGCGTGAGGGGAAGATCGAACTTCTCCGCGATGTCGGTGGGACTACCTCCCGTGGCGATAATTAGAGCCTTTGCCTGCAGCGTCTCGTTCTTGCGCGGGGTATCGGCGAGCGCCCTCCGAAGCGAGCGGAGCTCCGATTTTCGATCGTCGTGCTTTTTCGCCTTGAGTGTCCGCGCGGGACGGTCTATTTGAAGCGCCCAGCCCTCGGGAGCTTTGGATGCCGAGACAACGTTTGCTCCGCAGATCAAGGTGATACCCAGGTGATTGCAGGCGTTGAGAAGCGCGTCGCGCACCGATTTGGCACGAAGGGAGCGTGGGTACAGTCGACCTTCCTCGGAGGTCGTCATGATGCCCAGCGAGGAGAAGAAGCCCATAAGCTCTTGTTCGGGCCGGGGGCCCATGACGGATTCGACGAAAGCGGGGTGGTTGTACCGCCGAGGATCAATCGATTCGTTTGAGAGATTGCAGCGGCCGTTGCCGGTCGCAAGGAGTTTAAGGCCGCAGGCGACATCGCGCTCAACGATGCAGACGCTTTTGCCAGCGCGTGCGGCCGTGATGGCGGCGGCGAGGCCCGAGGCCCCGCCGCCGATTACCAAGACGTCATAGAAGGCGTTTGCGTTCACTTAGGCCTCGTCGGTCTCGTGCGGGGCAATGGCCTCGACGGCAGAGACGGCCTTGGGCAGCATGCCGTCAGGCAGTGCGGTCTCGACCTCGCCCTTATCGCAGGCCTCGGCGAGAGCCGGATTGATGGGAAGCTGGCCCAGGATCTCAAGGTTGTAGCGCTCGGCGACCTCGGGGAGCTTGCTCTTGCCAAAGACTTCGATCTTCTTGCCGCAATCGGGGCACTCGATATAGCTCATGTTCTCGACGATGCCCAGAATGGGGACGTTCATCTTCTCGGCCATATTGACCGCCTTGGCGACGATCATCGAGACCAGATCCTGCGGGCTCGTGACGATGACGATGCCATCGACGGGCAGAGACTGGAAGACAGTGAGGGCGACATCGCCCGTTCCCGGAGGCATGTCGACCAGCAGGTAGTCGATGGGGCCCCACGAGGTCTCGCTCCAGAACTGCCTGATGGCACCCGCGATAACCGGGCCGCGCCAGAGGACAGGGTCGGTTTCGTTTTGAAGCAGCAGGTTGGAGCTCATGACCTTGACGCCGTGCTCAGAGATCTCGGGCAGCATAAGGTTGCCGAGGGCATGGACGTGGCGTCCGCTCATGCCGAACATCTTGGGGATGGAGGGACCGGTAATGTCGGCATCGAGGACGCCGACCTTGTGGCCGTGACGGGCAAGCTCGGTGGCGATGGCACCGGTGACAAATGACTTGCCGACACCGCCCTTGCCGGAAAGCACGGCGATGACGCGCTTGACCTCGGACAGCGTGTTCTCCTCAAATTGCGACGGCGACGTTTGTCCGCCGGCGGCCTGTGCGTGTTCGCAACCCATGTATGACTCCTTTGTATATGCTGGGGCCGGGGCCCCGCGATGTGACACGAGCGTCATTGTACCCTCGTTTGCGAGCGGGAGTCATTTGCGATGCGTTTGGGCCGAGCGTGCTTGCAATACCTTGATTATCGACTTTATCCGAACACTTCCCACATTCATCCGCACATGTACGGATGAATGTGGGAACCCGATACCCTGAGGGCCGGGCCGGCCGGCCCCAACAGCCTCATC
>DBGEDL010000056.1:0-65521 GCA_048375035.1 Collinsella sp.
CCTTCATGAGGGCACCGGCGGAGGGGAGGCTCTGCGCGGTGAACTTTTCGGCCGAGACGCCGGCGCCGAGGATGTCCTCGGTCGTGCCGACGGTGGTGACCGAGCGGCCCTTCTTGGCCGTGAAAGCCTGGACGCCCTGCGTGTTGGTGGTCGTCTTGGTCTTGAGCAGCGACGTGTTGAAGTTCATCAGGCGGTAGTCGCTCGAGACCAGCGCAATGTCGCGATCCTCCTTGAGCACCTGGGCATACAGCAGTTTGCTGCCGCCGTAGATGGCGTTCTTAAGGCGCTTGCGGTTGGTCTTGGTGACATATCCGGAAAGCGCGACGCGCGCCACACGGCCGTTCTCAAAGACAAACAGCACGTCGGCCTTGTAATCCTTGGGGTCGATGACCCAGATGACGCTCTCGTCGGGTTCCATCTCGAGGTCGGTCGGCAGATACGAGCCCAGCTGGGCGGACTTGGTGTCCTCAAACTGCGCGACCTTGCACTTGTACACCTGGCTCTTGTTGGTAAAGACCAGCAGCTCGTGGGTGTTGGAGGACGGGAGCTCGATAAAGGGTTTGTCGCCGTCCTTGTACTTGAGCGTGGTCGCCTTCTTGAGTACGCGGTCCGTCATCTTCTTAAGGTAGCCATCGCGCGAAAGCATGATGGTAACCGGATATTCCTCGACCTCGGGCTCCAAGCTTACCTCGATAACCTCATGGGGCTCGATCCTGCCCGTGCGGCGCGGCATCACATACTTCTTGTTGACCGCTGCCAGCTCGTCGCTGATGACCTTCTTGATGTTCTCCTCGCTGGAGAGGATCTCCTCAAGCTCGGCAATCTCGCCCTCAAGCTTGGCGATGTCCTTGGTGCGGTTGAGGATGTACTCCTCGTTGATGTTGCGGAGCTTAAGCTCGGCAACAAACTCGGCCTGGGTCTCGTCGATGTCGAAACCCTTCATAAGGTTGGGCACGACCTCGGCTTCAAGCTTGGTGCCACGGATGATGGCGATGGCCTTGTCGATGTCGAGCAAGATTGCCTCAAGGCCGTGCAGCAGGTGCAGGCGCTCGGACTTTTTGCCCAGGTCAAAGTTAATGCGGCGACGCGTGGACTCAATACGCCACTTGACCCACTCGTGCAGGATCTGGCGCACGCCCATAACGCGAGGGTAACCATCGACCAGCACGTTGAAGTTGCACGAGAACGAATCCTGCAGCGTGGTCGAGCGATAGAGCTTCGCCATGAGCTTGTCGGGGTCGACACCGCGCTTAAGGTCGATGGCGATGCGCAGGCCCGAGAGGTCGGTCTCGTCGCGGATGTCGGCGATCTCCTTGACCTTGCCCTCTTTGGAGAGCTTGACGATGCGCTCGATGATGACATCGGTCTTGGTGGTGTAGGGGATTTCGTACACCTCGATGATGCGCTCTTCGGGAATCCAGCGCCAGCGGGAGCGGATCTGGAAGCTGCCAAGGCCGGTCTCGATAATCTTTTCCATCTCCTCGCGGCGGTAGATAATCTCGCCGCCGGTCGAGAAGTCGGGCATGGGCATGTACTCGAGCAGGTCGCAGTCGGGGTCCTGCAGGTAGTGCATTGTGGCAGTGCAGACCTCGTTGAGGTTGAAGCCGCAGATGTCGGACGCCATAGCGACGCCGATGCCCTTGTTGGCCGAGACGAGGATGTTGGGGAACGTGGTGGGCAGCAGGCGCGGCTCCTTCATGGCGCCGTCGTAGCTGTCGACGAAGTCGACCGGGTCCTTGTCGATGTCCTTGAAGATCTCGGCACTGATGGGGGAGAGCTTGGCCTCGGTATAACGTGAGGCGGCGTAGCTCAGGTCGCCCGAATAGTACTTGCCAAAGTTGCCCTTCGACTCTACGAAGGGGGCAAGCAGTGCCTCGTTGCCGGTGGCTAGGCGCACCATCGTCTCGTAGATCGCGGCATCGCCGTGCGGGTTGAGCTTCATGGTCTGGCCCACGATGTTGGCGCTCTTCTGGCGCTCGCCCTTGAGCAGGCCCATCTTGTACATGGTGTAGAGCAACTTGCGGTGCGAGGGCTTAAAGCCGTCGATCTCGGGGAACGCACGCGAGACATTGACGCTCATAGCGTAGGGCATGTAGTTGACCTCGAGCGTCTGCGTGATCGGCTGGTCGGTGACCTCGGAGTGCAGGCCGATGACGTTCTCGGCGTTGACCTGCTTTTTCTTGGGCTGGTTCTTCGTCTTCTTCTTTGCCACGATTTCCTCTTGAACTTGTTATGGGCCGTCGTTATCGATTTGCTGCTATTGCAAGTCCAGCTGGTCCAGGTATTCCTTGCCGTGCTCGGAGATATGGCGCTTGCGGCCTGCCTCGTCATTGCCCAGCAAAAGGTTGAACATGGTCTCCATCTTGGTGACGTCCTCGGGCTCCACCTTGATCAGACGACGCGTCTCGGGGTTCATGGTGGTGAGCCACATCATGTCCGGATCGTTCTCACCAAGACCCTTGGAGCGGTTGATGGAGCACTTCTGGTCGCCAATCTCCTTGAGGATCCCGTTCTTCTCGAGCTCGGTGTAGGCAAAGTAGGTCTTTTCTTTGCAGTTGATCTCGTAGAGCGGCGACTCGGCGATATACACGTAGCCTTCGTCGATAAGCGTGGGCACCAGGCGATAGAGCATGGTGAGCACGAGCGTGCGGATGTGATAACCGTCGACATCGGCGTCCGTACAGATGATGACCTTGTTCCAGTTGAGGTTGTCCAGGTCAAAGGCACCGAGGTTCTTGATCCGCTTGTCCTTGATCTCCACACCGCAGCCCAGCACGCGCATGAGGTCCATGATGATGTCGGACTTAAAGATGCGCGGATAGTCCTCTTTCAGGCAGTTGAGGATCTTGCCGCGGACGGGCATAACGCCCTGGAACTCGGCATCGCGCGAGGTGCGAATGGCGCCTGCTGCCGAGTCGCCCTCTACGATGTAGATCTCGCGACGGCTCTTGTCCTTGGAGCGGCAGTCGATGAACTTCTGCACGCGGTTGGCCATGTCGGTCTTCTGCTGCAGGTTGGTCTTGATACTCTGGCGCGTCTTCTCGGCGTTCTCGCGCGAGCGCTTGTTGATGAGCACCTGCTCCATGATCTTATTGGCGGCGTCCTTGTTCTCGATCAAGTAGGTCGAGAGGCGCTCCTTAAAGAAGGCAGTCATGGCTTGCTGGATAAAGCGGTTGTTGATGGCCTTCTTAGTCTGGTTTTCGTAGGACGTCTGGGTGGAGAAGCAGTTAGTCACCAGAACCAGGCAGTCCTGGACGTCCTGCCATTTGATGCCGCTCTCGTTTTTGTTGTACTTGCCCTGTTGCTTAATGTAAGCATCGATGGCGCTGGTCAGAGCGCTACGGGCCGCCTTCTCGGGCGAGCCGCCGTTCTCGAGCCACGATGAGTTGTGGTAGTACTCCTGCATCATGAAAGTGCGCGAGAAGCACATGCAAGCAGTGATTTTTACGTTGTAGTCGGGCAGGTCCTCGCGGTCGCGACCGCGACGGTCGGCCTCGATAAAGAAGGGCTCGGTGAGGTAGTCGGTACCGACCTTCTCGAGTACGTAGTCTTCGATGCCCTTGGGATAGCAAAAGTCCTCTTCGGAAAACTCGCCGTCGTCGCCCTCGATGCGCAGGCGGAAGGTCACGTTGGCGTTGACCACGGCCTGGCGGCGCATGGTCTCGCGATACCAATCGTGGGGGATGCTGATGGAGGTAAAGACCTCAAGATCGGGGCGCCACTTGATGGTGGTGCCGGTACGGTCCTCGTCGCTGGGCTCAATCTCGAGTGCCTTCTTTTTGGCGCCGACGACCTTGCCCTTCTTAAAGTGCAGGGAGTACTTGTTGCCGTCACGCCAAACCGTGACGTCCATGTATTCGGAGGCGTACTGGGTCGCGCAGGAGCCCAGGCCGTTGGTACCGAGCGAGAAGTCGTAGTCGCCGCCCTGGTTGTTGTTGTACTTGCCGCCGGCGTAGAGCTCGCAAAAGACGAGCTCCCAGTTAAAGCGCTTCTCGGAAGGGTTCCAGTCGAGCGGGCAGCCGCGGCCGTTGTCCTCTACCTGAATGGAGCCATCGCGAAAGGCGGTAAGGGTGATGAGCTTGCCGTAGCCCTGGCGCGCCTCGTCAACGGCGTTGGACAGGATCTCGAAGGCGGCATGCGCGCAGCCGTCGAGCCCGTCCGAGCCAAAGATGACGGCGGGGCGCAGGCGTACGCGCTCCTCGTCCTTGAGCTGACGAATACTGTCGTTACCATAGTTTGCGGTGTTTTTTGCCATACTCGCTCTCTCGGTGCTCCTTTGCTGCGTTTTAGTCATATAGATAGTCAAGGTAGCATAGCCCAGCCCATAGGCGATTCCAACTAACACGAAATCCATCGAACAACCGTTCGGAGTTCGATGGGGATTCCTTTTCCCGGACAAAACCACGTCGGTTCTGTCCGAATGATCGGTACATAGCAAAGCCCCGCGCTCATTGGTGGAACGCGGGGCAAGAGAGCCGGATTGTTTAGCAGCCTGTAACTTGCAGCGAAGTATTGAGCCAGTCGCTGTCCGGGCGGCTGATCAGGCGCGCGTTGTTATAGGCCATCTTCATGGTCAGAATTGTCTGGCCTATATAGGCGCCGGACTCCATGAGCTCGACCACCAGGGCGACATCGGGCCGGTCGTTTTCGGTCAGGTCGAGCGGCAGCAGCAGGCTCATGGTGTTCTTGGTGGGGTAGAACGCCGGAACGGCGGTCTTGAAGTTCCACTCGACACGCTTCTGGGCGAGCTCAATGGCATCGTCGAGTCTGTTGATCAGACGACGCTTCACCTTGGCGTTGTCCTCAACGGCTTCGCGCAGTTCATCATAGGCGGCCTTCTTTGACGCATCGTCATCTGCGCTAACCGCTCTCGACAGTGCTTCGAGCGCATCGCTGCTTCCGCGCAACTCCTCGGCAAGAAACGCCTCGGGCAGGCGGTCGATGTTGTCGAGCAGGATATGGTCAACGTCGCGCTGGAGCGTTCTGTTGCCGTCAAAGAGCAGGTCTTCCTTCTTTTCAAAATAGGATGCGCGCTGCGGAAGCGGGTCAAACGACGCAACGAGTTTCTTTCCCCACTGTTTTGAACCTGCTTTGCAAAAGGCCTCGAAGCGCCATGGACATCCGCTGCTCGATGGCGAAAAGCAGGCATAAATGGCCTCGTAGGTGGGGTCGACGAGTCCGGTGTTAAATGCCGCGATTCCCTTATCGATGTCCTCGAGAACCTTGTTTTCGGACTGAAGGCGATAGAAGGTGTACATGAGGTAGCTGCGCAGAATCGAATAGTCCTTGGAGTCCTCGTCCTGGTCAAAGCCCCATTTTTCGTCCAGCGCGTAATTCGCAAGACTCTCGATCATGCTATCGATGTTGCCCAGATATGCCCAGTCGGTGAGCGCATGGCCGGCACGCACCTTTTGGAAAGCGAAGTTATCGACATAGCAGACACGCCAAGGCAGCGCACCCGGGCGATCCATCTTACGGTCGCGCGTTATCGACACCTCGACCGGAGTTTCCCCGTCGTTTCGAAGAACGCTGATCGGAAAGATAACCTTGCCCTCGTAGAAGCGGATGATTCGGTTGGAGAAGGCGAATTTCCAATCACGATCTAAAAGAGCCGCGACGTCGATGTCGCGCTTTGCGTACTCGATGATCGTGTCGGTCCATCGCTGCGAAGTCCATGCGAACGATGAGAGTGCCTCGCCAAGGGATGCAAATTCCTCGACGAGGTCTTGCGGAACGGGGCCCTCGAGATAGTCCTCGGTCTCCTGCATGCGCTCGAGATTGCGCTCTAGGAGCGGGGGCAGTGAGGTCGCAGCGGGGCGAGCACCGGTATCGGCGTTCGTGCTTGCAATGGGTTGCGTATGGGTGTCGATGCTCGGGGCTTTGGTCTCATAGTCTCGGCGCAGCTTCATGCGATCGGCAATGGGGACATACGAGAGAAACCAGGGGAGGCCGTCCTGTGCATTTTCGGCAATCGACAGTTCAACGGCCGATCCATTTGCAGTCTCCAGGTGTGTGGCAAAGCTGACCGTTTTGGGGTCTCGCATATAAAGCGCGCCCTGGGCGTACGCTTCTTTCCAATCGGCGCAAAGCAGCGCCATGGCATCAAGCCCCGGCCCATAGAGGCTCGAAAGCCTGGATTTAGAGGCATACGGAATCGATGCAAAGCTCGTCAGGTCGTCGCCAAAGGAATCAATGAGCTCGGCGGAGACGGGGGAAGCTTTAAACTTGGGCGAATCGGCAGCCCTGGCGATAACCAGACGCTCCTCCTCGCTCAGGCTGTTCTGTCCATACTTTGCTTCTTCCATATTTGTCTCCTCCAAATAATTGCTTGGTTCGGGCGAGCGGCTTGGATGTCAACGACGACTTGTGCCCGCTGTCCAAAATTGTTGAGGACATCATACGCTCTGATAGGTACCTTCGGCACTTAGGCTTTGCGCCCGGATATTGGGACATGCGTCTCGTTTTGTGGGCCGAGGGTATGCGAACTGGGGCCCTTTTGGTCTGAAAGGGGGTCTAACGGGGCGTTATTTGGGCCACGGGTCACTTCGCCGGCGCCGTGTTTCGTCATACGCTCATTGTGGAAGCCGATGCCACGGGGCGACGAAGGCCTCGGGCAACGGATGAGCTGCAAGCGAAAGGAGCGGTGAGGATGATGAAGCCCATGACGAAGAAGCTGCTGTTAGGAATTCCCACCGTGGCGCTTTCGGCTGTGTTGGCGTGTACGCTTGCTGGCTGCAGCGGTAATGCGCCGAGTGGCTCGGGCGGGAGCGCACCTGTGCAGGAGAAGTCCAAGAAGGCCAAGGCCTATGATTCGCAGACGGTCGAGGTAGCAGGCATTACCTATGAGTCTGTGGCTCACGGTACGTTCTATCGCGGCGATGCCAAGCTGCAGGACGACTTTTACCTGCACATCAAGATTACCAACAACAACACAAAGAACAGGACGTTCAGTTCCTTTAACGTGCATGCTGCCCAGGGCGATCTTGAGGCAGGCGACCCGTTGTTTACTTCTGGCAAGGCGGCCGTGCTCGACTACGTTGCAAGCGAGGCTCCCGATGAGCTGCACGAGGGCATCGACCTTTCCGAGAGGCCAGATATCGGCCCGGGCGAGACCGTTGAGTACGTGTATTTCTGGGCGCCCAAGACGGCGTACTACGGGCCCATCACTGTCGAGTTCGTAGACGCTTATGCCCCCGCCAAGAATCATGAGGCCATGCACTTTGACACCACGGGATGCGAGACCAAGGAGTTCAAGGCGGCCGGCGGTGTGGCCGATTCTGGTGATGCGGCCAATATGACCGGCATCGATTGCGCATCGTACAGTATCGAGGCCGCCGATGGGTACACGCTGGATTCGTCCAACGAAGAGCACGAAAAGGCAGACTTCTTCCACGACGAGACTGGAGGACGCCTGAACATCAGCATCTTCCCGCGCTCGCCGGAGGAAGAGGTTGCAAGCCTAGAGCAGGTCTACGAAGGCAAGGAGACAACAACCGACCAGGTCGAGTACAACGGCATAACGTGGCTGCGCTTAACCGGTCCCGACAACGGCCATACACTGTTTGCGACGGCTCCCGCAACGGGTGAAACCGTCCGCGTGTCGATCGGCTGGAAGATCGATTGGGATGCCGCCGTGCCCATGATGGAGGCGCTAAAGCTCAAGTAGCGCTGTGATTCTCACGTCAGGCGACTCAGGGCTGGCTCCGAGTTATCGGGGCCAGCCCCTTTTGGTGTTCGATGAGCCGAGTCGGCGTCTCTCACAAAAGTAACTAGGAGCTAGCGAGGCTTATCAGAATTGACCTCATCGGCGGTGTTTTTTTCGAGCGCCGTGCGGCGGGCGCTGTAGGCGACGAGGCCGGCGCCTGCTGCGGCGAGTGCTGCTGCGGCTGCCGTAAGGGGAGCGTTGACATCGCCCGTGCCCGCAAGCGCGCCCGCTTTTCCGGGGCGCTTGTTATTGCCGTGATCCTTGCCGCTGCCAGAGCCACTGCCGCTACCGGAGCTGCTTCCGCCGGAGCCGCCACTGCCGTCCGCCGTCATCGGTGCATCGTGAAGCCCCGTCGTATCCGCGTTGTCGCATACGCCGACCTGAACTTCTGAGCGTTCGCATGCCGCGTCGGGCACATGAAGCTCGTGCAGTACGGCACCCAGCGCCGAGTTTGCGCCCGGTCGAATTTCCTCGAGCGTTACGGGATCGAGCGCCACCAGATTACGCGCCTTCGCATACAGCGTTACACGTTTGCCCACCTCGTCGCTCCAACTCTCGGGGATGGCGAAGCTCATGCGGAACTGTGCCGTGCAACCCGGTGCCAGCACGGCGTTGCCACTGTCGGCTACCAGCGGGTGCGTTGCAAAATGTGCGCCCAGCGTCTCGAGCGCGTACCTCACGTGCGTCATGTCGTTGGCCGAAGCGTCCTCGGCAAGCTCTGAATCGTAGATCGATGCCATGCGTGTGTTCGCTCCGAACCCGATGGATGCGCTGGAGAACGGCTGGCTGGAGCCCTCTCGGTACAGATCGATCGTGCCGGCGGTCAGCAAGGTATTGCCGTCGTTTCGCACCGTGACCATGAAGGATTCGCCTGCTGCTCCGGGCACCACCGCGCCCGAGGTAGCGACTGCGCCCGTCGGAGTGGCACACGCCACCAAGGGCACTTCGATGCCGTGTAGTTCTGCCTCGCTCTTCTCCGCGCTCACAATGTGCGTGGCGAGCGCGGAGAGCATGCTCCCCGACGTCAAAAATGTCGTTATCTGATCGACGGGATGGTCCAGCTCGCACATCACGAACGGCTTCGTGAACAGATCGCCTGCCAAGGTGCTGGCGAAGATGCGGAAGTGCTTGCCCATCACTGCTACCGGGTTGCCTTCTTCGTCGTAGGTTTGTCCCACCTTGCCATCGGTGTTCTCTACATAGAGCACGCACCTGCCGTTGTTGCTTACGCTGAACGATGCCGGGCCGCAGCCTGCGGCACCCACGGGCTGCGTTGCAAATACCGATGCGCCTCGCGTCCAAGTAATATGCTGCAGTTGCTCGTTGACGGTAGCCAAAAAGCCCGTGTGCTGCGGCCACGGCACCGCGTGGGGTACTGTGGCATCTGGCGACATAACGCCCCAGCCCGCAATGGACTGGCCGATCACGGCGTACGATGCACAGCCACAACCGCCTGCGGTCTCGTATGCAACGGGCACCACCATTTTGCCGTTGATATTCTCGGGCGCGCCGAGCTCGATGCTCGACGGTGCCTGCGGAAAGCGGAGAACTTGGCGGAACGTCAGGCTGTCGCCCGAAACGTCCGACCACAGGGTAAAGCACTCCAGCGCAACCTCGGCCTCGCTGCCGAGCGCCTTTTCTGCGGTGGTTCCGCGGCGGTGGAGGTAGGCGCCCGACAGGCGCCCGTTGACAAGTGTCTTGCCCACCGTGATGCGTGGGCACTGCAGGCAATGGTAGCCATCCTCCTGAAGGCGGCCGCGCGAGATGCTGCGCCACGACGTGTGCGATACCACGCGAACTCCGTCGTTGCTTATGCGCAGGCGCACAACGGACAGTATGCCGGCTGTGCTTGCCATATCGAAAAGGGTGTCGTCGCCGGCGGGGCGCTCGCCCGAGACCAGCAGCACGTAGGCGTCCTGGTTTCCTCTTCCGTCCGTATATTCCACTACGTCGAAGTCGTAATCGTATATGCTGTCGCGCTCCACGTCGCCCTCGCCAAACCCAAGGGGAAAGTCCACAGGCGTGGGAGCGGACCACGTTCCGTTTGCCTTTGTGTGTACCACCAGGCGCGAGCGACCATTGTCGCCGTAGCGCACCGAGGCGATACGGAACAGGCATTCTACGCCGGCAATCATTGCCAGCTTCATGTGGGCTTCGCTGAGCACGCCAGCGAACAGCACGTTGTCGCTCGAGGGCTTGATGCCGCCACGCTCGTCCTCCGACACGCCGGCAGAATCGGCGTTCGGGTCGGCAACGGTGTTCGTTGCCTGACCGATGTAGGTGTACTCATACATCGGCGCGGCGTTTTCGTCGTTCTCTATCAGTGCATGGACGAAATGCTCGATCTGTCCCGTGTCGTCGCTCTCCGCGTCCGCCTCGAGCTCAATGCGCGTGACTGCCCGGTCCCAATCGCGTACGGTAGGCGCGATGTTTATCGCGGCGGCTGCAACCTCGGCGCGTGCGAGCAGCTCGGCGTTGGTGACGATGGTGGCCGATGCGATAAATTGCGGCACGCCGCCCGCCTTGATGTTGCCGGGCGTGCCGAAGCGGATATCCAACGTGTAAGGCGTATCTCCACCCAATGCGAGCTCAGAGCGCTGGAGCACATACTGGTTGCCATTGTTCACCGACATATTCCACGAATCGAGGAGTGTGGGCCACGACCCTGACCAAGCCTTGGTGGTCCACTTGAACATTACGAACTGGAGTATTACATCGACATCGACGTCTGCACCTACACGCAGTCGCGGAAGCTGGTGTCCATCTGCCTTCTCGTACCCAATGAACAGCGTGAGGGATGCGGCGCCGCGCACGGCAGACGAAGCGACGCCTGCAACGCCGGCGCCAAAGGTGACGGCAAGCCCGATCTGGATGGTGAACGAGCCCGACGTGTTTGAATAGTCGAGCGAAATGTTCTTGAAAAACGCCGCGCCGCTGCCGTGCGTGTGGGTGCCCACGGCGAGCGCTAGCTTCGCCAGCACCCAGGGGTTGACGTTTAGGAAAAACGGCACCGGTCCTAGGGTAAACTGCTCGGTCCAATTGAGGTCGGTTCTTACCTGGAAGAGGGCCTTAATATTGCCGTATGCGGGGTCGTTGTTGTTACCCCAGGTTTTGCCCACCCAATCGTAGGCGAGCGAGCCGTACAGCTGTGTGGCGATATCCATCGTGAACAGCGGCGTGCAATGGTGACGAAGGAGCTTGGTGTTTCTTGGATCGGTGCCCGAACCGGCACTCATACTTTTGTACTGATTCCACTTCCCCTCCATCTCGTCGAGGTAGCGGTTTGCCTGCTTGGCGCCCGACTCACGCGGCGATTTCTTCCAGTATTCCGGATCAGGGTTGCCCGAATCGTTCATATAGCTGGCTGGTTTGTATCCTCCGCCAAACAGCACGTATCCAGCAAACGAGAAATCGAAGAGGATCGGAAATGTGGGCATCCAACACGTGAACTTATTGCCGCCGATGCCGGGAAACGCCGCGGGGAAATCAAACGGAGTGATCTCTTGGTCCATGGTGGTGGGGACGATAGTGGTCGATCCGGATTCCGCCTTTGCCGCCGGCGCAGTGACAACGGCCATGGGGGAGGAGAGTGTGTAGGTTTTGCCCTGGTAGTCGAGGACAAAGCGCAGCTTGCATCCTTCTTCCAGAAGGCTCGATGCCGCGTCGAGGAACTTGTCTTCGAGCGTGAACGTCGCCAGATTATCCGCGCCCGATGCGCTGGCCTTGACTTGGCCAATCTGCGTGGCGGTTTCGGATGAGCTGCCCGCAGCGGGCATCACTTTATTGATATGCAACGTTGCCTGCCCGCCCTGCGGCAGATGGGCCTGCACGGTAAAAGCGTGCGTGTCGGGCTGATCGTTTGCTGCTTCGTCCGCTGGCATTGCCATAAACGTGGCGTCGGCGTACTGGATGTCCCATTCGTCGAATGTGAGCTGGCGAAAGTACGGCTCGCCATCGGAGAGCGGACGTGTGGGTGCGGTAATGGCGGTGCCGCCTTGGACACGCGCGAGGGGAATCTCGACATCGCGGTAGCCCGCCATGCTAATGGAGATGCCGCCGTTAAAGTCATACGCGTCGAGAAGCGTCGCCTCGTCCACGTAGCCTTCTGAAAGCGGCGCGACCTCAAAGATGGCCGTGCCTTCGTCATCGGTAGCGGCGGTGAGCTGCTTGCCTGCGGCATAGCGCGATGTGAGTGTGACCTGGGCACCCGTGATGGGCGTATTCTTGTTGGCGACGTCGACCACGACCACACCAAACATGGTGCGCGAGAGAACGAGCACCCTGAAGGGGTCTTTTTCGTCGGCATAGGCTTCGGTGGCCACGAACGGCAATATGAAGGCGTTTGCGCTTCCCGGCACGCGCGGCAACATAATGCTCGCCAGCGAGGACACTCCGGCAACAAGTAACGAACGGCGATCAAGCATCTTTGGCTCCCATCCCGCAGGTATCGGTGGAAATAATCCAATTTTGCGAGAAGACGCTTCGTGGCGGTAGTGCCGTTCAAGGGTCAAAATGTCCAATTTGAGCGCGCGAAAGCGCCAGGCCCCGGAGCGCTTTCGATACGCCGGGAAGTCTGACCGCTAGCGCAACATGTGGGTAACCAACTCGGCGCGTGTGCCGATGCCAAGCTTTGCGTATACGCCGGATAGGCGGTTTTTGGCGGTGCCCGGCGATACTCTCATATGGCGCGCGATTTCGGCGTTGGTCCATCCGCGGCAGGCGAGCATGGCCATGGTGAATTCCGTGGTCGTTAGATCGTCGGCCACGTCCTCGCCCGAATCGGGGTTGTGGATGCGCCGCCAACCGTAGCTGAATCGATACGTGATCTCGATGATGCGAGCGAAATCGTCGGGGTATTGCGATTTTAGGCATGCCTCGATAAGCCCCTGCAAAAGGCCGTGGTGCTCGCCGATAAGCTCGATAAGGCCGTCGGGGCGCGCAATGTTCCAAGCAGCTCCGAAGTGCGTTTTTGCGGCGTCGAGGTCCTTGAGGCTCATGCATGCCATGGAAGCTGCCAGGTGCAGGAACAGTTCCGAGATGGGATAGCTTCCCTGTTTCATAATCAGGGCGTTTTCCGCCATGCCCAGGCTGCGGCCGTATTCGCCGCGCAGATATAAGGCGTGCGCCATCACGTAGCTGGCGAACAGGCGCAGGCCTTCGGGCAGATGCGCCGCAAGCGGATAAAACTCTTCGGCAGAATACGGGGAAGGCAAGTGCAGCAGGACGCTTGCGGCCGAGGCGAACAGGATATGCGTGGCGTGGATAGCGGATGATTCCTCGTCGGCCGGCGTATCGAGGATGCCCGCAAGGCACCGGCGGGCGTCGGCGATACGGTTGAGCGACAGACTGGCGTATCCGCAGATAAAGCATGCGGAATGGCGCAGTGCGGGATCGGTGGCGTCAAGATGGGGGCGCGCCGTCTTGGCAGCGAGGGCGGCCTGTCCGCGAAAGTACAGCGCTTCTGCCGTGGCAATGGCGCGCGAATTGGGGTCGGAAATGCCTGCAACCGCAGCGTCAATCTGCCCCGGCACAAAGGCGGTGCACATCAACGGCATGGGAACGCATGGGTAGCCATCGCAGTCCATCTTCCATCTCCCAACAGCTGGCAACAATAGCAGCAATTGTACTCCTGTTGCTCGGGACCCCTTTCGTTTTACTGATCGGTTAACGCTGCAGACCGTTTTGGAAGGCTTACGAGCATGGTGGTCCCGTTCTCGGAACTTGCTTCGACCTCTACAGCGCCACCGTGAAGCGCTGCAATCTCCCAAACGAGTGCTAGTCCGAGTCCCGCGCCGCCGTATGCCCTGCTGCGGGATTTGTCTAGACGAAAGAACGGCTGGAAGATGCTCTCTTGGCACTGCTTGGGTATTCCCGGGCCCTCATCTTTGACTCGCAGGAGCACGTGGCTGTCGCTGTCGCTGATGGAGACGTTGACAGTCGAGTCGGAGCGGCTGTAACGGATGGCGTTTTCAGCCAGGTTAAACACCAGCCGATAGAGGAGCGTGTCGCTCCCGATTACTAAAGCGTCTCCAGCACAATTGAGGGCTATGCCCTTATTTTCGGCAAGTGGCGCAAGGTCGGTGAGGACCTCTTCGGACAAGGGGCCAAGTTCAACATCGTCATCGCAAGGAACGCTGCGGAGCTCGCTCATCTCGAGCAATACCTTGGTCATTCGAGACATGCGCTCGGTTTGTTCTTGTAACAGGCTAAGCAACTCGGCTGTTTCGGGTTGCAAACCGGAGTGCTCGGAGATGAATAGTTCAATCTGTGCTTGCATAAGGGCGAGCGGGGTGCGCAGCTCGTGTGCGGCGTTGCCGGTAAACTGACGCTGTGCAGAGAACCCTTCGCCAAGACGGGCGATCATGTCGTTGAAAGAGGCGCTGCATCGTTGTAGCTCGGTGGGCGCATCTTCACTGAGTCTGATTTCGCTTAGGTTGTCAGGCTGCACACGCTCAACCTGGGCTGCAAAAGCCCGTAGCGGTTTAAGTGCACGGCCGCTCACAAAGTATGCCAGCGCGCCGCCAAGGAGTGTGATTCCAGCCGTGATGCACCAGGCTGTCGCGCCAAAAGACTCCTGTGCGTCGTTTACGACGATCGTGACCTTTTCATCGAGGGTCGCTTTCGTTGGGTCGAACGCCTGGGGCGAATCTTCGCCGGTTGCGTTAAAGGCCGAGATGTCACTGCCGATGGCATCCATGTAGCGCATACCCGTATAGCCGACCAGGCAGTTCGTCAGCACGCACGCCGCGCACGTCAGAAGTGCCGTCATGATCGTTATGCGCCATTGCAGCGAAAGCCCTTTCATTCGCCATCCTCCATAACGTAGCCCTCTCCAATCCGATTACGAATCGGGTCGTATCCCAAAGCGCTGCGCAACTTTTTTCGGAGTGACGAGATATGAACGCGGGTTGCGTTGCTAAAGCTGTTCACGGTGCTATCCCAAACGTGCTCGATAAGCTCCTCTTGGCTTACCGGTCGCCCCTGATTAAGCATCAGGTATTCCAAGATTCCCGTTTCCTTGCGCGTAAGAGATAGCGCCTCGCTGTCCACGGAAGCGATGCGCGCCTTGGTGTCAAAGCGGAGCTTTCCGCAGGTTAATACTATGTCGCTCTGTGCGAAGCGCCTGAGGGTAAGGCTGCGGATCCTTGCCGCAAGTTCGTCCAGATGAAACGGCTTGGTGAGGTAATCGTTGGCGCCGGCATCGAGTCCGGCGACTTTATCGGATACTTCGCCACGTGCGGACAGAATCAGTACCTTCGTCTCGCAGTCAGTTTTCCTAAGTTCCCTGAGTACGGTCATGCCATCGATGCGGGGAAGGTTGAGGTCGAGTACCACGAGGTCGAAGGCCTCAACGTCCAGTAGGTCGAGCGCCTCCTGTCCGTCGTGACAGCAGTCGACGCTGTACGCCAAGTTTCGCAAACTGCGCGCGATTGCATCGCACAGTGCTCGCTCGTCCTCGACGATCAAAATACGCATAGCAGTCTCCTTGCACATTTCAAATCGCGCTTAACACGGATTTTATAGTCGATATGGTCCAATGGTCGCGTAACGAAAGGAGTGGTCAGGTTGTTCAAAGCGGTAAAACCCGTGGTACAGGTCGCTTTGTTGATCATCGGAATTGCCATGGTGTGCTTTGGCGTTATGCGTGGCGAGGCGGATGCCGTGCTGGCCAAAGCGATTAGGCTGTGCTTGGAGTGTATCGGAATTGGATAAAAGAGAAAACACTGCGTCGCATGTTTTGGCCCGATTTCGCGGATTTATTCAGGCGGCGGCGACGCTCATCACCAACATTCACCTGCCAAACTTTGCCAAAGGCGGCATCTATCAGGGCGCGGGAAAAACAGTCTGCGTACCTGGACTTAATTGCTATTCGTGCCCCGCGGCATCGGGTGCGTGCCCCATCGGGTCGTTCCAGTCGGTGGTAGGTTCATCCAAGTTCAACTTCTCCTACTACGTTACCGGTACGCTCATTTTGCTCGGCGTGCTGCTGGGTCGCTTTGTATGCGGCTTTCTGTGCCCGTTTGGCTGGCTGCAGGAGCTGCTTCATAAGATTCCCGGCAAAAAGCTTTCGACAAAAAGGCTCAAGGCGCTTACGTATATCAAATACGTTGTGCTGCTGTTTGCCGTGGTGGTGCTGCCTGTGCTGGTGGTCAACGATGTGGGGATGGGCGATCCGTTCTTTTGCAAATACGTCTGTCCGCAGGGTGTGCTCGAGGGTGCCATTCCGCTGGCCATTGCCAATGCCGGCATTCGATCTGCGTTGGGACATCTCTTTACTTGGAAACTTGTCGTTCTCGTTGCCGTGATAGTGCTGAGCGTGTTGTTCTACCGCCCCTTCTGCAAATGGATTTGTCCACTCGGCGCATTCTATGCGCTCATGAATAGGGTGTCCTTGTTGGGGATTCAGGTTGACGCGTGCAAATGCGTCTCGTGCGGCAAGTGCTCAAAGGTTTGTCAGATGGACGTCGATGTGGTCCGCGCACCCAATCATGCCGAATGTATCCGGTGCGGAAAGTGCATCGGGGCCTGTCCTGTCGATGCCATCAGCTATCGCTATGGCCTGGATGTGTCGGCGGAAAAGCTTCCCTTGACCGCCGATAAAAAGTAAACAAGCTTCGACAAAACGGAGGAATGACTATGAAGCTTTCTAAGATTGCGGCCTTGTTTATGGTGCCGGTATTGGCCTTGTGCCTTGTGGCATGTTCGGCGTCCGGTGGCAATGCGAGCGAATCTGCGAGCTCCGATCCTAAGATCGCAGAACTCACTGCGCAGAAGCCGACCAATGCTGACGAGGCCGCCGAGCTGTATGCGAAGCTCATGAAAAAGGAGAACGATATCCTTTCGAGTGATAACGCGCTGTGGGAAAAGGTATTCAATGCGGCAAATAAAGACTCGGCAATGATTGAGGACGGTAGCAATTACGGCGATTTCCTGCTCAAGACCATCGACGGCGCCAAGGATGAGTTCACGGCGGATGAGCTTAAGACGCTCAAGGTCGGTGCACAGCAGATCAAGGAGATCGAGGACAAGCTCGAGAGCCTGGAGAAGGAGTTCCCCGGCTGTGGAAGTACGCCGAGCGCAGGCGAGAGCGTCGACGCTTCGACCGCTGGCATGACGGCTGGTGCCAATGCTTCGAGCGAGGCGACGAAGTTCCCCAGCTTTACGGGCAAGGACCTGGATGGCAACGACGTGAACAGCGACGAACTGTTCTCTAAGAACAAGGTCACCGTCATGAACTTCTGGTTCACCACTTGCAAGCCGTGCGTGGGCGAGCTGGGCGACCTTGAGGACCTGAATAAGGAGCTTGCCAAGAAGGGCGGCCAGGTCGTGGGCGTCAATTCCTTTACGCTCGATGGCAACAAGGACGAGATTGCAGATGCCAAGGACGTGCTGAGCAAGAAGGGCGTGACATATAAGAACGTCTGGTTCAAGTCGGATAGCGAGGCCGGTAAGTTTACGTCAAATCTGTTCTCGTTCCCGACAACCTACGTTATTGACCAGAACGGCAACATCGTAGGGGAGCCCATCGTGGGCGCCATCAGCTCCGCCGAGCAGCGCGCGGCGCTCGACAAGTTTATTGACCAGGCGCTGGCGAAGAGCGAGCAGTAAAGGCTGAGTACACGAATGTGACAAAGGGACAGTCCCTTTGTCACATTGTCAATGTTGTGTGCGGGACGGTGCGCTGTGTGGCGTGTCGTCCCGTTCGTTTTTTGGCGAGGTTCGTTACATTCCTTATTGGCGCTGATAAAAAATGGGGATAGAGTAGGACAAACGCGTCGAATACGAACGGCGGGGAAGAGCGGGCGGGGTGCCTGCGCGGGAGAGGTTGCCGTCCATGCTGGAGCTCAAAGGTATTTGCAAAAGGTACGTCACGCAGTCGTTTACGCAGGTGGCGCTCGATAACGTGAGCCTGGCTTTTCGCGATAACGAGTTCGTGGCCATTCTGGGTCCCTCGGGTTCGGGTAAAACCACGATGCTCAACGTTATCGGTGGGCTCGATCACTTTGATTCTGGTGACCTGTTGATCGACGGCATCTCGACCAAGGACTTTCACGATCGCGATTGGGACGCCTATCGCAACAACCGCATCGGCTTTGTGTTCCAGAGCTATAACCTTATCCCACATCAGACCATTTTGGAAAACGTTGAGCTAGCGCTGACGCTCACGGGTGTTGGCCATGCCGAGCGCCGCCAGCGTGCACGCAAGGCGCTCGAGGCAGTCGGTCTGGGCGAGCACGTTAACAAGCGCCCGAGTCAGCTTTCGGGTGGGCAGATGCAGCGCGTGGCCATTGCCCGCGCTCTGATCAATGATCCCGAGATTGTGCTGGCCGACGAGCCGACCGGCGCTTTGGATTCAACGACATCCGTACAGGTCATGGATCTGCTCAAGGACGTGGCGCGCGACCGTCTGGTTATTATGGTCACGCACAATCCCGAGCTGGCGTACCAGTACGCCACACGCATCGTCAACCTGGCGGACGGCAAGATCACCGACGATTCCGACCCCTTTGATGTAGCAAAGGCCGCGCGTCGCGAGGCCAAGCCTACGCGCAAAACCTCGATGAGCTTTGTGACGGCGCTGGGGCTTTCTGCCCGAAACCTCATGACCAAGAAGGGTCGCACGGCCATGACTGCCTTTGCGGGCTCGATTGGCATTATCGGTATCGCGGCGATTCTGGCGCTGTCCAATGGCGTAAACGGCTACATCAAAAAGGTCGAGGAGGATACGCTCTCGAGCTACCCGCTCACCATTTCCAAGCAGGACTACGACCTGTCGTCCATGATGGGTGGGCAGGGAACTGCGGATGATGACTCGCCTGAAAACGTGGAGTCGTCCGACGACAGTGCCGGCGGCAAGGCTCAGGGAGCCGATAAGATTCCTGTGGTCACGGCCGTAAAGGATATGTTTGCAAGTGTTAAGTCCAACGACATGACGAGCTTTAAGGCATGGCTCGATGCCGGTGGCGACGGCATCGATAAAGAGGTCAACGCCATTCAGTACGGCTACGGTGTATCGCCGGTTGTCTATCGTGCCGGCAAGGGCGATGAGAAGCCTGTCCGGCTGGTGCCCAACGCCATGACCGAGGCCATGAGCGGAGGCGCGAGCTCGGCGGCAACGGTGAGCATGGAATCCATGGGAACCTCGGTCTTTAACGAGATGATTGACGACCAGAGCCTGCTCGACAGCCAGTACGATGTCGTCGCCGGTCATTGGCCCACGTCTGCCAACGAAGCCGTGATGGTGCTTTCGAGTCGTGGCACGGTGGGCGACTATACGCTCTACAGCATCGGCGCGCTGGATATCAATGAGCTTAACAATCTGGTTAACAGTGCTATGACCGCTGACGGTGGGATCGAAGCGCCCGAGACCGGTACCGACTTTACCTACGACGATGCGCTGTCCACGACGTTTAAGGTGCTGTCGCCGGCCGATGCCTATCGCAAAAACGAAGAGACCGGCATGTGGACCGACATGTCTGGCGACGCCGACTTTATGGCCGCCAAGGTTGCCGACGGTATTGACGTGCACATTGTGGGCGTGGTGCGACCTAACGAGACGGCCAATGCGAGCGCGTTGTCTCCGGGCATTGCCTATACGCATGCGCTGACTCGCCAGCTTATGGAGCGCGCCGCCGATTCGCAGATTGTGCAGGAGCAGCTTGCCCACCCCGAGACGGATGTCTTTACGGGCAAAACCTTCGACGAACTGCAAGGCGAGGCCAAGCAAGGCGTTGATCTGGGCAGCATGTTTAGCGTGGACGAGGCGGCGCTGAAGAGTGCGTTTTCGTTCGATACATCTGCGCTCTCGGGTGCGGCTGACGGTATGGACCTTTCCGGTATCGACTTATCCGGGCTGGACATTGACCTTTCGAGCGTTGGCAAGGACATCGACTTCAGCGACATCATGGCCAAAGCGCCGGCACCAGATTTCTCGGGCATCTTTGACGGTCTTGAGCTCACGCCCGAGCAAATGCAGCAGGTGGGAACACTAGCCAATCAGCTGTTTGAGGGCTTTTTGCAGTCTGATCAGTTTAAGGCGCTGTCGCCCGAAGATCTTAAGGACACGTCAAGGTTTGCTGCCGCATTCTCGGCGTATCTTGAGAGTGATACGGCAGCCCAGCAAATCCTGGCCCAGCTCAAAGCGCTCGGCGGCGATGCCCTGGCCGAGCGCCTGCAGCAGGCGATGACCGACTATGTGCAAAAGCAGCTGGCTCCGTATCTGCAGCAGGCTATGGATCAGGTGATGAAGTCGATCAGCGATCAGATTGCGGCGACGGTGTCAGCTCAGCTCAGGGCAGGCGCAGCAGGGCTCATGGGCCAGATGGCGACGCAGATGTCGTCGAGTTTTGCTAACCTGGCGAGCGCCATGCGCGTGGATGCGAGTGCCTTTGCTCATGCCATTCACTTCAACATGGACGCCGAGGACCTGAGTTCGCTCATGATGAGCTATGCCAAGGCGTCGAAGCTCACCTACGATAACAATCTGACCACGTTGGGTTATGCGGACGAGGCCGACCCCATTTCGGTCAAGATTTTCCCGCGCGACTTTGAGGCCAAGGAGCGCGTACTCGATCACATCGATGCGTACAACAAGCAGGTCAAAGCCGCTGGCCATGATGAGCAGGCAATTTCGTACACCGACTACATGGGCATCATCATGGGTTCGGTGACCGACATCGTGAACACTATCAGCTTGGTGCTCATCGCGTTTGTGAGTATCAGTCTGGTGGTGAGCTCCATCATGATCGGCATCATCACATACATCAGCGTGCTGGAGCGCAAAAAGGAGATTGGCATCCTGCGCGCGATCGGCGCGTCGAAGCGCAACGTGGCCAACGTATTCAATGCCGAGACCTTTATCGAGGGCCTCATCGCCGGCGTCTTTGCCATTGTCGTCGTGGTGGCCGTGAGCTTCCCGGTTAATACCTGGGCGCTTGCGGCCAAACAGGTCCCCAACCTGATGAGCCTGCCCGTGCAGGATGCGCTGGTGCTCATTGCAATTTCGGTGTTGCTGACGGTCGTTGCCGGTCTGCTGCCGGCCCGTAGCGCATCCAAAAAGGACCCCGTGGAGGCCCTTCGTTCCGAATAATGTGACAAAGGGACAACCCTTTTGTCACGGCTAAAAGCAAGGAAGTCGCAAGGGTTGGGGCGGGGTTGTCGGCGAGTGCCCTCGGATACAATCGAAGCCGTGCTAGAAAGAGGCTTCGATGATTAGAAAATCGTTCTTTAATCCGTTCTCGTCGCTGCTGCTTGCGCTTGCCGGGCTGGCTTTTTTGGTCGATGTCCTGCCGCAGGTGGAAGGCCAGACGGGCGTGTTCGCGCCAGCTGTGCTCTTTTTGATGTGGCTGGTGGGCGGCCTGGTGCGCCTGTTTTACGAAAATGAGGCCAAGCGCAGCTTTGATCGCCATATGTTTAAAGCGAACCACGCGGCCGTTTGGAAACGCGTCGATGCGTGTTGGATTCAAGTTGATGCCGACCGGCTTGTGCCCGGCGACGTCGTCCGCCTATATGCCGGCATGCTCTGCCCGGTCGACGTGACCCTTGCCAAGGGCGACCAGGTCCTTGTCTCGGAATCGTCGCTTACAGGCGAGAGCGGTCAGACCGCCAAGCGGGAAGGGGAGACCGTTCGCGCGGGAACGACCATTGTCGACGGCAAGGCGTCGGCAACCGTCCTCGCCCGCATTGCCGATGAGCAGCCCGTTTTGCGCCGTCGCGCTCGAATGGGCACACAGTTTGGTGCCGGCGCCAAGAGCATCTGCGCCGCCCTGGTAAGATGCATGCTCATCGTACTGCCGTTTGTCATTATGATTCGAGGCTTTGTGCTGGGCGACTGGGCGCAGGCACTGCTGTTTGCCCTGGGCACGGCCGTGGGCCTGGTTCCCGAAATGCTGCCGGTTGTCACGAGCGTTTGCCTTTCGGGCAGTGCCCATCGACTAAAAAACAAGCAGGTCATCGTTAAGAACGTTGACGCCATGGAGTCACTGGGCTCCATGGACGTGGTGTGCGTTGACAAGACAGGCACGCTCACCGAAGATGCCGCGGTGCTCGAGTACTACACCGATATCCTGGGCAACGAAAGCGAGCAGACGCTCAACCTGGCGTATCTGGAGAGCACGAGCCAGGGGGCCGCTGCCAATCAGCTCAATCGGGCCATTGCCGATGCGTGCGCGGCACCCGAGCTGCACCTTGCCGCGAAAGACCTTGGCCACGCCTTTGCACTGCATGCCTCTGACCCCTTCGACCACGTCACCAAGGCTTCGGGTGTCAAGCTCGACGCCACGCCCGGGGCGCTTGGTTGTTTGGGGCTACAGGTTCGCCCCGGCAATCATCTGACCATCGTAAAGGGCGAGGTTGAAAGCGTGTGCACACGCTGCGCCTGGGCAAACTTTAAGGGCGAGCTGGTGCCCATGGATGCCGATGGCCGTCAGAGCGCCTACGAGGTTGCCGAGGACATGCGCGCCGATGGCATCAAAGTGCTCGCCGTCGCCTATAGCACGACGTCGGCGGACTGGGATGACCTGGTGCTGTGCGGCTTTTTGGGCTTTTTCGATCGGCCCAAGGCGAGCGCTCGTGCCGCCGTGCAGGCGCTGTCTAACCTTTCCGTCGAGGTGCGCGTGCTCACGGGTGATTCGGCTTCGGTCGCTCGCTCAACATGCTCGCGCCTGGGCATTCCCGCCGATAGCGTTATCACCGGCAGCATGCTTCAGGCCATGGAGGAATCCGAAGCGCTGATCCGGGTGGGGAAGGCTCGCGTGTTTGCCGAGCTTACGCCCGCACAGAAGGCGCAGATCGTTAGCCTGATTCGCCTCTCCGGCCACATCGTCGGCTATATCGGAGACGGCGTGAACGACGTGCCGGCGCTCACATCGGCAGACGTCGGCATTGTCGTGGACTCGGCTGCGGCCGAATCCAAAAAGGTGGCCGACCTGGTGCTGCTCGAGCGCGACTTGGGTGTTGTCGCCGAGGGCGTCAGCGAGGGCAGGACTTCGTTCGCCAATGCCTCCAAGTACATCCGTATCGCATCGAGCTCCAACTTTGGCAATATCTGTTCGGTTGCCGCCTCGAGCATTTTCCTGCCCTTTGTGCCGGCAACCGCTACCCAGCTGCTCTTGCTCAATCTGTGCTACGACGCCACCTGCCTGGCGCTTTCGTGGGATAACGTTGACGATGCAGAGATTGCCCGCCCCAGGGCCTGGTCGGGTAAGGGGCTCGGCAGCTTTATGCTTCATTTTGGCTTTGCGAGCTCGGCCTTCGACATCATTACGTTTGCCATTCTGTTCTTGGGCGTATGCCCCGCCGTCTGCGGCGCGCCCTTTGCCGCGCTCGACGCGGCGGGTCGAGCGGCCTTTATCGCGACCTTCCAAGCCGGCTGGCTGCTGGAATGCGCATGGACCGAATCGCTCGTGCTCCTGGTGTTGCGAACGCGCAGTGTCCGCGACGGGGATCGTCCTTGCACACCGCTCGTGGTGATGGTTGCCGTCATGCTCGTTGTCACGGCGCTCCTTGCGCTCAGTCCGGTGGCGCAGCTGTTTGGGCTCGCCACGCTGCCTGTATGGTATCTGGGCATCGTTGCGCTGCTGAGCGTGTTGTATCTTGTTGTTGCTTCGACGATCGAGCGGGTCTATCTGGCCCGCTCGAGCAGCTTATTCTAGGGCGGTTCTATGCGTACCAACAGAACCAACATCGCGATTACGCCGGCCGAGGCCGCCGAGCTCAGCAGCGCGCTGTTCTCGTCTGGCAGCGCTGCCGCCCTGGAGCTCGCGCCCGTGTTTGCCGATATCGCATCGGGCAAGCTGACTGCTATCGAGCTGGCGGTTGCCGGCTCGCAGGCAAGTGCCGCCACTGGACCCATCGTTATCGGCGAGCTTTCGATCGACCTGGCCTCGCGCACCGTCAAGGTGTCGGACGCGCCGGTCTCGCTCACGCCCAAGGAGTTCGACATCCTTGCCTTTTTGGCGAGCAACCGGGGTACGGTCTTTAGCAAAGAGGAAATCTACCGGGCGGTGTGGCAAAACGAGTATCTGCTCGATGACAGCAACATCATGGCCTTCGTCCGCAAAATTCGAAAGAAGATTGAGCCCGAACCAGACAACCCCCACTACCTGCTGACTGTATGGGGCGTGGGCTACAAAATGGCCGAGTAACGCTTCGGGTATTCGCTCCCATCGATCCAAATAGTCACTTTGACAATCCTTGCCAAATCGCAAGAAAGCCGCAAGAAACCAGCCATGTGCTCGGTCTTGCGGCTTTTCTATTCTGTAGACAGTCGCGGACGCGAAAGAGAGGTGAGGACCGTGAGCGGCAGTGACAGTACCAGTAACGCAGGACGAAGTTGCCGGCGCGGGTCCACTTTGATGGGGGCGCGCGGCTGATTCGCCCTGCGTCCGATCGATAGAACGGAGCGAGGCAATTGAAGAAGATGACTATGCGCCATACGCCGTCTGCGGTTCAGGCGCAAAACGAACTGATGAGGCATCGCGCGGAGGGTCGCATCCAGTATGCGGCGACCATTCCGCTGACGGAGGCCCTATCCTGGGTCGGCTCGAATCTCGGCGGCCTTAATCGCGACGAGGTCGCGCACAGCGAAGCCGACAACGGGCGTAACGTGGTCACGCGTGGCAAGAAGAAGTCGATTGCCCGCAAGCTTGCGGACGCGTTCGTCAATCCCTTCACGGCGATTCTGTTTTTCCTGGCCATCATTTCGGCAGCGACCGACATGGTGTTTCCAGCGTTGTCGATGATGGGCAGCACGCCCGAAGACTTTGACCCGCTGACGGTGATCATCATCACCACGATGGTCGTGCTCTCGGGCACGCTGCGCTATATCCAGGAAGCGCGCAGCGGCAACGCGGCCGAAAAGCTGCTCGATATGATTACGACCACCGTGACAGTCACCCGCGAGGATGCCCCTAGGACCGAGATTCCCATCGACGACGTGGTGGTTGGTGACATCGTGCACCTGTCCGCCGGTGACATGATTCCCGCCGATGTGAGAATCATTGAGGCTAAGGACCTCTTTGTGAGCCAGGCAAGCCTGACGGGCGAGAGCGAGCCGGTCGAGAAGGTTCCCGCGACGTGCACCGAGTCCGATTCGGCAACGTCGTTCGAGAACATCGCCCTCATGGGCAGCAGTGTGATCTCGGGCAGCGCGACGGCGCTCGCCTTTAGCGTGGGCGAGCAGACCTTGTTTGGCTCTATGGCATCGAGCCTGTCCGAGGATGCCGTAGAGACGAGCTTTTCCAAAGGCGTCAATAGCGTCTCGTGGGTGCTCATCCGCTTTATGATGGTGATGGTTCCGTTTGTCTTTATGATTAACGGCGTCACCAAGGGCGATTGGCTTAATGCTGGCCTGTTTGCCATCAGCATCGCCGTGGGCCTGACACCCGAGATGCTGCCCATGATCGTTACCACGTGCCTTGCCAAGGGCGCCGTGGCTATGAGCAAAAAGCAGACCATCGTTAAGAACCTCAACTCGATTCAAAACTTTGGCGCGATGGACGTGCTGTGCACGGACAAGACTGGCACGCTGACGCAGGACCAGGTGGTGCTGGAGTATCACTGGAACATCGATGGCCAGGAGGATTCGCGCGTTCTGCGCCATGCCTACCTCAACAGCTATTTCCAGACGGGCTACAAGAATCTGATGGATCTGGCGATCATCAAATGCACCGAGGAAGAGGAGCAAAACGACCCGAGTCTCACCGACCTTTCCGAGGCCTATGTGAAGGTCGACGAGGTGCCGTTTGACTTTACGCGCCGTCGCCTTACCACCGTGGTGCGCGATCGAAGCGGCAAAACCCAGATGGTCACCAAGGGTGCAGTCGAGGAGATGCTGTCGGTGTGCTCGCATGCCGAGATTGACGGCGGCGTTCACGTGCTGGACGACGAGGTGCGCGAGCGCATTTTGGCAACGGTCGCCGACCTTAACGACGACGGCTTCCGCGTGTTGGCAATCGCTCAAAAGTCCAACCCGTCGCCTGTCGGTGCCTTTAGCGCCGATGATGAGCGCGACATGGTGCTGATCGGCTACCTGGCGTTTTTGGATCCGCCCAAAGAGTCCACGGCCGATGCTATCGAGGCGCTGCGCAACCACGGTGTAGCCACCAAGATCTTGACCGGCGACAATGAGAAGGTCACGCGCACCATCTGCAAGCAGGTGGGACTCGAGGTCAACAACATGCTGCTCGGCAGCGATATCGCCGCAATGGACGACGCCGAGCTCGCTCGTCGCGCCGAGGACGTGCAGGTCTTTGCCAAGCTTACGCCCGATCAAAAAGCGCGCGTCGTGTCCGTGCTGCGTGCAAACGGTCATGTGGTGGGCTACATGGGCGACGGCATCAACGACGCCTCGGCCATGAAGTCGTCCGACATCGGCATCTCGGTCGATACTGCGGTCGACGTGGCCAAGGAGTCGGCCGATATCATCTTGCTCGAGAAGGATTTGATGGTGCTCGAGGAGGGCATCATCGAGGGGCGCAAGACCTACGCCAACATGATCAAGTACATCAAGATGACCGCAAGCTCCAACTTCGGCAATATGTTCAGCGTGCTTGCCGCATCCGCCCTGCTGCCGTTTTTGCCGATGATGAGCATCCAGCTGATCCTGCTCAACCTGATCTATGACTGCAGCTGCCTGGCGATTCCCTGGGACAACGTGGACGAGGAGTTCCTGCGCGTGCCGCGTACCTGGGACGCTTCGAGTGTTGGCAGGTTCATGATCTGGATCGGGCCCACCAGCTCCATCTTCGACTTTATGACCTATATCTTTATGTACTTCGTTTTCTGCCCCCTGTTCGTGAGCCATGGCGTGCTGTTCAACGACCTGGCGAGCGTCTACTCGGGCGCCGCGCTGGAGCAGATGCAGCTGGCCTACATCGCGCTGTTCCAGGCTGGATGGTTCGTCGAGTCTATGTGGAGCCAGACGCTGGTCATCCACATGATCCGTACGCCTAAGTTGCCGTTTATCCAGAGCCGTGCCTCGGCTCCGGTGATGCTGCTCACGATGACGGGCATCGCGCTGCTCACGCTGATCCCGTTTAGCCCGCTTGGCCCCACGCTGGGTCTGGGCGCCCTGCCTGTCGAGTACTTCTTGTTCCTGATTCCGTGCATCTTGCTGTACATGGCGCTGGCGACAAGCCTTAAGAAGGCCTACGTCAAGCGCTACGGCGAGCTGCTGTAGTGGGGGATTGATGCAGAAAGGAGCGTTTGCATGAACTGGACGCAGATTTGGATGGACTTGTTTGGCACCACGGAGTGGCTCGGCCTTAACATGGGCTTTTGGGTGGCCAACGGCGTGGTGTTGGTGGTTGTCGTGATTATGAACGTTGTCTTTTGGAGCATGAAACCGCTGCCGAGGGATGAATAACAAGCGAGGGGGCCGCCTGCCGGGCGACCCCCTCGCTGTTTATAAGCACCAGTAAATCGAAGGTGAATGGTTTCCCGAGAAGTGAACGACCTAATTTGGACCCCTGAAGCACCCACGTTTTTCGACGCTAAAACCGCAGGATTTGAGTGATAAAACCGCAGGAATTGGCCTTCCCAAAGTGTCGATGCATCGAGGGTCCGATTTCACCCGTTCACTTCGCGGAAAAGCATTCACCTTCGTTGCGTAAGGCGACGGATGGAAGGGTGATTATCGTCAAGCAGCTACCTCTGCCTTGTGAATCATCTGAAGCACAAGGCATAATGCATGTAACAAGGGGGCGGTTCCTTTGTCACATCCGTTGATATGAGAGAAGAGTAGATGATTCTTTCGCTTGCCCCTATGGAGGGGATTACCGGGCATGTGTTCCGTCGCGTGCATGCGGAGTGCTTCGGTGCGCTCGATTGCTATTACACGCCGTTTTTGCCGCCGCCGCGGGTGGGAAACCGCTTTGGCGGCAAGGCGTTTAAGGAAGTCGATCCGGCTAACAACCAAGGGCTCAACGTGGTGCCCCAGCTCATGTCCAAGAACGCGGACGAGTTTGTGTGGGCGGCACAGGTGCTCGCCGACATGGGCTATCGGGAGGTCAATCTCAACCTGGGTTGCCCTTCGGGAACGGTTGTCGCTAAGGGCAAGGGCTCGGGTTTCTTGCGCAATCTCGACGAGCTCGAGGTGTTCTTGAGTGATGTGTGCGAGCGGTCGCCGTTGCCGGTATCGGTAAAGACCAGGCTGGGGCTGGAGAGCGACGACGAATACGAGCGCGTGCTCGATCTATATTGCCACATGCCGCTGGCAGAGCTGATCGTGCATCCGCGCGTACAGAAGGACCGCTATACGGGCTCGACGCGCAAAGAGTTTTATGGCGAGACGCTGGAGCGCGCGCCGTTCCCCGTGGCCTATAACGGCGACATTTTCGATCTTGAGGATATGGACGCACTGGTGGAGGCCTATCCCGGGACACGCCATGTGATGCTGGGGCGTGGCTTGCTTGCGAACCCCGCGCTGGCTCGCATGGTCAAGGGCGGCCCCACTGCAACGGCTGCTGAGCTGCAGCGTTTCCACGATACGCTGTTTGCGGCCTATGCAGAAGAGATTGGCGGTAATGCGGTCTTTCGTATGAAGGAGTGGTGGTTCTACGCCAAGTGCGCTTTCGCCGACCCCGCTACCGTTCACAAACTCGTACGTAAGACCAAAAAGGTCGACGAATACCGCGCCGCCGTCGAGCGCGTCTTTCGCGAGCAGCCACTCGCACCCACAGCCCGCTTCCACGGCTAGCTAGTCATTGGCCATTGGGGACGTTCTTTAACGACTAGTCATTTAAGAACGTCCCCGATGACTACCCACAAATAGTTGTACACCAGCATCCAAAGATGTCGAAAAATGTCGACTTTGGATGCTGGTGTACATGTTTGTGCCGTATGGGTTTGTGCGTTGGGACGGGCCGACCGCAATAGCACGCTAGAGCAGGTTCTTCTGTACCCACGCGATGATGTCGCTCGATTCGTAGAGCGGTTTGCCGTTAATGAACAGGCAGGGAACCTGGCGTTTTCCGCCGATGGCGATGAGTGTCTGTTCGGCATCGGAATCGGTCGAGATATTGCGCTCGGGAATGGTCACGCCGTTATCTGCCAGAAAGCGCTTGACCTTTATGCAATACGGGCAGCCGGTCATAACGTAGAGCACGAGCTCGTGATCAGTAGCCATGGGTCTCCAATCGGTTGAGGTTTTGATTGAAATACCCAAAGCCGCCGCGGTCTATGCGCGCGTCAACGACGACTCGATGGCCTGAACTAGAAACGCCGTGGCTCCGGTGCCGCAGGGCTTGTCGTAGTAGTCGATAAAGCGCTGATCGGCAAGATAGCCGTGGGCGAGGCCCAGGTGTGCTTCGTCCTGGGGTTCGCGTCCCCAGTTGAGACCAATCCAACGACGATGCATCGCGACAAGCTTGCGAGCCTCGTTTCCGTCCGCATCGCCGTCACTCATGGCAATCGAGAGCTGACCCAGAATAGCGCGTTCAAGTTCCTTCATGTCGGTCCATGTCTGAGGATCCATGTCCAGTAACGTTTCGTTTGCTGCATCGATAGCCTCATCGCCATAGCGCGCCCGCGCCTCGGCGCCGTAGCGCTCTTCGTTTTCCTGCACGGTGTGCCAGCGCTCCAGTTGCGGCAGGACGGCGCCCATGAGCGAGACGGCTTCGTCGAGCGACATGCCGGTGTTTTGCGCCAGCCGCGGGGCACAATCCTCAATCATCGCCTCCATGGTGGTGTCGTAGGTGTACTTGCCGTGGTCGTAGCACCACTTGCAGTAATGGTCGGTCGTGGCGCCCGTGGCGTCGGTGCCGCAGTCGTCGGGCGTGAGTATCATGCCGCAGCTCTGGCAATAATGCTCGGGCATTTCGAGCAGGTGAGACAGGGGTTCGCCGGTTACGGCGGCGATGAGCTTCATCATGTCGATGCCCGGGGTGACTTCGCCGCGCTCCCAACGGCTGACGGCTTGGCGTGTGACGAAGAGCTTGGCGGCGAGCTGCTCTTGGGTAAGGTGATGGGCGCGACGGATGGCAATGAGCTTTTCTGCAAAGGCCATAGCGGCTCCTTTCTGCTGGTTGATAGCTTAAGCATACGCGGCGGCAGGCACCCTTCCAAGCAACCGTTGGTTGCACGACTGCGGACCGCGGCGAAGAATTGCGCGCAACGCCCCGCGCCTCCATGCCGTACAATGACCGGCATGGAACCTATCGCACACATACATACCGACCTGCCGCAGAAGTTCGGCATTCCGCGCAACAGCTTTTTGGCGCCCCATCTGCAGGGACGCATCGTTTTTGAGCCGGAATTTGCCTCCAATGCAGCGGTTGAGGGTTTGGACTCCTTCTCTCACCTGTGGCTGCTGTGGCGCTTCGAAAACGGAACGCCCGGCGGCACGGCTAAGGACATAGCTGCCGATGCCAAGTCGCAGGACAGGTCCGGCACCAACGTCAAGTGGTCGAAGACCGTGCGTCCGCCGCGTCTGGGCGGAGCCGAGCGCGTGGGTGTCTTTGCCACGCGCAGTCCGTTTCGCCCTAATCCCATCGGGCTCACCTGCGTTAAGCTCGACCGCGTGGAGCTTACCGACGACGGCCCCATCATCCATGTGCTGGGGGCCGATCTGCGCGACGGCACGCCCATCTACGATATCAAGCCCTACATCCCGTTTGCGGACTGCCACCCGGATGCGACCGGCGGCTGGATTGAGGGTGCTCCGTGGCAAGAGCTCGATGTTGAGTTTCCACAAGCGCTGCAGGATATGGTCCCGCCCGCAAAGCTCCCCGGCTTGGTCGAGGTCCTTTGCCAAGATCCGCGCCGCGCGGGCAGCAAGCACGAGCCAAACCGCGTTTACCACTTAGCTTATGCTGGGCTCGACATATCTTTTACGGTCGATAAAACCCAGCTAACCGTAGTCGCCGTCAACGACGCGCAAGACTAACCAGTCATTCGTCTGAACCCGTCAAATTAAGCGCCAAACCCCATGCCAAAACCGCCCACGCTGGTGGACAATAACGCCTACCAAAACAATCACTTTGCACGGGGGCTCAGCATGAAATACGACTTTAGCTCGCTTATCGACCGCCACGGCATGGACTCCATCGCCGTTGACTCCTGGGGCGAGATCCCCGGTATGGCTCCGAACGCACCCGACGAGGGCTTCGACCGCATTCCCATGTGGGTGGCCGACATGAATTTTGCTACGGTGCCCACGGTTCAGGAGTACATCATCAAGCGCGCTCAGCACCCCATGTTTGGCTACTTCAATCCGCGTCCCGAGTACTTCGACCACATCATCGAATGGCAGAGCCGTCGCAACGGCGTTGAGGGCTTGGCGCCGGAGCATATCGGCTACGAAAACGGCGTGCTGGGCGGTGTCGTGTCGACGCTGCGCGCGTATGTCCAGCCAGGCGATGCGGTGCTGGTCCACAGCCCTACCTACATCGGCTTTGCCAAGTCCATCGAGGCCGCGGGCTATCGCATTGTCCACAGCCCGCTTAAGCTCGACGACCAGGGCGTGTGGCGTATGGACTTTGAGGACATGGAGCGCAAGCTCGCCCAAAACCACATCCATGCCGCGGTGTTCTGCTCGCCGCATAATCCCTGCGGCCGCGTATGGGAGCGCGACGAGATCGAACGTGCCATGGACATCTATCGACAGCACGATTGCGTGGTGATATCGGACGAGATTTGGTCCGATATCATCCTGCCGGGTCACAAGCATATCCCGACGCAGTCGGTGAGCGAGGATGCCCGCATGCGCACGGTTGCCCTCTACGCGCCGAGCAAGACGTTTAACCTGGCGGGCCTGGTCGGCAGCTACCACATCATCTACAACGAGACGCTGCGCGACCGCGTGTGCGCCGTGTCCGACAAGACCCACTACAACGAGATGAACGTCCTCTCCATGCATGCGCTTATCGGTGCCTACCAGCCGCAGGGCTACGAGTGGGTGGACGAGCTCAACCAGGTACTTGCCGGCAATATCGAGTACTTCTGCGATTACGTGGACGAGCATTTTGAGGGCGTGTTCTATTCACGTCCGCAGGGCACCTACATGGTGTTTCTGGACTGCACCGAGTGGTGCCGCGAGCATGGCCGCGATATTCAGTGGTTGCTCGATGAGGGTGCCCGCGTGGGCGTTGGCTATCAGGACGGCCGCCCGTTCCACGGACCCTGCCACATTCGCGTGAATCTGGCGCTGCCGCTTTCGCGCGTAAGGGAGGCGTGCGACCGCCTGGACCGCTACGTTTTTAATGCACGGTAAGTGAGCACTGCATGCGGGGCCTTCTGCCAAGTCGGCTGGAAGGTCCCACACGGTAAAGCGCCTGTAACAATTGGGCACTCGTGTGGTTTTGTTTGCTATTATCTTTAACCATTTAAGTCTGTAAACAGGATCGTATGGAGCTCGATGAAAAGATCCCGTCGCTCGGTTGCCATTTCGTTGTTTGTTGCGCTTGCAGTGGCGAGCGTCTTTGTCGTAGCGATAGCTGGCTGCTCCGGGTCGAATGACGGAGCCTCGACGTCTGCATTAGAAGGTCTGGACGCCTCGCAAGTCAAAGACGACGACCTTAAGACGCTCAACGTCGGAAGCGACCTCTATCCACCGTTTGTGTATACCGACGAGTACGGCGATATCGTTGGCCTGGATGTCGAGATATTGACCGAGGCTTTGGCTCGCATTGGTTACAAGCCAAAATACCAGCTGATCGACTGGGAAAAGAAGAAGGAGCTGCTGGCGAGCGGCGAACTCGATTGTGTCATGGGCAGCTTTAGTATGACGGGTCGCGAAAACGAATATCGTTGGGCCGGCCCGTACCTTGCGAGCCGCCAGGTGGTCGCGGTCGATCCCCAGAGCGATATCTACACGCTTGCCGATCTTGAGGATAAGATCGTGGCGGTTCAGTCCACCACCAAGCCCGAGGACATTTTGCTCAATCGCATAAATGAAAACGTTCCGCAGATCAAGGAACTCTACAGCTTTTCGGACGGTTCATACCTGAACCCGGCGCTCGTCGAGGGCCTGGTCGACGCTATCGCCGCGCATGAGTCCTCGTTCCTCACCTACGAAAAAGACTATGGTGTGACATATCGCATTTTTGATGAGCCGCTGCTAGAGGTCGGTTTGGGCACCGCTTTCGATATCAACGATACGCGTGGCATCGACGTCAAGCTCACTCATGCCTACCAAGAAATGCTTGCCGATGGCACCATGGAACGCCTGGTGTCAAAGTACTTCGATGACCCTTCGCCATTTTTGAATATGGAGGGCCTGTCATGATCGATGCGCCCGACCACGCTGCTCAGGAGCGGGGCAATCGTTCGGCAGGGGCATGGCTCCTTGTCGCTCTGCTGGGGATAGCGCTCTCGGTTGTTGCCGGCATGATGAGCTACGATTACACGACGGCCCAAGCCGAGCAGCGCTTTGCCGACGTTGTCGATTACGTGGCGACGCAGAGCCTTTCCTACGATGCATTCAACAGCGCCTATACGACCAAAAACCTGATTCGCGTTATGGAGATCGCCGGAGAGGCTGCCCGCGATATGGAGCGCGACGGTTCGGTGGATAACGCCATGCTGGAGCAATACGCCGACCAGTTCAACGTGAGCGCGCTGATCGTGACGGGCGCATCGGGCAATTTGGTGTCCGAGTCCTCGACGGGCGATGTGGACTACGGGTCGCTCGCTACGTATCTCAAAGAATCACCCGTGCTGGAGGTGGCAACTCATCCGCTTAAGTCCTATACCGCCCGCATCACGCTTGCGGATGATTCGGTCGCAGACATTGGCTGCGTGACTCGGCAGGATGGCGAGGGCATCGTTATCGCGGTAAGGCATCAGAGCGCGAAAGCGGTTGCAAGCAATACACTCAAACTGCAGAGCTTGCTTGATGGCTATGAGACCATCGATAGCGGCAATATCGTGATCGAAAACGATGGCAAGGTCGTTGCGACCAATGCCGTTGAACCCACCGTATTGGGCGTGTTCGATCTGCCTGCGACGGATGTCTTTATTGTCGACGGTATTAAGGATCGATGCCTGGCTGGTAAGGTCAGATTGGTTAACGCCGACGGCGAGTGGTATTTGGGCACATTTGGAAAAGCGCACAAATTCTATGTGTACACCTATGCCTCGGCGCAGCGCTACTTTGAGGTCGCCGCGGCTGTTGCCGCCGGCGTGCTGGTGCTCTACGGCGGTGTTATAGCCGTTGTTGTGACGGTGCGTCGCCGCGCTGATCGTCGACGTTTGACGGACTTGCTGCAGCAGGAGCGCGACTATGGCGACAAGCTGGCAAAGGCGGCGCGTGAGGCCTCGTCTGCCAACTCGGCAAAGACGGAGTTTCTGCGTCGCATGAGCCACGATCTGCGCACGCCCATCAACGGCATTCGCGGCATGGTCGAGGTTGGCGATGCCAATGCGGACGATCTGCAAAAGCAGACTGAGTGCCGCTCAAAAATCTGGACGGCATCGGGACTGCTGCTCGACCTTGCCAACGAGGCGCTCGATATGAGTCGCCTGGAGAGCGGGCAGGTCGACCTGAACCTCGTGCCCATAAATTTGGTGGCCCTCAACTGTGAAGTGCGCGATATTCTGGAGCGCCAGGCCGAGGAGCGTCTGGTGACAATTATCTCCGACCAGCAGACGCTTAATCATCCCTATGCGCGGGTGAGCGTGACGCACCTCAAGCGTTTGTTGCTCAATATTGCCGGCAATGCCGTCAAGTACAACCGCCAGGGCGGCTATGTCCGCCTGGTGTGCCGCGAGGTTGAGCCAGCGGATGGCGTCCCCGTCTATGAATACACGATCGCCGACAACGGTATTGGCATGAGCGAGGAGTTCCAAAAGCACCTCTACGAGCCGTTTTGCCGCGAGGAGCAGCAGGTGGAAAGCGCTTCGTCGGGAACTGGCCTGGGCGCGCCTATCGCAAAACAGCTGGTCGAGCTTATGGGCGGAACCATGAGCTTTACGAGTGTCTTGGGGCAGGGGACGACGTTTACCATTCGCCTGCCGTTCGAGAAGTGCGACCGCTCCGAGATTCCTCAGGCAGTTCCCGCGGATACGGGAGACGGCGATGCGCTCCAGGGCTTGCGCGTTTTGCTCGTAGAGGATAACGATCTGAATGCCGAGATCGCGCAGTTTACGCTCAGCCGTGCCGGTGCCATCGTGACGCATGCTAAGGATGGCGAGTCTGCCGTCGAGATGTTTGCCGCGAGCGCGCCGTACGAGTACGACGCGGTGTTGATGGACATCATGATGCCCGGCATCGATGGCCTTGAGGCCACGCGTCGGATTCGAGCACTCGATCGCGAGGATGCCGCGACCACGCCGATTGTTGCCGTGAGCGCCAACGCCTTTGCCGACGACCGCAGGCTTTCGCGTGAGGCGGGCATGGACGCGCACCTGAGTAAACCCGTGAGCTCGCAGGAGCTCGTTGAGGCGCTAGCGCACATAGCCGCCGATGCTTCATAAGCATATGGCCCGGTTCCAAGGTGGGTTGGAACCGGGCCATATTGTTATTGATGAGGCCTGCTGAGGGGCTTACTTTTCTTGAATCTGCTTGCCGCAAAGATGCTCAATCGAAATCTCGTAGAGCTGGACGCCCTTGATGTCTTTGGCGATTTCCTCTTCGACTTCTTCGGCAGAAGAGTAGTACTTAAGGGCGAGCTGGCGGACTTTGTCCTCGATAAACGCGGGGGTGTCATTCGCCAGGCGACAACGGCCAAAGACGACGGTGCTCATAACGTAGGGAGCCCAGTCACCGTCCTGGTACCACTCGTTGCCGTATACGGTAAAGCAGACCTTGTCATCGCGCTTGAGTGCGTCGACCTTGTGGCCAGCTTTGGCGCCATGGAAATAAATCTTGTCGTGCTCGGTGTCAAAGAAGTAGTTGACGGGAATGGCGTACGGGTAGCCATCGTCGCCGTTGACGGCAAAGACGCCGCGCTTGCAGGTAGCGAGCAGTTCGCGCGCTTCCTTGTCGGTGATGGCGCGTTTCTTTCGACGTAAGGGCCTAAACATCGTTGGCTTCCTTTCTGGTCGTGCGTGGTGGTTGAGCACAAACTATAGCGAAACGGATCCGTTTTTCTTGATGCGGGCGAGTATGTTTTTGAGCTTGTTAAAGTCGAGCGGTTTGGACAGATGGGCGTTCATGCCGGCATCGTGTGCCGCCTTGGCGTCCTCGGCAAAGGCATTGGCGGTGAGCGCGATGATGGGGATATCGGCTGCATCGACCTTCTCGCTCAGACGAATCGCGCGGGTTGCCTCATAGCCGTCCATGTCCGGCATCATAATGTCCATCAGGATCGCATCGAAGCTGCCGGCGGGATGCGACAGGTACAGATCGACGACCTCGTTGCCGTTGGCGGCGCGGGTGACCACGACGCCCTCGGATTCTAGCAGCGTCTGGGCAATCTCGGCATTCAATTCGTTGTCTTCGGCGAGCAGCACGTTCATGTCGGTGAGCGAGCAGTCAGGCGCACTCTCAACCGTATTCGCCCGCGCCTGGGGATTCTCGTCGATATCGAGCGGAATCTCCACGTAGAACGAGGTGCCCACATGGAGCTCACTGGTGACTTCGATGGTGCCGCCCATCAGTTCAATAAGCGACTTGACGATTGGCATGCCCATGCCGGTTCCTTGGAACCTGCTGCGCGCATCGTCGCCTTCTTGGGCAAACGGCTCATAGATATGCTTTAAAAACTTGGGAGTCATGCCAATGCCGGTATCCGAAACGCTAAAGCAAAAGAGCGCGCGCCCGTTATCGAGTGGCTTGGTCTTTGAACTAAAGGTGACGGAGCCGCCGTGCTTGTTGTACTTAATGCTGTTGTCTAACAGGTTGATCATGATCTGTCGGATATGGGTGGGACTGCCGATCATGTATGGCCCCGTGGCGTACGGCAGACTATTGTCCTGCATGGTGATGCCGTTACTGGACGCGCGGAGCTTGCACAGAACCAGCGTATTGTCACAGAGTTCTTTGAGGTTAAAAGGCGCATGCTCCAGTGTTAGCTTGCGGTCTTCGATTTTGCCCATCTCGAGGATGTCGTTGATCAGCGAGAGCAGGTGATTGGCGGCAACGCGCGCCTTGGCACGGCTCTCGCGGGCGACCTTGATATCGCCTTCCTTCAATTCCTCAATCTCGATAAGGCCCAGGATACCGTTGAGCGGCGTACGGATGTCGTGGCTCATGCGCGTGAGGAATGCCGTCTTAGCGGCGTTGGCAGCGTCGGCTTTTTTGCGCTCGGTTCGAGCGCGCACGAGCGCCCAGATGAGCAGGACGATGCCGACCGACAACATACCGATGAGGGTAGCGGCAATGGCGGTGCGGTTGCGAAAAAGGAATTGAAGCGTGTCTGATTCCTGGGTCGTGTACGACGTGGAGGAGTAATTGCTTGCGGAGAGCGATTCTCCGGCATTGATGATGCCCTTGTTGATGATTCCCAGCAGCTCGGGCTTTCCGTGCGAAATCCAGCACGAGAGCTCACAGGTGTCAGGGAGCTCGACCGTCTCGTAGTCCTTGAGATCATGACGGTCGCCGATGGTTTTTATGCGTGAGCTGGGAGCGACGATGCAGTGCGCCATTCCCTTCCTGAGGGCGTCGAACGCTTCATCGTCGGATTGGTATTCGGTCACGGTCGCTGTGGGGAACAGACTTTCAAGTGCATTTTTGTTGACAAACGATGATTTGGTACAGGCGATGTTCTGAAGGTCTTTGTTCAGGTCGCTGCCGGTGTGGATGGCGGTGAGGGATATGGTCCCCAACGATACCGACTGCACAACGCCTGATTGCTCGGCAAACCAGTAATCTCGGTATACCGGCAGCACAACGTCTATGCTTCCCTTTGACAGGGCCTTTGACATCATCTTGTAGCTATCAAAGGCGACGGTTTTGACCGTAATGCCAAATTTATCGTGCAACGTCGTCGCAAGCGATGCGAGCGAGCCTTCCATTTCGCCGTTTTCGTCTTCGTTGCAGTAGGGGAGTCTGCCCGTAATGTAGCCGAGCGTGATGGTGTTGTCATTTGTTTTGAGCCAGGAACGTTCGGGGCCGTTGAGCGATGATGAACCGCTGTTTTGGGCCGAGTAGTTAGATTTGACTTCGTCGATATAGCGTGGGTTGACGCGGGCGATTGCCGACATGGCGGCATTGATGTCGTCCATCAGGTCGGGGCGGCTTTTGGGGACGGCAAAAAAGTAGTCGCTCGAACCAATGTAGAACATGGGGGAGGCGCTGGGCGACGAGGTCGTGTCGTTCATGATGATGGCATCGACCTCGTTGTTTGCGAGCGCGTCAAAGAGGGCACCGCCAGTGTCGATTTCTTTATAGGTGCAGGTAATGCCTTCGTTGGCGAGCCACTGCTGGCCAACGAAGGTTTGCATAACGTCGGGGTTGCAGCCGATGGTAAGGCCTTGGAGCGCTCGGGGGTCACCCTTGGCCAGATCGTCGCGATCGGGCTTGGCGTAGATGAAGTAGCGCTCGGTGCCCTCGGGGTTCGAGGAAAAGAGCAGCTTTTGGGCGCGTTCCTCGGAGTAGGAGATGTTGGGCATGAGGTCGATCTCGCCCGCCTCGAGCATGTCCATAAGCTCGGTGAAGGTGCCGGAGACGTATTCGTACCGCCAGCCGGGCGTGTAGTACGACAGAGTCTGGAGGTACTCGTAACCCCATCCCGAGAGACGCTCGCCGGGGGTGCCGTCCTGGAAGCCCTCGTTGTTGACGAGCCAGCCGACACGGACCGTTTTGACCTGCTGATCGGAGTCGGCGGCAAAGACAGGGGCGGGCGCGACGGCGCTCAGTACGGCGAGCGCGGTAAGCGCGGCGGCCAGGGTGCGACATATAACTGAACGAAGGACAGTGGCAGCTCTCACATGCAATCCTAACGAATCGAGACATTACCGCATAAGGATACCAGCTCAGCCTGCCCAGCCGGCAGCGGCACCGCTAAACGGTTCCGCCCGGCAGTTGGGGACAGTCCCTTTCTGCCGGCACAAAAGGAACGTCCCTAACTGACGGTTGTGGGACAATACCGAGCGAACGTGATTGGTTGTCCGTGGAAGGGGTCGCGATGAAAAAGCTCAGGACGCTTGCCGACGTGTTGCGCCAGGCGGGCTTTGTGCGCATTACGGAGCTGTTCCTCGTCTTCTATCTGCTGTGCTCGACGGCTGTCTGGCTGTCCGAGCCCACGACCCTCACGTTTGGCGATGGCCTGTGGTTTAGCTTTGAGACGGTCTCGACCATCGGCTTTGGCGACATTCCGGCCGAAACGCCGGTTGCCCGCGCCATTACCGTCGTCTTGAGCGTTATTAGCATCTTCTACATCGCCATGCTCACGGGCGTGGCGGTGAACTACTGCAATACGCTCATCAAGATGCGTCAAAAGGACACCATGGCGCGCTTTATGGATGATCTGGAGCATTTGGAAGAGCTCGATCGCGACGAGCTTGCCGATCTTTCGCGTCGCGTGCGCGAGTATCGTCGACGCCAGCGCTAGAACGGGCGCCGTGCGTCACGATGAGGGGGACTGAATATGAATATCACCGTGTATCTGGGTGCCAGTGTCGGTAACGACCCAGCATTTCTGTCTGCGGTACAGGAGCTGGGCAACTGGATTGGCGCCAACGGACACGCGTTGGTATACGGCGGGTCCAAATCGGGCCTGATGGGTGCGCTCGCCGATAGCGTACTCGAGGCAGGCGGACATGTGACGGGTGTGGAGCCGAGCTTTTTTATCGAGGCCGAGTTTCAACATGACGGTATCGACGACCTCATCGTGACGAGTGATATGGCCGAGCGCAAAGCCAAGATGATTGAGCTCGGCGATGCGTTCATCGCCTTTCCCGGTGGGACGGGCACGCTCGAGGAGATTGCCGAGGTCATGTCCGCGGTGTCGTTGGGGCACCTGAGTGCTCCGTGCATCCTGTATAACCTGGACGGTTACTACAACGACCTCAAGGCGCTGCTCGGGCACATGATTGATAAAGGGCTTTCGAGCCCGAGGCGCCAGCACGGCATCTACTTTGCCGACGATTTGCGCGAGATTGTCTCGATTATCAACGGATGAGTCTTAAGCCTGTCCCGCTATGGCTCCCAATGGTGCCGTTTGCGGCGCAGACGGTTGGCTCGTTCGGGCAACGCTCGCTCTACAATAAAACATAACTATGTCGACTTTGACCGCGGGAGGACCCGATGGATAACCTTGCCAAACCCACAAACCGCGCGCTGTTTTTAGTTAGCGTTGCTGTGACCGGTGCGTTCGCAGGTGCCGCGGTCTGGCTGTTCTTTTTTGCGATGGAGCACGGTATCGACTATCTGTGGACCGAGATTCCGCACGCGCTGGGCGTCGCTTCGCCCGAGCTCGCCAGCGGCCCGTTTGGCTTTTTGCCGTACCCGTTTTTTGTCTGTCTGCTGGGCGGCCTATTAATCGGTCTGTACGAAAAGATGACAGGCGCCAAGACCGATGACCTCAACCAGGTGATGGCTAAGGTTAAGCAAGACGGGCGCTACCCGTACGACAACCTGGGCAAACTTTCGCTCGCGGCGTTGCTGCCGCTGCTGTTTGGCGGCAGCATTGGACCGGAGGCCGGTCTGACCGGTGTTATCGCGGGTCTGTGCAGCTGGGTCGGCGACCGTATGCGTTGCTTTGGCGCCGAGTTTAGGGAGCTCACGCTGCTGGGCACCCAGGCTGCCCTGACGGCGCTCTTTACCGCGCCCGTCTTTGGCTTTGTAGCACCGCTTGCCGGTAGCGCCGACGGCCAGGGCGAAGACGCCGACGATGAGTCCGTGTCCGGCGAGATCACCATCAAGCTGCCCAAGGTGCAAAAGACCGTGGTCTATGGCATCGCGATTGCCGGCGGTCTGGGCACCTACCTGCTGCTTGGCCAGCTTGTGGGCGGCGGCATGGGCATGCCCAGGTTCGAGTCCGCCGAGGTGGGCAACCTGGAACTTGCCTGGCTCATTCCGCTGGCGTTGGTCGGCACCGTTTGCGGCTGGCTGTACTTTGTCTCCGAGCACGCAAGCGAGGCGCTGTCTCATGCAATAGGGGAGCGTCCTGTCGTCAAAGCCATGCTGGCTGGTCTGGCGCTCGCCATCTGCGGCACAGCTCTGCCCTACACCATGTTTGCCGGCGAGACGCAGGCCGATGTGCTCATGGAAACCTACCTGACCATCCCTGCCGGTGTGCTTATCGCGACTGGCCTGGTTAAGGCTATGCTGACCCCGGCTCTCATCAATATGGGCTGGCGCGGCGGCCATTTCTTCCCCGTGATTTTCTCAGGCGTGAGCCTGGGCTACGGTTTCGCTCTGCTCACCGGTGCCGATCCGGTCTTTTGCGTTGCCGTCTGCACGGCATCGACGATGGGTGCCGTCATGCGCCAGCCCGTAATGGTTGTGGGCCTACTGCTCATGTGCTTCCCGCTCAAGGGCATCGTCGCCATGATCATCGCCGCAGTCATCGCCGCCGGTATTCCGCTGCCCAAGCCGCTGCGCAAGTAGCGCGGTTAATCGCGAGCCAACTCCAGAGGGGTACGAGATGATCCTGTACTTTAGCGCGACGGGGAACAGCGAACATGTGGCGCGTCGCATTGCAGCGGCGACAGACGACAAGGTTATGTCGATTGAGCGTTTTGATGTCGAGGCCTTTCGCCTTGCCTTGACGGAAGGTCCCTGCCAACTGGGATTTGTTGCTCCGGTGTATGCCTGGGGTTTGCCGACGCCGATGATCGAGTTTTTGAAGACCGTCGGCCTGTCGGATGCCGTCGGCGCGAACGGTGGCAAGCAGCCCTATACGTTCTATGTTTCGACGTACGGTTCGACGACCGGCCAATCGGCCAAGTTTGCCCGCGATCTGCTGCGCGAGCGTGGGTTCGAGCTGCATGCGGCGATGAGCGTCAAGATGCCCGATACCTGGACGCCTGTTTTCGACCTGTCAGATCATCAAAAGGTCGAGAGCATCAATAAAGCTGCCGAGGCGCAGATTGATGCCGTGATCGAGGCGGTGCGGGTGCGGCGCACGGGCGACATGATGCGCCATCGCGTGCCCCTGTTTGCATCGTGCGCGTATCACGCGTTTGGGTTGCCGCGTATGCAGCAGACGAGCAAGTTTGCCGTCGATGCCGATCTGTGCATCGGTTGCGGCCTCTGCGCCAAGCGCTGCCCAATGTCGGCAATTGAGATGCGCGACGGTCTTCCCGTGTGGGCAAAACCGGAGTGCGCCGCCTGTCTCCGTTGTCTGCACTGCTGCCCAAAGTTTGCCATCTCACGCGGCAAGCGCACGGCCGCCCATGGTCAGTACAGGCATCCCAAACCCGGCGCGAGGATGTAGCGCCTGCCGGGCCGCTGCTCCAAGAGTAATTAAGAAAGATTCCGCGCGAGGCCGTATGTCTACGGTCTCGCGCGGCTGTCATTTAGAGCTTCCTCAGCACGATTGCAATGGTGTTGAGATACTCGAGCGCGCCCGCCTGAACGGGATGAATCGTGTCGCGCGAAATGCCGAGTGAATCGAAGAACGCGCGGTTTTCCTCGGGGTCGCTCCAGAGATCGACAGCGTAGGTGTCAAACCCGTATTCGCGGGCGATCGATTGTGGACTTCGTGAGTCAAGGCTCGCGTGGTTACAGATCGCGTGCTCGATAAACCTTGATGCTGACAGCGCAGCTGATTACACATAGCGCGAGGGCAAGCGCGGCGATGCCTGCACACAGGCAGCCAAGAACGGCAGGATCGGGATTCGCTCCGGCAATCGACATGAGCCAGTTGCTGATGGGGTTGGAGGAGCTCAGCATTGCCATGGTACCGCAGCCCATCAGGGCAAACAGGCCGACGGAAAGGCGCAGCGCCTCCATGTGTCCAAATCGAAAGAACAGCGGCTGTGCCAAAAACACCATCATGAGGGAGATGAGCATCGATGCGGCGGAGGCTATTGTGATCTCAAAGACGGTCTGTCCCGTCGAGGGAATGCCCGTGTGATCGAAGAACGGAAGGGCGATGATGTTCAAAAGCACGGCGGTGCATGCCATGACGGCCGAGAAAGCAATAATGCACAGGTAGCGTGCGCAGATGATGTCTTTGCGCGAGAACGGCAGCGTTGCCCGATAGCGCTCCCAGCCGTTTTGGTTATCGTAGCCAGCCAGTGAGTTCATGATTATGATGGGCGACATGGCGCTGACCGCGCAGGCGCCGGCGCTCATACCGGAATCGCCGTCCGATGCGTTGGCAAGGGTTAGCACGACGAAGATGAACAGGCCGACGCCCGCAATGCTCGGGATGAGCGTGCGAGCGATGGCGAGCTCGGACATAAAGGCGCGTTTCATTTTGAAGCCCCTTTCAGCGTGAGGCGAAGATAGTCGTCAATGGTTGCCCGATCGCAGGGAATCTCGGGAAAGGCCTCGAGCGTTTCGCGACGGTTGGGCACGAGCACGTCCACGCTGTAGGCATGACGGGCGGCACGGGCGCCTTCGACACAAGCCATAAGCTCGGCGGCCTGAGCTTGGGTGCAGTGGGCGATGCCGGCTCGGTCGGTAATGTCCTCGCGCGGCAGGTCAAACACAATCGAGCCGTTATCGATGCAGATGACGCGGTCGGCGGCGCGATCGAGGTCGGACGTAATGTGGCTCGAGAGCAGCACGCTGTGCTGGCCGTCGGCGACAAAAGCAAGCAGCTCATCGAGCAGTTCCTCGCGCGCCATGGGATCGAGGCCCGCGGTGGCTTCGTCCAAAAGGAGTAGCTTGGCATTATGGCTGAGTGCACAGGCAAGCTGCAGTTTCATGCCCATGCCACGGGAGAGGTCCTTGACCTTTGTCTTGGGATCGAGGCCAAATCGGTCGATGAATCCGGCGAACGTTTTGCGGTCCCACGTGGGGTACGCCTGGCCTACGAGTGCCTCGATCTGGCCCACCTTGAGCGTTGAAGGGAAGGGGCATGTGTCCAGGACGAGACCGACGCGGGAGCGCAGGCAGCGCTGTGTCTCATCGGGCGCGTCGGCGCCACAGCGCTGCCCAAACAGGCGCACCTCGCCGGCATCGAGCTTGATAAGCCCGAGCGCGGCGCGAATGGTCGTTGTCTTGCCGGCACCGTTAGCGCCCACAAAGCCAACAATCTGGCCGGGCTCCACGGCGAACGTGACATCACGCAGCGAAAAACGGTCGCTCACGCGGCGTGAGACACCTTTGAGTTCTAACAAGTTTTGCATGGTATGGCCTTTCTTGCAGATGGCTACTGCATGGTTTCGGGAGCTACCAGGTCAAGCATTTCGTGCAGCTTGTCGCGTGTGACGCCCAGGGTTTCGGCTTGGCTCGCCGCTTTTGCAAGTAGCTCTTCGATATGGCAGAGCTGGCTTTCGCGTAAGAGTTCTTGGTTGCCCTCAGCGACAAAGCACCCCTTGCCCTGCACGGTGCAGATAAACCCGAGCTGCTCCAAGTCGGCGTAGGCGCGCTTGGTGGTGATAACGCTCACACTCAGGTCGCTGGCAAGCGCACGGATACTGGGGAGTTTGGCTCCCGCAGCGAGTGCGCCCGATAGGATCTGAGCTTTGACTTGCGAGGCTATCTGCTCGTAGATGGGCTTGTCGCTCGAATTGGATAGGATGATGTCCACAGCGGCTCCTTAGCTGTTGGGCTACACGTGTATATAACCGTTAAGCACAGTATATATACACTATGCACAGTTACGCAAGAGGTAAGTAGGGATTGTCCGCCCGTTCATTCATCTCAATCTGTAACATCTGGAACCGATTTGGACGGCCACCTGTTACAGATCGAGATTTTACTGGCGGGCCCCACCTGGTTGTCTCAATCTGTAACAACTGGAGAAGATTTTGGCTGCTAGATGTTACAGATCGAGACATTGGCCACCCGTCTATCCTTATATCTCAATCTGTAACAGATGGACCCGTTTTGAGTGGCTAGATGTTACAGATCGAGATCTTTCTGGGACGCCCACCTGTTTGTCTAAATCTGTAACAGGTAGAGGTTCAAAAACCGTCTAGATGTTACAGATTGAGACAAATTGCTGCGGAGTGCCGCCATCGATTGCTACCCAGGCCCCAACTGATGAATTTGTCCTGATAGGCACCCTAGAGCGAGATTTCGCGGCTACAATAGACGGGTTACATCGACGTAATGCATATAGAACGCAAGAAAGGATCCGCATGGCAAGCCTGTCGGATGAAATCTCGTCGCGCCGCACATTCGCGATCATCAGCCACCCGGACGCCGGTAAGACCACGCTTACCGAGAAGCTGCTGCTCTATACCGGCAGCATCCAGACTGCCGGCTCGGTCAAGGGCAAGAGCTCGGCCAAGCATGCCGTCTCGGACTGGATGGACATCGAGAAGGAGCGCGGCATCTCCGTCACCTCCTCGGTGCTGCAGTTCACCTACAACGGCGCCTGCGTCAACATCCTCGATACCCCCGGTCACCAGGACTTCTCGGAGGATACCTACCGTACCCTTATGGCCGCCGACGCCGCTGTCATGGTCATCGACGGCGCCAAGGGCGTCGAGGCCCAGACCAAAAAGCTCTTTAAGGTCTGCACGCTGCGCCACATTCCCATCTTTACCTTTGTGAACAAGCTCGACCACGAGGCTCGCGACCCGTTTGAGCTCATGGAAGAGATCGAGAACGTCCTGGGCATCAATACGTATCCCATGAACTGGCCGATCGGCAGCGGCCGCAACTTCCGCGGCGTGTTCGATCGTCAGACGCGCCGCGTTATCGCCTTTGAGGGCGACGGCCACGCCAATGCTACCAAGAAGGTCGCCGAGGTCGAGGCCGAGTTGGGCGATCCTTCCATGGATGAGCTCATCGGCGAGGAAAACCATAAGAACTTGATGGACGACATCGAGCTGCTCGATGGCGCCGGTGATGAGCTCGACTTGGATGCCGTGGCCTGCGGCAAGCTGAGCCCGGCGTTTTTTGGCTCGGCGCTCACCAACTTTGGCGTGGAGCCCTTCCTCAAGGAGTTCCTGCGTCTGGCCCCGACGCCGCGTGCCTATACCGATACGCTCACCAGCGAGCCGGTCGATCCCTGCCGCGACGACTTTAGCGGCTTTGTGTTTAAGATCCAGGCCAATATGGACAAGAACCACCGAGACCGCATCGCCTTTGTGCGCATTTGCTCGGGCAAGTTCGAGCGCGGCATGGATGCCTTCCACGTGCAGGGCAACCGCAAACTCAAGCTTGCCACGGGCACGTCGATGATGGCCGATGACCGCGCGATTGTTGACGAGGCGTACGCGGGCGATATCGTGGGCCTGTTCGACCCGGGTATCTTTAGCATCGGTGACACCGTGTGCTCTGGCAAGCGCCACGTGCAGTATCCGCAGATTCCGACGTTTGCCCCCGAGATGTTCGCTCGCATTACGCAGGTTGACACGCTCAAGCGCAAGCAGTTCGTCAAGGGCATGGAGGAGCTTGCCCAGGAGGGCGCCATCCAGATCTTCCGCGAGCTGGGTGCCGGCATGGAGAGCGTCATCGTGGGCGTGGTCGGCGTGCTGCAGTTTGAGGTGCTCGAGCGCCGCCTCAAGGCCGAGTACCGTGTTGAGGTTCGTCGCCAGCCGCTGCCCTATACGGACATTCGTTGGATCCAGAATGACCCCGATACCATCGATATCCCGGCTCTTTCGCTCACGCGCGACACGCTGCGCGTCGAGGACATGCGCGGCGGTAAGCTGCTGCTGTTCACGAGCCCGTGGAACGTGGATTGGGCAACTGACCACAACCCCGACCTTATCCTGTCGGAGTTTGGCAACGTGGCCTTTTAACGCATCGGCGCGGTGGCCCTGCGGGGCTGCCGCGCCGTTTGCTTGCCTTATGCCGTGTGAGCGGCTATTATACCCACCGTCGTCTCAAGACCGGGGCGTCCGAGCAGTTCGGGTCCGATATCCTGCTCGTTAAACCTAAAACCAAAGGAGTACATAATGATCAAGAAGGTCATGGAGGACTACAAGGTCCTGTTGCGGAGCATTCCCGCGGCAACGGTTTCGCTGTTTTTCGTGAGCGTCATCATGATGAACCTGCTGGCCAACAAAGAGCTCATCAGCCTGCCGTATCTGGCGCTCGACTGTGGCTTTGTGGTGAGCTGGGTTTCGTTTTTGTGCCAGGACATGATCTGCAAGCGCTTTGGCGCCAAGGCATCCATCAAAATCTCTATCCTCGCGCTGCTGGTCAACCTGGCCGTGAGTCTGTGCTTTTGGGCATGCTCGCTCACGCCCGGCATGTGGGGCGCCTACTACGACACGGGCATGATCGAGGTCAACACTGCCCTTAACGCCACCATCGGCGGCACCTGGTACGTGGTGCTGGGCTCTTCGCTGGCAATGCTCGTTTCTGCCGTGGTTAACTCCACGCTCAACCAGTCGCTCGGCCGCATGCTCAAAAAGAATAATTTTGCGAGCTTTGCCTTTCGCTCCTATGTGTCCACGGGCATTGGCCAGTTTATCGACAACTTGGTCTTTGCCATTGTGGTGAGCCACACGTTCTTTGGTTGGACCTGGGTGCAGGTCCTTATGTGCTCGCTGACCGGTGCTGTTGCCGAGCTGCTGTGCGAGGTCTTCTTGAGCCCCGTGGGCTACAAGGTCGTGCGCGGCTGGGAGCGCGAGAATGTGGGCTCCGAGTACCTCGAGCGCCACGCAACCGCCTAAGGAGCAAGTATGCGGGTTTTGATCACGGGCGCTTCGGGCGGTATCGGAGCCGCGTGCGTGCAGCGCTTTTTGGATGAGGGCCACGAGGTCGTGGGCTTTGATCTGCTGTCGCCGGCGATCGAACACGAGCGCTACCGCCATCTGATCGTTGATGTCCGCGAGCCGGACTCGTTTCCAAGCGACCTTGAGCCCCAGGTGATCGTGAACGTTGCCGGTACGCAGGATTCGGCCGACGACATCGCCGCCAACCTGTATGGCACCATCAACGTGACCGAGCGCTACGCCTTTGCGGGGGAGGGGCTTGCTGCCAAGCCGGCATCGGCTATCAAATCCGTGGTCAATGTGGGGTCGGCGAGCGGGCATACGGGATCGGAGTTTCCCGACTATGCCGCCAGCAAGGGCGGCGTTATCGCCTACACCAAGAACCTTGCAAACCGTCTGGCGCCGCAGGCTATCGCCAACAGTGTGGACCCGGGTGGCGTTATCACGTCGCTCAACCGTTGCGTGATGGAAGACGAACACCTGTGGAACCAGATTATGGAGCTCACGCCGCTTAAACGCTGGGCTACCGCCCAAGAGATCGCCGAGTGGATCTACTTTGTGGGCGTGACCAACCGGTTTATGACCGGACAGAGTCTGTTGATCGATGGCGGCGAGGCCGGCCGCACACAATTTATTTGGCCCGAATAGGAAACGCGCCCGATGGAAAGCCGTCGGGCGCGTTTTTGATGTATCGATTTTTAGCCGAGGCAAGTCCAGTCGACGGGGGTCGAGCCGTGCTGTTCGAGTAGCCGATTGGCAGCGGAGAAGGGGCGCGACCCCATAAAAGCGGGGAGTTCTGCTGTGGCACGGTTGGCCGAAAGCGGCGAGGGGTGCGTGGAGGCCAGGCAGAACTTGTCGGTTGCCTTGCCCGCACCAGTTGCGTCGAGCTTACCTTCGACCATCTGCTGGGCAAAGCGGCCCCATGCCAAAAAGACTACCGGCTGGGGCAGCTGGCAGCAGCGTTCGATAACGTAGTCGGTGAGCGTGCTCCAGCCCAGTTTGGCGTGCGAGTTGGCGGCATGCTCGCGCACGGTGAGCGTAGTGTTAAGGAGTAGGACGCCCCGTTGTGCCCATGGGGTTAGGTCTCCCGTGGCGGGAATGGGACAACCCAGATCGGCTTTGAGTTCCTTGTAAATGTTGCGCAGGCTCGGCGGCAACTTGGTTTGCGTCGCGGGGACCGAGAACGACAGCCCCATTGCCTGGTTGGGTCCGTGATAGGGGTCTTGACCCAAGATGACAACCTTGACCTGGTCGGCCGGCGTGTAGGCGAGGGCATTGAGGATGTCGTCTTGTGCCGGGTAGATAGTCTGCTCGGCACGCAAAAGGGCGATGCGCTCGAGCAGCTGGTTCGTAGTGTCACGTACCGGCTGCGGTGCATCGCCCAACCAAGTTGCTATGTTGCGGTCGCGGGTCGCGGCGTCCATGGGGCTCCTTTACGTCAGATGCTCTGTTTGCATCTATTGTAAAGGCGCACCGGTTGCCTTTATGCCACGGCTGTATGAAGAGCGGGGTCTACGAGACGTGCTCGGGCGCTCCTGCCATGCGAGCCTGTCCATGTGCGCGGAGGCGCGGAAGCTCGACGGTTGCCACCATGACGCCGCTGAGGATGAGTGCGGCGCCAAAGAAGGCGATGGGGCTCAGAACCTCGCCGACCAGGAAGAACGAGAAGACGGCGGAGCAGACCGGCTCGAGCGAGAAGGCGAAGCCGGTGGTCTCGGCGGGCACGTGGGGCTGCACGAGCGTTTGGGTGATAAAGCCATAAGCAGAGCAGATGAGTGCGAGTGCGACGACGACCACGACCTCGCTGGGCGTGCTGGGAAGTGTGAAACCGCCAAAGACGCATGCGGCAATGCCCGAGAACAGGCCGCCAAAGCCCAGCTGCCAAACGCCCAGGGACAGCGGATCGACTTCTTCGACAAACCGCTTGGCGACAATGATGTGGCCGGCGTAGACAAAGGCGGAGAGCAGCATGATGAGCGCGCCCGGGTTCAGGCTGGTGAAGTCGGCGCCCGAGAGCAGCAACATACCGCAGGTGACGATGGCGGTGCCGACGAGCACTTTGCGCTCGGGGGCGCGGCGCAGCAGGGCGGCGTTGGCAAACGGCACGATCACGACCGTCAGGCTCTGCAAAAAGCCGGCAGTGGAGGCGGAGGTGAGGCTGGAGCCCAGGCACATGCAGGTGAGCTCGGTTGCCATGATGGCACCGATGATGGCGGCACGGACCATAAGGTCGCGGTTGATGCGAAACGCGTGCTTGTGGAAGAGCAAAAGGCAGGCTACAAAGGCGATGATGCAGCGTAGCGCGACGATGCTCGTGGCGTTCATGCTGTCCATGCCGATCTTCATGAGGGGATACGAAAAGCCCCATGCGACGGGAACGGAAAATGAGAGCGCGATTGCTTTTTTGCGATCCATGGGACTCCTTTTGTTACAGAACGGTTTCGTAAAAAGGATTCTGCTCCCAGATGTGGATGTAGTAAAGCGAATGTATCTTCAGTATGATTAAGAAATACTAATGTAGGCAGAAAAAGCCCTGGCAAACGTTTTACGGCTGCATTGATGTGGAGGCACGATGGCATCGCGGTATCAGATTGTTTGTATGGTGGTCGACTGCGGCAGCCTTAAAGGCGCGGCGGACGAGCTGGGCTATACGCAAAGTGCGGTGAGCCAGGCCGTCAAGGCGCTCGAGCGCGAGCTGGGTACCACGCTTATCGAGCGCGGAAAGCAGGGCGTTTCGCTTACGCGCGACGGTAAACAATATCTGCCGTACCTGCGCCAGATCGTGACTGCCGAGGCCGAGCTCGAGGGCAAGCGCCAGGAGCTGCTGGGGCTTTCGTCGACCGATATTCGCATTGCGACGTTTACCAACGTGAGTCGTACCGTGTTGCCACGCGTGATCCGCGACTTTGGTGCGCTGCACCCGGGCGTACGCTTTACCCTCAAGCAGGGCGATTACACGCGCAACGCCCAATGGGTGCACGATGGCGTGGTTGATTTTTGTTTTACGGCACGTGGGTTTACCGCGGGGCTCGAGAAGCGCGTGGTCTATCATGACGAGTTGGTGGCGCTGTTGCCTGTCGCGCATCCGCTGGCGGCAAAGGAAAAGGTGACGCTCGCCGACCTGGCGTCCGAGCCGTTTGTGTTGCTGGATGAGGGCGAACAGAGCCTGGTGCTCGATGCATTCGCGGCGCATGGCCTGTCGCCGCACGTGACGAGCGAGGTCACCGACGACTACACCATCATGGCGATGGTGGAGGAGGGCCTAGGCGTGAGTATGCTCTACCGTCGTACTGTGGAGGGCATGCGTGCCGATATTCGCGTACGTCCCATCGTGCACGCCCCCTCGCGCGACGTAGTGGCGGCCTGGCGCAGCTGGGACACCATGCCCATCGCCACGAGGCGCTTTATCGACTATATGAGCTCGCATATTGTCAATTAATGACTGGCGCGGCGTTGAGTGCGGTGTTTAGCGGGCTGTCGCTTTGGCTTGGGTGACACGATAGGTGCGTGCCGGGTGGCAGAGTAGCACCGCCACGACCATAAAGAACGCCGTGGTGCCCAGGCTGATGGGGTAGACCATCATGATGTTCGCAAAGGTGCGGAAGTGCGGGAACACGCAGAACACCCAATAGAAGCGGATGCCGCAGACGCAGATCATGGTGATGAGGGCGGGCGTGAGCGAGATACCAAAGCCGCGCAGGTAGCCGGACATGTTTTCGTAGAACATGCTAAAGGCGTACGCCGGGAAGATCGAACACACGCGGATATAGCCGATCGAGACGATGTTGGGATCGCTGTTGAACAGCGACAAGATCTCGCGCCCCAGGCCGACAATAACGATGATCGTGGTGAGCGCGACGATACCGCCTTCGACCAGGCAGACCTTGAGCGTTTTGGTGCAGCGGTCGATCTGGCGGGCACCGTGGTTTTGTCCCACAAAGGTGGTGCACGCCTGGCTAAAGCTGTTGAGCAGGTTGTAGCATACGTACTCCAAGCTCATAGCGGCGCTCGATGCCGCCATGACCTCGGTGCCCAGGCTGTTGATGGCGGACTGGATGATGATGTTGGCTACGGCAAAGACGGCGCTTTGGATGCCGGCTGGCAGGCCGATCTTGACGATGCGCTTGAGGGCGAACGGGTCGATAGCCAGGTCGCGTGGGGTGACGCGGACGACGGAGCCGGTCTTGAGCAGGCGGATAAAGAGTGTGGCGGCGCTGACGGTGTAGGCGATGGCGGTGGCGATGGCGACGCCCGCGACACCCCAGTGGAGTACGGGGACAAAGATGAGGTCCAGGCCAATGTTGAGGACGGTGGACACGGCAAGCGCCTGCAGCGGCATGCGGGTGATGCCGACGGAGCGGAAGATCGCAGCCTCAAAGTTGTAGAGCATGATCGAGGGCATGCTCAGCAAAAAGACGCGCAGGTAGAGCGAAGCGAGCGGCATGGTTTCGGCGGGAACGTTGAGGGCGGCGAGCATGGGCTCGGCAAAGATCTCGCCCAGCGCGATGACGATAAAGCCCACGAGCGCCATTAAAATCGAGGTATGGACGGCGCGTTTGACCATGTTCTGATCGTCGCGGCCGATAGCGTTGGCGATGACCACGTTGGAGCCAAGCGACATGCCAATAAACAGGTTGAGCATAAGGCTGGTAAGCGGAACATTGGAGCCGACCGCCGCCATGGCGAGGGTTCCCTGGTCGCCCGAGAAGTTGCCGATAATGACCGTGGCGATGAGGTTCGACAGCTGCTCCAAGATGCTCGTGGCGGCCACGGGGAAGGCGAACAGGGGAATATTGCGCCACAGCGAGCCGGTGGTCATATCGATGTGCTTAGATGCGGCATCAGCCATACGCTCTCAATCTCTAACATGCTATATCGTGCTTATTTGCGCAGACGATGATACTCCTAATGCAACCAGTCGGCACTTAGGGACGTTCCTTTTCTGTCGGCAGCTGGGGACACTCCTTATCTCTTCTAACTAGTCATTCAAGAACGTCCCCAATGACTAGGTGGGGAAGGCGTGCGACAATGGTGGGCGTTGTGTTGTTCGCGCTAAGGAGTTGCCATGTTGTTGTGTCCCGTTTGCCATGAGCCGCTGGTGGATGACGAACGCGGTGCTGCATGCGCGGGTGGGCACCGGTTTGACCGTGCGCGCGAGGGCTATCTATATCTATTGCGCTCGTCCAAGAGCGGCGACTCCATGGGCGATCCCAAGTCGCAGGCGCGCAGCCGTCGTGACTTTTTGAACCGTGGATACTACGCGCCGTTGCGCGATGCGATGGTCGAGCTGGTGCGCAAGCAGGTGTCTGGGCGCGCTGCGCCTACGAACGGCCCCATGACGTTGCTCGATATTTGCTGTGGCGAGGGCTATTACACGAGTGCCATGGGCGCGGTGCCGGGCGTGGGCGCTTACGGGTTCGACTTGGGCAAAGAGATGGTGCGCCTGGCCGCCAAGCGCGGCGATGCGACCTATTTCGTGGCCAACATGAAGGACATCCCCGTGGCGGACGGCGCCTTCGATATGGTGACCGAGCTCTTCGCTCCCTTTAACGAGCGTGAGTTTGCCCGCGTGCTGGCGCCCGAGGGCTCACTCTATACCGTGGTGCCGGGTGCCCGTCATTTGTTTGGGCTCAAGGAGGTGCTCTACGACACGCCATATCTTAATGACGAGAAGCTGCCGCAGACCACCGAGCTCGAGTTGGTCGGAACGCAGCGGGTGTCTGCGAATATTACGCTTCAGACCCAAGCGGACATCGAGGCGGTGTTCCAGATGACGCCGTACTACTACCGCACGCGCCCCGCCGACAAAGAGCGCCTGGCAAACCTCGATACCCTTCAGACTGACATCGACTTCATCATCGCCGAGTACCGCCACAGCTAACAACCTGCCAAAAAGGGACAGGTTTATTTTGGTAGGTTTTATCTGGGCAAACGTAAAGGGCCGACCGCGGAGATGCGCGATCGGCCCTTTTTAGTTGCTTGGCTGCAGAGGTTATGAGAAGCGAGCGCTTATAGGCGGTCCTTGTTCTCGGCCTTAACGGCGTGTGCCTGCTGAACAAAGAACAGGTCGTACACCACGATGACAAAGGCGCCAAAGTTGATGGCGTCGCCGCCAAACGCGGGAAGCGTGAGCACCGCTTGGGCAAGCGTGGCGACCGCGGCAACAATACCGAGCTTAAACGCGCCGTCCACCTGCGAAGGCTTGTTGGCGCCCTTGATACCGGCGACGCCTGCGGCAAGGTCGACGAGACCCTTGGCGATAAGCACGACCGCTGCGAGCGTGGCGTACGAACCGTACGTGGAATCGAGACCGCCCGTGGCGATACCGACGCCGGCGGTGACGAGGCTGGCGATACCCAAAACAAAGTAGATGAGAGCAAGGATTTTGAGAGTCTTGCGAGTGAAGCTCATGGCTGGTCCTTTCGATACGAGTACGCCAACTTGGCGCACCCAATGTGCTGCACATATGGTGAAGCACATTGTAGTTCAACGCGGCGATGCATGCGCCTGAAAGCGCTTTGAGCCCGCGCGGCCCAACCCAACCTTTCAAAAGGGAAAGCTGGACGTAAGCCAAATCGATGGCAGCTCATGTGCGGCGCTGAGATGATGAGGCCGTAACAAGGAGTTGGTCTCAAGGAGGAGCCATGATGTACGGAGCAGGGCAAGTGCGTGAGCCGCGATCGTTGGGAAGGCGCATGAGTGATTCTGTGATCGCTGCCGTGTGCACGGGATTGATGGCGGTGCTTTGCATTGGGATGCTGTGGGCCATGTCGCATGTGGGACAATAGCGGACGGTTGGGTGCCGGCATAAACGGCGCTCACGTATTCGTTTTGCTTGTTAAGGAGTACCCATGGGCGTCGTCGATCCCTTTTCTGTTGCTCGGGCCGCGGGGCTTGAGCTGACCGGGAAGCCCGAGGGCCTCACGCTCACCGACGGCACGATGGAGCTGCGTGCCGATTTTGGCCGCATGCTTCCACGGCTCAAGCAGGGCCGTCTGCAGCAAGAACTGCTGGTAAAGGCTGCGCGCGCAAAAGGCATCGAGAGCCCATGGGCGATTGACGCCACGGCAGGCTTTGGCGAGGATTCGCTGCTGCTGGCGGCCGCGGGCTTTACCGTCGATCTGTATGAGCAGGATTGCGTGATCGCGGCGCTCCTCAAGGATGCCCTGGATCGCGCGGCAGATGATCCGGCGCTTGTGGCTGCCGTGTCGCGCATGCGCTTACATGCGGGCGAGGATAGCATTGCCGGCCTTCGCCATACAGCTGAGCTGATCGGGCAGGGCGAGCTCACCGCTCCTGACGTGGTGTATCTGGACCCCATGTTTCCCGGACGCACCAAGAGCGCGGCGGTTAAAAAGAAGTTCCAACTCTTGCATCATCTGGAACAGCCGTGCGCCGATGAGGAGACGTTGGTCGAAGCTGCGCTTGCGGTGCACCCGCGCAAGGTCGTTATCAAGCGACCGGTGAAGGGGCCACTGCTTGCCGGCGTTAAGCCGAGCTATCAACTTGCGGGCAAGGCCGTTCGTTACGATGTTTTGGTGCCGCCGCGCCCGTAGCTTGCGTGCGATGGCTGGCGCTCCGTCAGTGCCGTGCCGATGCGGCGCCTATTTCCAAGGGTGCGACGTCAGGTGCCATCCACCGCAGTATTCGCATTTGTAGCAGGCCAAACCGCGCCGCCCGCGGTTTTCGCAGTCGGCCATAACGGCCTCGGCCTCGGCGCGCGTGTCGTAACGGTTTTTGCGCTCGCACGACTTGTAGCGCCAGGCCTCATCGCGCTCGGCGTCCAGGGCGTCGCGGCGCTCGTCCTCGCGTGCAAACAGGTCGCTCATATCGCCGCCGGTGGCAGTGCTCAAAAACTCGCTTTTTGCTTTTGACCAGGCGGCTCGCTTTTTGCTCCCCATCTGCATCGCGCCCCTCTCCAAACGTTGGTATCATTGCTCAATCAAAGTGATACCAATAAACGTGAGGTCGCCGCGTGATGATCAGAAAAACCCTCGATACCGACATTCCCGCTGTCATGGCTATCTATGACGCGGCCCGCGCCTTTATGCGCGCGCATGGCAACGCCACACAGTGGCCCGAGGGCACGCCTTCTGCCGAGCAACTGGCTGCCGATATCGCCGCCGGTGGCAGCTATGTGTGCGAAGTCGATGGCCGCGTGGTGGCGACGTTTGCCTTTTTGCCGGGCCCGGACGAGTGCTATGACGTAATTGAGGATGGTCAATGGCGCAGCGACACTCCGTACGCCGTGCTGCACCGTGTGGCGTCCGATGGCACCGTGCACGGTATCGCGGCTGCGATGTTTGCCTTTGCCAAGGAGCGTGCCGATCACCTGCGCATCGACACGCATCAGGACAACCTGCCCATGCAGGGCGCGAGTATTAAGGCGGGGTTCGAGCGTGCCGGCGTCGTGTATGTGTCGGACGGCACGCCGCGTGTTGCGTTCGACTGGCTGCGTGAGGCGTAAGAGTAGGGGCACGTGTCAACAATTCGCACGAACGAAAATGGTCCCGGGTGGGGCCATTTTCGTTCGCTGCGCTGATTTGCAAGCCGGCTTTCGCAAGGCGCGAACCTACGAAAATCGCCGCGCGGCAACGCAGGGCGATGAGCTTGGTCGGGGGATAGGGCCCGCTTCGCCCGCCGGCTCGTAAATTGTATCATCCAGTGTGGAACGAGGACGCCCGTTGCCGCGTGCGATGGGCTTGTAGCTTGTAATAAGAGGAGAGCCATGTCGAAGCAGGCAGTCGTTGGAATCTTGGCGCATGTCGATGCCGGCAAGACCACGTTGGCCGAGGCCATGTTGTTCAACGTGGGTCGCATTCGCAAGCGCGGCCGCGTGGACGATGGCGATTCGCATCTGGACACTAACGCGATCGAGCGCGAGCGCGGCATTACGATCTTCTCGTCGCAGGCCGTGCTCGACCACGGCGATACCCACGTCATGCTTGTGGATGCGCCCGGCCACGTCGATTTTTCGGCCGAGGCGGAGCGCACGCTGCGCGCGCTCGACTATGCGATTTTGGTTGTGGGTGCCAACGACGGCGTGCAGGGGCACACCGAAACCCTGTGGCGCCTGCTTGCGCGCTATGACATTCCGACGTTCATCTTTATCAACAAAATCGATTTGGAGAATCCCGGCCGCGATGTTTTGCTGGCACAGCTTGGGCAACGTCTTTCCGAGGGCTGCCTGGATGCCAGCGAACTGTTGGTGGGTGGTGCCGTTCAGGAGGACGCTGCTGCGTTGGACGAGGCGGCGCTCGAGGAGTTTCTCGACGCAGGGGAGCTTTCGACTGCCACGCTTTCGCGGCTGGTCGCAGAGCGAAAGTTGTTTCCCTGCTTTGCGGGCTCGGCGCTCAAGGACCAGGGTGTGGCAGAGCTACTCGACGGCATATGCGCTTTGATGCGCGAGCGAACATGGCCCCAGGAGTTCGCCGCGCGAGTCTACCGCGTGAGTCGTGGAGACCGTGGCGAGCGTCTTGCCTGGGTCAAGGTGACGGGCGGTGTACTGCGTGCAAAGCAAGTTGTCGAGGGATGCTCTGGCGCCTCCACTTGGGAGCAAAAGATCGACCAGGTGCGCATCTATAACGGCGAGAAGTATGAGCTTGCCCAAGAAGTTGCTGCTGGCGGTATTTGTGCCGTGACGGGCCTTGCGCACGTTCGCCCAGGGGATGCCTTGGGGGCGGAGCCCGTGGGCGATGCGCCTGTCATCGCTCCGGTCCTCACCTATACGGTGCTTCCGGGCGAACACGATGTCCACGCGGTGTTCAAAGCACTGACAGAGTTGGCGGACGAAGATCCCATGCTCGGCGTAAGCTGGAACACTCATCTTGAGCAGATTCATTTACAGCTGATGGGCGCCGTGCAACTCGAGGTCGTGCAGCGGGTGTTGGCCGATCGCTTTGGCCTTTCGGTTGCGTTTGAGTCTGGCGGCATTCTCTATAAGGAGACTATTTCGCAGCCGGTCGAGGGCGTGGGCCATTTTGAGCCGCTGCGCCACTATGCCGAGGTACATCTGCGCCTGGAGCCGTTGCCAGCGGGTTCGGGCGTGCAGTTTGGCACCGTGACCTCGACCGACGAACTCGATCTTAACTGGCAGCGTTTGGCACTCACCAACGCCATGGAGCGCGATCACCTGGGCGCGCTGACCGGCTCGCCCATCACCGATGTGTGCATTACGCTCACGGGCGGCCGTGCGCATGCCAAACACACCGAGGGCGGCGATTTTCGCCAGGCCACGTACCGCGCGATTCGCCAGGGGCTCATGCAGGCGCGTGAGGCTGGCGCGGCGGTGCTGTTGGAGCCGTGGTATCGCTTTGAGCTCGAGGTGCCGGGGGAGTGCGTGGGCCGGGCACTCTCGGATGCCACGCGCATGGGTGCCGAGTACGAGCCGCCGACGATGGCGGGAGACCGGGCGAAGCTTGTGGGTCGCGTGCCGGCATCTGAGGTGCAGGATTACGCGCTGGAGGTGGCCGCCTATACGAGTGGTCGTGGGCATCTGTACCTAGAGTTCGCCGGCTATGCGGCTTGCCATGATGCCGAGCGCGTCATCGAGACGGCCGCCTATGAGCCCGAGGCCGATCTGCCCAACACGCCCGATTCGGTCTTTTGCTCCCACGGCGCCGGTTACACGGTCAAATGGTACGACGTCCCCGAGGCAGCCCACGTAAAGGTCGATCCCTCCACCTTCCGCCCCTGGCGAGCAGCAGACGCCGAGTTTTTCGGCCACATGTGACAGAGGGGCAGCCCCTTTGGCAGATTCAGTTGGTATAACTCGGTATAAGTTGGTATAACTATTACCAGGGTTTGCCAATCCGAGGAGGCCGACATGAATCCAAATCCCTTTAAGCCAACGGCAGGCAAGCGGCCTCCGATGCTCATTGGTCGCGAGTCGGTCATCGAAGATTTCGAGGAAGGGCTCGATAACGGCGCCGGAGCGCCGGGCAGGCTCATGCTCATTACGGGAAACCGCGGCTGCGGCAAGACAGTTCTCCTGCGGGAGCTGCAACGTCTGGCCAGCGAGCGCGGATGGGCGGTTGTCTCCGATTCCGCTTCGCTTGGCTTATGCGACCGCTTGGCCGACGCGCTTCGCTCGAATAAACCCGTTGTGACGTCAATGGAGTTCGGTCCTTCGTTTGGCCGGATGTCGGTCGAGGCGGCGCGAGCAAAGGGCGAGACGTTGCGAGGGCTGGTCAACGAGCGCCTTAAGAAGCTCGGTCCAGGCAAGGGCATACTGTTTGCGATTGACGAGGCGCAATCGGCGTCTATCGAGGAACTGGCGGCTCTTGCCGTTCTCTATCAGCAGGTGCTCGGAGACCAGGATGCCACGGGATTACCCGATAGCGACCAGCGCGGTCTTGCGCTGGTTTTTGCCGGCTTGCCCAGTATGGTTGACGATCTGCTCGAAGAGCCGAGCGTGACGTTTTTGCGCCGCGCCCAGCAGCGTACGCTGGGGGCGATATCTTTGCCCAAGGTGCGCGATTCATATATCCAGACGGTCAAAGACGCTGGTCTTTACGTTGACGCGGAGACGGCGGACCTTGCGGCACGCAAGAGCATGGGGCATCCCTATATGGTTCAGCTGGTGGGATATTACATGTGGCGGTCTGCTGTCCGGCGTGGCTCGCAGGTCATCGAAAGGCGCGATGTCGAGGATGGCCATGCGGATGCCGTCTCCGAGTTCTACGAAGCGGTTGACGCGCCCCTGTATTACGGGCTGCGCAGTCCACAGCGCGTCTTTATCGAGGCCATGGCGGTTGACGAGGACAAACCGACGCGCATGGCGGATATCATTGAGCGCTGTGATCGTACCCAGAGCTGGGCGAGTAAATATCGCGCAAGCCTGATTCGCGAGCGCGTCATCGAGGCTGCCGGATACGGTCTCGTCCGGTTTACTGTGCCCATGCTGGGCGAGTACATCCGCGATCGAGTTTTATGGCATGAGTAGGGTGATAAAGGTGACGGAACAGAAGATGAGCCCGCAGGCTATCGAGGTGCGTGGCGCGCGCGTCCATAACCTTAAGGACATCGATATCGATATTCCGCTGGGAAAGCTGGTGGGTATTGCCGGCGTATCGGGTTCGGGCAAGAGCTCGCTGGCACTGGGCGTTCTTTATGCCGAGGGCTCGCGCCGTTACTTGGAGGCGCTCAGCACCTATACTCGCCGTCGTCTGACGCAGGCCGAACATGCCCAGGTGGACGAGGTGCTACACGTGCCGGCGGCGCTCGCATTGCATCAGCGCCCGAGCGTGCCGAGCGTGCGCTCGACCTTTGGTACCATGACCGAGCTCAACAATAGCCTGCGCCTGCTCTTTAGCCGTTGCGCCCATCACGTGTGCCCGCATTGCGGGGCGCGTGTGGAGCCGAGCCTTAACGTTGCCGCAGGCCTGTCGCTCGCGTGCCCTGTGTGCGGCCGCGAGTTCTACGCGCCGAGCGCCGAGGACCTTGCGTTTAACAGCGGCGGTGCGTGTCCCACCTGCGGCGGCACCGGTGTCATGCGCGAGGTGGACGAGGCGAGCTTGGTGCCCGACGAGTCAAAGACTATCAACGAGGGCGCGGTGCTTCCTTGGGGCACGCTCATGTGGGATCTGATGAAGCAGGTGGCCGGCGAGATGGGCGTGCGCACCGACGTGCCGTTTAACCAGCTCACGCCTCAAGAGCGCGACATCGTGTTCCATGGTCCGGCGGTTAAGAAGCACATTCTCTACGTTCCCAAAAACGGCGAGGGCGCCACGCCGCTCGACTTCACCTATTACAACGCCGTCTATACCGTCGAGAATGCGCTTGCCAAGGTTAAGGACGACAAGGGCCTCAAGCGCGTTGCACGCTTTTTGCGCGAGGGGCCATGCCGTGACTGTGGCGGCACGCGTCTCTCCGAGGCTGCGCGCCAGCCCCAGGTGCGCGGTATCAATCTGGCACAGGCTGCGGCCATGACGCTGGGCGAGGCGATTGAGTGGGTGCGCGGGGTGCCCGTATCCTTGCCGCCCGAGATGCGGCCTATGGCGACGGATATCTGCGATTCGTTTTTGAGCGCGGCCCGTCGTCTGGTCGACCTGGGTCTCGATTACCTTTCACTCGACCGCGCCGGTGCCACGCTCTCCACGGGCGAGCGTCAGCGCGTTCAGCTCGCCCGCGTGGTGCGCAACCGATCGACGGGCGTGCTCTATGTGCTGGACGAGCCTTCGATCGGCTTGCATCCTGCCAATGTCGACGGCTTGGTGGGCGTGATGCGCGACCTGGTGGATGACGGCAACACCGTGGTTGTTGTCGACCACGACACACGTGTGCTGGCGGAGGCTGATTATCTGGTCGAGATGGGCCCCGTTGCCGGAGCGGGCGGCGGTAACGTGATCGCCGCGGGCGTGGTGGACGAGGTCGAACAATCGCAGGGCAGCCGTATCGCGCCGTTTTTGCGCTCAGAGTCCAAGCGCTTGCGTCCACAGGTGACTGACGACGAAATGTTCGATCAGGGTCATATCCGCATGGCAACCGAGGCCATCCATACCGTTAAGCCGCTCGAAGTCGACATCCCGCGTGGCCGTCTCGTTGCGGTGACGGGTGTTTCGGGTTCGGGCAAGACGACGTTGGTGCTCGAGACGCTCATTCCGGCGCTTAAGGCGCAGACAGCCGGCGAGCGCCTGCCGGGGCACGTGCGTTGGGTCGATGCCGAAGGCATTGCCCGCGCCAACTTGATTGACGCCACACCCATCGGCGCCAACGTGCGCTCGACGGTGGCAACCTATGCCGACATCCATGACGAGCTGCGCCGCGCCTTTGCACGTACGCCCGAGGCCAAGGCGGCGGGATATAAGGCGGGCGCCTTTAGCTACAACACCGGTGCCCTGCGCTGCCCTACGTGCGACGGCACGGGTTCGATATCGCTCGACGTGCAGTTTTTGCCCGACGTCGAGATCGTCTGCCCGGCATGTCGTGGCTCGCGCTACGCCGAGGCTGCCTCGCATATCCATCGCGAGGGCAAGGACGGGAGTCTGCTTACGTTGCCGCAGCTCATGGACATGAGTGTGGACGAAGCCATCGACGCCACACTGGGACTCAAGAAGGTTCAGACGCGCTTACAGACCTTGCATGACCTGGGCCTGGGTTATCTCACGCTCGGTGAGCCCACGCCGGCGCTTTCGGGCGGGGAGGCGCAGCGTCTTAAGCTCGCGAGCGAGATGGGCCGTGTGCAGGATGATGCCGTGTTCGTATTCGACGAGCCTACGATCGGCCTGCATCCGCTCGATGTTCGGGTGCTGCTGAACGTGTTTGACGGCCTCGTTGCCAAGGGCGCCACAGTTGTCGTGATCGAGCACGACCTCGACCTTATCCGTAACGCCGATTATGTGATCGACATGGGCCCGGGCGGTGGCGACGCCGGCGGGCAAATCGTCTGCGCCGGCACGCCGGGCGACATCGCTGCCTGCTCCAAGAGCATTACCGGTCGCTACCTATAGACAACGTGACAAAGGGGCTGCCCCTTTGTCACATGCCGGCAAAGCCGGTCTGGCGGAGAGCTTCGTAGAGGACGATGGCAGCGCTGTTGGAGAGGTTGAGTGCGCTGATGCGGTAGTCGTCAGGGTTGACGAAGTTGCCGCAGATGTCCTGTTGAAGGATGGCCTCGTGGCTGTCCTCGGTATGCCCCAGCGATTTCTCGTGAGCTTCCCAAGCCTCGGCGTTATCGAGTGAGTCGCAATCGCGCAGCATCGGGATACGCTCGCAGCGCTCGGGCGCCGCGGCAAGCAGTGGCTCGGGAATGCCCGAGCTCTCGCTGCCAAAGACCAAGTAGTCGCCATCGCGGTAGGTGCTCTGCGCATAGGTGCGGCGTGCCTTTTTGGTCAGCAGATGCAGGCGCTCGTCGGCGGGGGAGAGGCCATTGCGCGCAAGGAAATCCTCCCAGCCGGCATAGGTTGTCACGCCCAAGTTTTGCCAGTAGCCCAGTCCGGCGCGACGCACCGTCTTGTCGTCGAGCGAAAACCCCAGCGGCTCCACTAGATGCAGGCGGGCACCGGTGACCACGCAGGTGCGGCCGATATTGCCCGTATTGGCCGGAATCTCGGGCGCATACAGCACAATGTTGAACATGAATCTCCTTGGCTCAGAACGAAAAACCACCACGAAGGGCACCTTCGTGGTGGTTTGGCGGTTACGTAGGCGGAAAAATGCCCGCTTGGATAAACCTAGGCGCGGTGCCAGTCGGTCAGGCAAGCATCGAGGGAAGCGATGAGCGCATCCTTGTCCATGTGACGGCCGATGATGCATAGGCTCGTCATACGGTCGCCCGTCTCGTCGTCCCAAATCTGCATGATCTCGGGGTTTTCGTCGATGATCTTCTGCTTCTCGCCCTCGGGCGCCGAGTCGACAAACAGGCCGTTCTCCATCAGGCGCATCTGGTGGCCGGCCTGCTCAAACATGTAGCACATGTCCGGATTGCCGGTCTGCCACAGCGGACCCTTGACGCGGATGACCTCGTCGGGCCACTCCTGCTCAACAAAATCGGTGAACTTCTGCAGGTCAAACGGCTTACGGCGCGAGTACACAAAGGTCTCGATGTCGTACTCGAGCACCTCGGGGTCGTCGTGCTCCTCGGGATGCTCCATGGCCTCGATCCAAGCGGCGGAGTTGTAGGCGCGCATAAAGTCGAAGCGGTCGGTGTCGAGCAGCTCCTCCATGGGGACCTCGCCGTTTTGGGCCTCGACGATCACGGCGTCTTTCTGCAGGCTGCGCACGATGGCCTTGAGCTCGGCGATCTGCTCGGGGCTCACGGTATCGGTCTTGTTGAGGATCAGCGTGGAGCAGAACTCGATCTGCTGGATGAGCAGACTTTCGATGTCGTCCTCGTCGATATCCTCGGCCAGCAGGTCGCGACCGCCGTTGAACTCGTCGTACATGCGGGCGCAGTCGACCACGGCCACGATGTTGTCGAGCGCAAGCTTAGGCTCGCCGCCCACCTTGGCCTCGTCGCAGAAGCTCGAGATGGTGTAGGCGATGGGGATAGGCTCGCAAATGCCCGATGCCTCGATGATGATGTAATCGAAGTTGCCCGAATCGGCGATGCCCTGCAGCTGGTTGGCAAGGTCGTCCGAAAGCGTACAGCAGATGCAGCCGTTGGTGAGCGGGATGAGGTCATCGGTCTCGGAAAGGCCGCCGTCGGCGATGAGGCTGGCGTCCACATTGATCTCGCCGATATCGTTGACGATTACGGCGGCGCGGATGCCGCCGTCGTTAGCGAGGATGTGGTTGAGCAGCGTGGTCTTGCCGGCACCGAGGTATCCGGTAAGCATGATGATCTTCACGGGTTTGTTGGGCATGTGCCCTCCTTTGTTAGACATGGCTTACAGTTAAATCTTATGCCAAACGCCTGCTCTTATACCCACGCGCCGGCAAATAACACAGGCTACTCCCAGGCTCCCCACACATCGGGGCAATAACCGACGGTGGCCTTTTTGCCGTTGCGCACGATGGGCTCGGCTAGAACCTGCTGATTCTCGAGCAGTTTATCGAAGCGCTGGCTAGGGGTGAGGTGCTGGATGAGCGCGAGCGTCTCCTCGTCCTTGGCCTTGGGGTTGAGCAGCTTGTCGATGCTGCCGACCGCCTGCATCACGCTCGTGAGCTCGCCCTTGCTCATCTCCTTTTCCTTAAGGTCGATAAACTGCACCTTAATGCGGCGCTCCTTAAAATAGCGCTGGGCCTTCTTGGTATCGAAGGACTTTTTGGTGCCAAAAATCTGCACGCTCATGTATTTGTTCCGCCGTTCTACCTGATGAAGTTGGTGCGCTCGCGATCGGCTTCGGGGGCTTCGATGCCGGCGGCCTGTCCTGCCTCGATACAATGCAGGAGCCAGGCCATGTTCTTGCCGATGTTGCGCATGGTGGCCAGGCCCTCGGCGTCCTGGGCGGCCTCGCCCGGCATGGCACCAAACACGTTGTTCCAGTACGTGGAAGCAACCACGGGCATCTGGTTGATGGTGAAGTACTTGTTGAGTACATCGAACGTGGTCGACGTGCCGCCGCGGCGGGCAACGGCGACAGAGGCGCCCGGCTTGTGCGCAAAGGCCTTGCTGCCAGCATAAAACGCGCGGTCGAGGGCCGAGAGGATGCGGCCGCTGGGGTGCGCGTAATAGACGGGCGAGCCAAAGACAAAGCCGTCTGCCTGCTCGGCGGCGGCAATGAGCTCGTTGACCACGTCGTCGTCAAAGGTGCAGCGGCAATCGAGCTTGCCGCACCGACCACAGCCAATGCAGTCGCGAATGGGCTTGGTGCCCAGCTGAAACACCTCGGTATCAATGCCTTCGGCATCAAGTTGCTTTGCGACCTCGGTGAGTGCGCGGGCAGTGTTGCCGTTTGCCTTGGGGCTGCCATTGATCAAAAGAACCTTCATCACAAACTCCCTCTGCTTTCGGTGACTTCTGCAGAGGATTATCGCACGAGAGGGCAGATGGCGTGGGGCGCGATTCCAGCGACCGCCCATCATACGCCCCGTCTCGATCGGTAGCTTCATCCGAGGGCCAACGGCGGGCTCGCTCACCAGGTACGAGAGGGACACGGTCCAGAGGATGTTGGAGCGCGGGGCCTCATGCAAGCCGATTGTGAGGAGTCTGGGCAGGTCGCCTTCGATGGCGAACTCTGAGGTCTTAGAAGGCGGGCTGCTGTGCGGCTTGAGGAACGATCTCGGCGGGCAGGAAGTGGCGGCGTGGCAGAACTGGCAGTTCGACAAATACGGAGATCGAAAACTCCGCAGAGGTTTCGCCGGAGGCCAATTGCTTTTCACGCTGCCGTCGCTTGCGGGTGTTTTCAAGCGGGTGAAGCTAGCGGGTCGTCGACACCTTCATGTCCCGCACGATGTAGTTCATAGTGCGGTAAATTTGCATGCGCAGTTTTATCGCGCAGATGAATTCATGATAGGTGAATCTGATCTGTGCCCCCGTCCTGCGGTATGTGACGTAGTCCGGCCTCGCCCCGTTTATATTTCGACCTTAAGGCGAGTGCCGCATGCTTAAAACGTATTGGGAATACGTTTGCAAAAGAGCAAGCCAAAGGGTACAAATTATCCTATTTCTTTCATAGGTTGATTTCCGATCTCAGCCGAACACATTGAGCAAATAGGCCATTCCCGCAGCTAGCCGAACGCCCCCGCGGCCCCTCCTGGGGTCCGGGGGCGCCGTTTTCCCAGTTGAAGGAACGGTGGAGATGTGTTTCGATGGGT
>DBGEDL010000057.1:0-4622 GCA_048375035.1 Collinsella sp.
ACCGCCGTCAATGCGTTCCTCAGGGCGCTCGTCCGGGAGGGCGGGATGCCGTTCGAGATGAGGGTCAAGACGCCGGCGCCCGATGGGGAGACGGCGAGTTAGCCGGCAGGTCGGCATGTCAATCCTGGTCTAACAGAGCCTAAATTAATCTACTAATGCGTCGTTAAGAATATAGCCTTCTACATAGTCTATCGAAATGGGTGCTTCAGCACCGACATGCGGCAGCCATGAGCACTGTCCCAAGCAGCAAAAGCGCCAAAGAAGCGGCTATCCAGTTGTTGTCGCCGGTCTTGGGGAGTGCCACAGTTGTTGCGGTGGCAGGCTTGGGCTTGACCGTCTTGGCGACCGTGGTCTTGGTTACTGTCGTTGTTGTTTTGGCTGTCGTGGTCGCGGGTTTCAGCGCGGGATTTGCCGTGGGTCCCGTGGTGGGCTCTCCGGCAGCGGGGTTAACATCGGCGGGAGACTTGTCCGTGTTATCACCCGGTACCTCGCCCCCGTCGGTCTCCCCCGCCGGAGGCGTGGCTACATCGGGCTCAATCACCACATGCGGTGCCACGACCCCTGCAGCATCCACCACGCCACCAGCACCAAAGACTCCGTCAGCAGGCGTCACAAACCGTGCGGACACAAGCGACCCGCCCGTGCGCGCAACGCCGCCGTCGGCACCGGCCGCATCAAGCCACGAGGCATCGACGGAAAGCCGGCAGCCGGCCGCGCCATCGCCAAGGCCCGCATCCTGCAGATACACGCCGTAGGCGCGCACGCCCGCTCCGGACCCGGCGCCCGCGGCAACGACACGCCCGCCGCCGCGCACGGCCATGTCGCCTGCGATCACGCCGGCGACCGCCTCGTCAGAAATATCGGCCCCGTCCGCCCGGGCATCGACGGTGCAGTCGTCCACCACGAGCGCCTGCGAGACGTGGATCCCGCACTGCGAGCCCGTCGCCGTCAGGGTCCCGGAGCCGCGAAGCGTCAGGTTGCCCCAAACCTCCATGCCGCACAGCGTGATGTCCGCATCGGGCGCATGCGACTCCGTCACGGAGCTCTGCCCGGCAAGCGTCAGCACCAGGTCGCCTTCGGCGCCGATGGCCTCGCCCGCGTAGCCGTTAAGCTCCAGGTGGTCGGCATCGGTCCAGGCCCAGCCGGGGCCCGACGCGCCCGGCTCGTAGTACGTCGCGCCCTCGATGATGAGGCTCTCCGCGCCCGCGGCATAAGAAGGCCCGCCCAGCAAAACGCATAGGCAGGCCATGGCGGTAAACATCTTGCAGCCCCTTTTAATGAGAAGGCAAATCGCTATAACCGAGTTTGTCCGAACATCGCGTAAGGCATGAGTCAGGTCGAAGGTGTTCATCGAGACGACAGGGACAGAGATGCCTTAATAGGTCGTCTCGATCTGGGCGAACCCCTCGTACCTAGTATCGACGCACCTCGATAGAGAACGCGGGGGCGCAGTTTGCCTCATTCCGCTCATCGACAGTGTTGGGCCATCGCTTTAAGGAACCTGTCGATGAAAAGGAAGAGTCTGGTAGCGTATGGCCACACGCAGGATCTACCGGCGAGCACATTGCGCAACCTTTTGCAGAGCAAACCGCTGCCAGGGCCTGGTTTGGAGACGATATTCCAGCCTAGGATGGGAGGCAATCATCATTGCGCAGCTAAATCTCCAACAATGTTGAACAAATAGGATGTCATTTGCTTGAAATCCGGATAGCTTTGGTGGTGTCGATATTAAGGGAGCTATCGGAACAGCTCATCATGGCTGCCGGTGCGTTCAAAGAAAGCTACCTCTTCGTTTGATGACCATATGACAAGCCAGTCGCCAGAGTTTGCTACGTGACATTCGTTTCGCCCTGCCCAGTTGCCGCTTAGCCGGTGCATATTATGACGTCGTTTTAATATGTCCATTGACTCGGGTGTATTCTGTAGCACCAGGTCAATTAGCTTTTGAAGCTCGGATAGATCCCATTTACGGCGCCTTGCTTTTTTCTTTAAATCTCGGGAGAAGGCTGCAGAGAACTCTGCGGTTAACGTGCTCATTGTGCCATCGCCGCAGCGATAAGATCGGCGCCATTGTCAAAACGTCCTTTTTTGCCAGATGCAAGAAACGCGTCCCCCTCGCGAATGGCCTCAAGGCTTTCGGCATTGGGCTCCTCAGGGGCAAAAGTCAACGGGATGCGATGGGTGTTGACCATTTGCTTGAAGAATGCGCGCGTCACGGACGACAAATCAAGTCCATAGTAATCAGCCACTTCTGCTGCCTCGCGTTTGAGGTCATCGTCAACCCTAATGGTTAATGTTGAGCTTGCCATTTTTGGACCCTCCAATCGTGTGAGTGCAACCTTAGTATAATGCACATACACTAGTAGATTATGTAATTACAATCAATTAACTAAGCCTTTTAGTGGTACGGCACCTCATACATTGCATGCAGTAAAAAGGCAACGCTCCCTTTCGGAAAGCGTTGCCTTTAAAGCTTCTACAGGGCTCTTGTATTGCAGCTAGGTATGCCGCACGCCCCAACAGCGATATGCGGCACCTAGAAGCCCCAGTCCCAACAGGAGTAGCGTAAAGGACGCGGCGATCCAATTGGTGTCGCCGGTCTTGGGGAGCGCCGCAGTTGTCGCGGTGGCAGCCTTGGGCTTGGGGACTTTGGCGACCGTGGTCTTGGTTATTGTCGTTGTTGTCTTGGTTGTCGCGGCCGCGGGTTTCAGCGAGGGATTTGCCGTGGGCCCCGTGGTGGGCTCTCCGGCAGCGGGGTTAGCATCGGCGGGAGACTTGTCCGCCCCACCGCCAGGTACATCGACCCTTTCGGTCTCCCCCGCCGGAGGCGTGGCTACATCGGGCTCAATCACCACATGCGGTGCTACCGCACCGGAGGCATCCACCACGCCACTAGCACCAAAGACCCCGCCAGCAGGCGCCACAAACCGCGCAGACGCAAGCGAGCCACCCGTGCACGCGACGCCGCCATCGACGCCGGTCGCATCAAGCCATGAAGCTTCGACGGAAAGCCGACAGCCGGACCCACCATCGCCAAAACCTGCGTCCTGCAGATACACACCATAAGCGCGCACGCCCGCTCCGGACCCGGCGCCCGCGGCAACGACGCGTCCGCCGCCGCGCACGGCCATGTCGCCTGCGATCACGCCGGCGACCGCCTCGTCCGTAATATCGGCCCCGTCCGCCCGGGCATCGACGGTGCAGCCGTCCACCACGAGCGCCTGCGAGACGTGGATCCCGCACTGCGAGCCCGTCGCCGTCAGGGTCCCGGAGCCGCGAAGCGTCAGGTCGCCCCACACCTCCATGCCGCACTGCGTGATGTCCGCATCGGGCGCATGCGACTCAGTCACGGAGTTTTGCCCGGTAAGCGTCAGCACCAGGTCGCCTTCGGCGCCGATGGCCTCGCCCTCGTAGCCGTTAAGCTCCAGGTGGTCGGCGTCGGTCCAGGCCCAGCCGGGGCCCGACGCGCCCGGCTCGTAGTACGTCGCGCCCGCGATGATGAGGCTCTCCGCGCCCGCGGCATAAGAAGGCCCGCCCAGCAAAACGCATAGGCAGGCCATGGCGGCGATCGCGATGTGATGACGGCTGGTATGGGACTCGGCGGCAAACATACCCGCTCCGATCTTCGCATGAGCCAATAGAATGTGCACCAGAAAATGCCCTGGTGGCAGCAGTTATCAGTTTAGCGAGATCGATGCGGGGGCAAAGGGAAATCGCGTGGGCGATGTCCACAATTAGGTGTAAATCGTTTTGCCAGTCGGTGAAAGGAGGGCTCGGCTTGCGAATGCGAGCGCCACGTCCTCCACAAGTTCTAGAATTTCAGAGACAAAGTCGAAGGGACATGTTAAGGTGCAGTCAGTAAACCAGCCCGGCCTCTGCTTCGCATGCACACTGGCGGGTCTTTTTTCAAGTTCTAGGAGCCGAGATAAGCTGTCGGCGGCACGCTTGTTAATCGGCTTCTCCGGATGCTTGCCGATTCGATCGCTCAGGAAGTAGCTCTTAGGGATCTCCGGGTCGTGCGGTCCGTTGCCAAGCTTGCCGTTGATGACTATGCCTAAAGATTGACACGAGCGCGTCGGTCAGGATGCGTTCGATGGCCAACTTGGCGAAACCCGTCTACGAGCATGGAAACAATACAAGCGGCGCTGCTAATAGTAGCGCCGCTTGTATTAAATGTCATTGCTCCGGTGAGATTGGTGGATACTCATCGGTAAGCGAGCCGAGGCATCCAAGCCTTATGTAAATGACAGTCTAACTCTTAGCCAAGCCAGAGACATATCCCAACGCGTCAGGTAACGACGAGCTCACGGCATCCAACAGCACGAAGAGCTTGATGCAAGTCTTGCGTCGGACCGGCTTGTACATCATACCGTGCTGGAGGAAGTTTCGGTTAAGCTCACCCTCTCGCTCGCGGTTGAAGTCATCTCCCGACCTGAAGAAGTAGTCCACTGCCTCACATATGTTGGCAAAGTCGATTATCGAAGGCTCTGTTAGACCAGGATTGACATACATGTGTCCCCACGGTGCCATATCTTTGACCCCGTAGACCGCGATGATGGGGGCAGCATGAACGCCGAAGACCTGGTCCTCAACTTCAAGAAGGGCATGGCGAACCTCAGCAA
>DBGEDL010000058.1:0-7486 GCA_048375035.1 Collinsella sp.
GGGAGGCGCCGCGCGCTCGGGCGGCGCGCCAGGGAGATAGTGGACGAGATAGTCGAGAGGCGCGGTCTCAAGAAGGAGTAACATCGGGACTTGCAGCGACGGACCTCAGGACGCTCTTACACCACGTCTGCGCGCGCGACCAATGAGCGTGGATAATCTCCCGTTTTTGGCTCGTAAGGGGGCTCAAAGTGGGAGATTTTCCACGCTCATCTTGCGGGTGCGATACAGCGGCGATCAGGCGCTGATGATGTGGGGTAGCGGCAGGTCGTGGGCGTCGGTGGGAACGTGGCCGACACGCTGCTCGTCAAAGGCTATGCCGATGATTTGACATGCGGACGAGAGCATGGGCAGGTAGCGGTCATAGCAGCCGCCGCCGTAGCCCAGGCGCGCGCCGGCGCGGTCGAATGCTACGAGCGGCACGATGATCATGTCGAGAGCTTCGGCAGGCACGATAGGGAAGCGACCGCTGCCGATGTCTGTGGCCGCGAAGGCCCGCGTGGGGTGGGCGATAAACGGCGCCGCGGACGCATCGTCGGCGGCAACTGCCCGCATGCACATGCGCTGGCCACAAGCTGCGGCGTCTGTTGCCGAGAACATGCACGGATAGGCCACGCGCCAGCCGTGTTTGGCGGCCGCAGCGGCAAACGCGGCTGGGTCGACCTCGGAACCCATCGCGGCATAGACGGCAACGGTGTGCGGCGCTGCGGTACCCAAGTGATCCAACAGCTCAACAAGCCGCGCACAGATAACGGCAGACTTCGCGGCCCGCACATCCAAATCAAGAGCGTCGCGCCGAGCAATCACCGCCTTCCGCAACTCGGCCTTGTCCATCCCAACCTCCTCTAGCAAACCTACCAAAAAGGGACAGGTTTATTTTGGCAGGTTTTATCTGGGCAAACACCCAAACCACCACATAAGCCATCGCAAAGGGGGCGGTTCATGGACACCTTCGTGGGTTTTGACGAAGAGCGGGTGTTCGCGGCGGTTTGTCTCGATCTGTAACAGTAGCTCGGCAAAATCGGACCTAGATGTTACAGATTGAGACAAAGGGACGGGGTCATCCGAATACGTCTCGATTAGTAACATCTGGAGCCGATATTGCCGTCTTGGCGTTACAGATCGAGACAAACCGGCAGACTGCGGCAAAAGAAAAAGGTAGATTTTCAGGCATATCCCAAAAATCTACCTTTGTGCGTTAGCCCAACAGGTCGACGACGTTAAAGCCGGCGTTGCTCTTGGCGATGACGTCTCGGCCGCCAAAGACACAGGTAGGCGACTCGGCTGCGATGCGCGTCACGTCGGCGCCGAGCGAGCGAAGCTCACCGGGCGTGGCGGCGAGCATCTGGGTGCGGCGCTCCTCGCGTGCGTGCGGATCGAGCCCGGCCAGGTAGGTCGTGTTGCGGCGCTTGGTGAGCGCGTACGGCTTCACCGGCGCGTCCATGCCGCTCACGCAGCTCACGATAAAGCCCTCAAAGGCGGCCTCGTCGGGCTCAAAGCTGCCGAGCCATTCGCCTGCGCGCGCCACGCGCTCAATCGAGGGGTCGATTGCCGGGTCGCGGTAGGTGTAGAACGCCGTCTGACGCTCGCCGGCCGCGCGGAATCCGCAACCGTACGCACCGCCCTTCACGCGGATCTCGTTCCACAGGTAGTCGTAGGAGAGTGCGTTGGCAGCAACCGCCCAGGCGCCCGTCACTTCGAGCCCCAAGCGACGCGGATCGCACGCGCTCGCCGCAAAGCAGATGTCGCTGGGGATGGCAAAGGCCTCGTGGCGGTCGCGCGGCGTCGGCACCACGAGCGCGTCGTTGCCGGCAATGCCCGCCGCACCCGCGCCCAGCCCCAGGTCGCCCGCAGCATTCCAGTACGCGTCAAAGTCCTCATCGCTGCCGGTAAAGCTCGCCAGGCAGCCGTCGGCCACAAAGATACGACCTGCCAGCTCGGTAAGCTTGGCGCGCAGGCCGTCCAGGCGCTCGTCAAAGTGTTCGAGCAAATCGCGCAGGAACAGATAGAAATCAACGCCCGAAAGCTGCTCGCGCACCACGGCCGAAGGCGAGCTGTAGCTCATCGCGCGACCGAGTGCCGCCGAGTGACCGTTGTTGATAAACCCCTGCTCAAGCCCAATGCGAATCTGTGTGAGCACGTCGCGGACGCGGTCGGCGTCGGCATCCGCCAGCAGCGTGTTCGACCACACCTCGCGCGGCAGGCTCGCCAGCGCATCGATCTTCTCGGACAGGGCGCCGGCGCTCACCAGCAGGTAGGGGTGCACGCCGTCCACGTCGGGTTGGGTCATGACCTCGGTCGTAAAGCTCAAAAAGCCCAGCTTGCCGGCAAGCAAGTTGTCGAGCTCCTCTGCCGAGTGCTCGCTCGTGGGCAGCTGTTTGAACAGGCGGCAGAGCAGCGTCACGTAGGGCAGGTCTTCAAACGCGACGCAGCTCAGGTCGAAATACTGCATGGCGTAGGCCAGACGGTTGGTGGGGATGCCGTGGCGCAGGCAGGGGATGGGTGCGGTCGTGTCCACGACCAGCGGCGGCTCGGGGCGCGCCTCGCCAATGTCGGACACGCGCAGGCGCGGCAGCGTGGCCTTGGCCTCGGGTGTGTCTTCCGCCTCCTGTGCGGCACGCAGCGCAGCCGTGCGCTCGACCACGTCGGCCAGCTCGGCATCGGTCATGGCATCGCGCTTGGCTGCCAGCTCGGCGGCCTCGGCGCTCTCCGCGCCCTCGGCGGCGTCCACCGGCACCAGCTCGACCAACGCCATGTGGTCGTTTTCCAGCACCAGCTCGCGCAGCAGGTTCTCAAAATAGCTGCTGTCCAGCTCGCCACGCAGCTCCTCGTACACCGGGCCGTACTTGAGTGCCAGCGTCGCGGCGTCGTCATCGTAGAGCCAGGTGCTCAGCGCGTCGCACGCAATGGCCACGCCGTCGGCGATACCGTAGTCGCGCTGGCGCAGGTCGTATTCGTTGCTGCTGATGATGGCTTCCAGGCGCTCACGCGGAACGCCGTGCTCGCACAGGTCGCGGCAGGCGTCCTGGAACACGCGACGCAGTTCACGCGCCACGCCGGGCTGCGCGTTTTGCAGCATGATGAGCTCGTAGGGCTGCAGGCTCTCGGCCGCGGTATAGCTCACCACGTTGCCGCCCAGGCCGGCGGCCAGAATGGCCTTCTTAACCGGTGCTTCGTTGGAGCCCAGCAGCGCCTCGAACAGGATGTCCGCGGCGATCGTGCGCTTGCGGTCGAGTGCGCTGCCCAGCACAAGGCCCAGGCCCACCAGGGCGTTCTCGGGCGTGGTGGCCATCTCGACGCGCTTATACTCGCAGGTCACGGGCGCCTGCACGCCCAGCGGATTGGGTGCCAGCGTGGACGGGTCCTCGCCGGCGGCAACGGCTGCATCCATGCGCCGGCTCGCGGCGCTCGGCTGCGACAGATAGCGCTCGTCCAAAAAGGCCAGCGCGCGGTCCGCGTCTAGGTCGCCATAGAGCGTGATGTAGGAGTTGGAAGGATTGTAGTGGCGCGCGTGCGTGTCCAGGAACTGCTCGTAGGTGAGCGCGGGAATCGCGCGCGGATCGCCGCCGCTCTCGTGCGCATAGGCGGTGTCGGGATAGAGCGCGGCGTTGACGGCGTCGTCCAGCACGCTCATGGGGTCGGACAGCGCGCCCTTCATCTCGTTGAACACCACGCCGTTATAGCGCAGCGTGCCCTCGCGCAGGCTCGCGGGGCTGCCCTCGCCCTCGGCGCCCTCCGGCAGGTCCAGTTCGTAGTGCCAGCCCTCCTGCTCAAAAATGGTGGGCTTGGTATAGATGGCCGGGTTGAACACTGCGTCCAGGTACACGTCCATCAGGTTGTACAGATCCTGCTCGTTGGTGGTGGCAACGGGGTAGATGGTCTTGTCGGGGTAGGTCATGGCGTTGAGGAACGTCTGCATGGAGCTCTTGATCAGGTCCACGAACGGCTCCTTGACGGGAAATTTGGCCGATCCGCACAGGACCGAGTGCTCAAGAATATGGAACACGCCGGTGGAATCGGCCGGCGGCGTCTTAAAGCCAATGGCAAAGGCCTTGTTTTCGTCGTCGCACGCCAGGTACAGCAGGCGAGCGCCCGAGGCAGTGTGGCGCAGCACGTAGGCGTCCGAGTCGAGCTCGGGCACGGTCTCGCAGCGCTCGACGGCAAAGCCGTGGCAGGTAGTGCCGGCCACCAGCAGTGCAGCGGCTGCGGCGCGCGGGTCGGTTGAGGTAGTGGGCATATGCAGTCTCCTTTGACGCCCCAGCGGGGGCGAATCGAGTCGAATCCTCGAGAGTATACCCATATGGGGCCACGGCTCTGCGGCGAACTGGAGACGATGCCGGCTGATCGTCGATCACTCGCGGTTCGCCCGCCGCACGAGCGTGGATATCTGGACGCACGAGCGTGGAAAATTGGATGCTCGCCAAACGAGAGTGGATATTCGGACGGACGAGCGAGGATTTTCGGACACCTATCGAACGAGAGTGGATATTTGGACGGAATCTGCCGCAAAAGCCCCAAAAATCGTCCAAATATCCACTCTCGATATCCGACCGTCCGAAAATCTTCGCTCGTGCGGTGACGGCTACGGCAAGGCGTCATCGCCGGATCGGTAATGGCTCTGCCGGACGACTTATTCCTGCGCAGCCTCGTGTCCGTCCATCAAGAACAGCCTAAGAACCAGCTTGATGACATTTCCCGGTTTGACTTCAGCCGTGCCAAAGACGTGACGCTCGGCGAGCTCACTGCAGTATGCATAGATGTCACGGATAAGGTCCGCGCCCGAAAGCGTAAACATGTAGCCTACGTCCGAAAGCGCATTGGGCGCGGCGGGCAACTTGGCCATGTGGCAGAACGTTTGCAGGTCGGGCGCCATAACATTCTGGTAGTCGAGGTGGCCGCTGGCATCCTGTGCGGCAAGCTCCAATTGGCGCACAAAATCCAGCGCCGCCGCTAACACAAAGCTCGGCGTAGGCGCATTGACGTCCTGAGTGGTCGCCACAAGCCTGCCCGCCGCCTGCGTGACAAGCCAGGCGACCTCGCGCTGGCAGCGCACGGCCTTGCGCGTAACCGGCTTGATGGACGAAGAAGAAACGCTCCCCTTAGGCGGATTCGAAGCAGCCATAAGACCCTCCCATGAACAATCCGGCCCAACAAGCCCGGATGAAACACGTGCTACATCAGTATACAGGGGAGTGGGGTAGCGGGGTACAAGCGCGCCAGCGGCAAACCGAGAGCATCAACAATGTGCCTCCGCTCTATTTGGACGATGGTACGTGGGTCATTAAGTACTCGGTTCAAGCGCCGGGTACCGTTGGTTTTCGAGACCAGAATTACAACCGTAAAATGCTCAACTGCATGGAATGTGACGTCCCAGTCGGAGTCATATTTGCAACCGAGGTGGGCTATAAGGTGCTCGGCCTTGCGTTTGTTGAGCGGTTCGAGCCCGAAAACGGATGGTTTGTTCTGCACGGTCCTGTTCATGAAGGCGGACCGGACCCTCGTTTTGCGCCCGACATGAGTTATCTGAAGCACATACCCGTCGATATTGAGTTTGCCGGACAGGGTGCGACCGACGATGAAATTTGGCTTTGGCGGTCTTTTACGATCGTGCTGTTTGATCGGATCGCGTGGCGATGCAATCTCGCACACGCCTGCCGGTGCATGCTCTTCCTGATTTGTATAGCGAGAGGGGAGCGAATGTGAGCTGGCGAGGCGATATTGCGATGAGGAAGTACGGAAAACTGCCGTGCGCCCTTATAGACAACAAAATGTTTCCGAGCGTAGAAGTTGATTGCGGGTCGTTTGTCGTCGCCTGTCCTTGCTGCGGCTCGCAAATACCGTGCCTCGACATTCGGTTCATCGATGCGTGCGACAGACTTAGCGACGAAGGGAGAAAACGGACAGGCGTTCATATGCCGGTGTATCCGGAGAAATGCCCTGTTTGTGGCCTCGATATCGTGTATGACGCCGGCGACGAGGGATAGGTGATGCGGAGGAGTTGGCTGTGAGTGTCTTTTGCCTCTACAAATAAATCTCCTCACCGAGTTGCTTGTGGAACTCGGCGTGATGGTCGCGTGCCCAGGTAAAGAGCGCCTGGTCAAAGTCGGTACGCGTGGCCGGGACGCCAAAGACGCCGGCAACTTCGACGCGCACAAACTCCAGTGCCGGCAGCTTGTTGATGGCAGTGAGGGCAAATGGGGACGAGGGCTCCTCGAACAGATAGCGGCTGCCTTGCAGCGCGTCGCAACTGGTGCACGTGTTGCCGAGCGACGGGGCTTTGGAGGCTCGCGCGCCTACGGGCTTGTAGCCGCAGCGCTTATGAAGGTAGTCGCGGATCTCGCCTGGCACGCAGCCAAGAGCGGGCACGATGGCGAGTGCGTTGGCGTTGGCCGTGTCGATGGCAATGTGCCCGGCTTCGTTGGGCGCGTGCGCGATGACGATGCTCTCGTCGTTATCGGCTCGATAGGGAATGCCGAAGGCCGCGACCGAGGTCTCTTTGTGACACTTCCAGCACTCGCGCTTGCCCAGTACTAGATATATATACGGCGCTGAGGGGTCGGATCGGTCAACACCGGGCAGCCACTCGGCAAAGGGTTCGGGGTTGACGCCGCTGGGTACATACCAGATCTTCTTGGTCCGGTCCCATTTGGCGCCCAGCGCCTTGGCTTCTTCTTTGTGCGAAAAGGGGACATCGAGCTCGGTGCGCATGGCGGCTCCTTGGTGCTGCAGGTGCAAGTGGCTCAAGGATACCGCAGGGCGCAGACATCGCGGCGTTTTGCTGAGAAGTTGCGGTGCGGACTGATTGGTTATGCCGATGGATAGATCGGCAAGTAGATGGTCGGCTTTTGGCTAGTTGGGCGGTTGGAACTGCCGGCGGATTTGGCGACATAAAACAAAACAGCCCAGAGGACATAGCCTCTGAGCTGCGAACATTTGGTGGGCGTTAGAAGATTTGAACTTCTGACCTCTTCCGTGTCAGGGAAGCGCTCTCCCCCTGAGCTAAACGCCCGATCAAGGGTGCGCAAGCGCGCAAGGGATAATATAACGGAGCCTGAACTCGGTGGCAAGAACATTTTTAAAAATCGCTTACATTGTGGAATTCGGCCTTGATTATCGACTTTATCCGAACACTTCCCACATTCATCCGCACATGTACGGATGAATGTGGGAACCCGATACCCTGAGGGCCGGGCCGGCCGGCCCCGGGAGATCGGAGGACGGCATGTCCGGAAAGAAGAAAAGTGGCTCCGCAAAGGCGGTCCCGAGGGCCTACGGCAGGCTCACGAGGCACGAGCGGGACACGGTCCAGAGGATGCTGGAGCGCAGAGCGTCGTGCAGGGAGATCGCGAGGGAGCTGGGCAGGTCGCCCTCGACGGTGAGCGCCGAGGTGGCGTCGCACAGGTTCGTGACGGCGCCGAAGCCCAGGCGCGGCGAGCGCGTGGACGCCTCCGCCGACCTGTCGGCGGCCTGTCCGCGCCTGGCCGCGTGG
>DBGEDL010000059.1:0-42746 GCA_048375035.1 Collinsella sp.
CGCGTCCACGGGCTCTGCCGCCGAGATTGAGCTCTCGTACCAGTGGTTCCGCATGGTGAATGGCAAGGCCGTGGCGCTCGATGACGAGACGGGGGAGACGTTGTCGCTCTCGGACCTCGATGACGAGCAGGCCGGCGAGTATTTCTGCCGCATCACTCAGCGCTATCTCGGCACCGAGGCACAGGTGGACAGCGATCGTGCCGTCATATCCGTTGTGCCTCGGGATGCCCTCGTGTTCAACGGCGGTCTGCTGCCGGTCGCACGCGCGCATAGCACGTATCGCGCGACGATTTCGGGTGCCGCGGGTGGCGAAGCTCCGTATGAGTACGCGTGGGACGACGCGAAGCTCCCCGATGGGCTTAAGCTTTCCCGCACGTCGGGTGGCTTGACGCTTTCGGGAACTCCCTCCAAGGCGGGCGTTTCCACCTTCGACGTCACGTGCAAGGATGCTCAGGGCGAGACGGTGACCGCGCACTTTGTGCTGGTCGTCCAGGCGAAGCGGGTTGAGCTCGCGTTTGAGGGCGGTAACTTCGTCTACAGCGGTGATGCCCAAGCGCCCGAGGTCACGGGGGCTCCCGAGGCCTGCGAGGGTGATCTGAGGGTTAGGTATTACGGGACGGGCGGCACGCACTATTCGTCAAGTGAGGCCCCGACCGATGCCGGCACGTACCGCGCTGTAGCCACGCTGCGAAGCAACGGGTATATCGGCGCCGCCTCGCGCAAGTTCAAGATTACGCCGGCGAAGCTCATGGTGAAGGTTGACGACGCCGAGCGCTTCGAGGGGGAGGCGAACCCCGCGTTCACCTCGACCCTGGAGAGTGCGGTCGATACCTCGGGCGTGAAGGTTGAGTACATCTGCGACGCCGACGAGAGTTCCCCGGCGGGCGAGTACCAGATCGGGGCGACGGTCACCGACCCGAACTTCGATGTTGTCGTCGAGCCCGGTACGCTGACGGTGAAGAAGAAGCAGGAGCCCGTCGACCCCGACCCGGTCGAACCGAGTCCGGACAAGCCCGATGGACCCGATCCGGGTAATCCGGACAAGCCCGAGCCGGATAAGCCCGAGCCCGATAAGCCGGAGCCCGACCAGCCGGACCAGCCGGAGCCGGACAAACCCGGGTCGCCCGATTCCGACCAGTCGGATTCCAAGGACCCGGCAAAACCCGGTAGCTCGGATGATTCCGCGGCCGATAAGACAAAGGCGAATGGCGCGGAAAACTCCGGCAAGAAGGCTTCGTCCAGGACGAGCGCTCAGCAGCTCGCCGATACGGGCGACAGGCGCCGCTCGCTGTCGCCGTCGCTGCAGGCGCTGTTGCACTTATCGCGCTGGGGTTCGAGCTGCTGCGTCGCCGCCATCCGGGCGCGTAGTGCACTCGCTTGGCAGCCAGATTGACGCCCTGGCAGGATGTAGCCTGCTAAAGCGTTTATACTTGCGGGATGGGTCTTTTGCCCGTCCCGTTTTTGGTTCGATTTGAAAGGTGGTCCCATGGCTTCATCCGCCCCGCGCGGTCTGCGCTCCGACCATGTCGTCACCGTCGGCATCGCCCTGTTCTCGATGCTCTTTGGCGCCGGCAACCTCATTATTCCGCCGCTGCTGGCGCTGCAGGCAGGTTCTGCCACGCCGGTCGCCATGCTCGGCTTTCTGATTGCCGCCATCGGCCTGCCCGTCATGGGCTTTATCGCTGTGGCGCTTGCCGGAACGGCGCGCGAGCTTGCCGGTCGCGTGCACCCCAAGTTCGGTGAGTTCTTTGTCGCGGCGGTGTATCTGGCCATCGGCCCGTGCCTGGCCATTCCGCGCACGAGCTCCACGGCCTTCGAGATGCTGGTGCCGCTGCTGCCCGAGGGCGTTTCGCTCGGCACGGCTCGCCTGGTCTTTGCCATCGGGTTCTTCGTGGTTGCGTTTGCGCTCACGCTGCGTCCGGGCGTCATCACGCGCGTACTCGGTCGCATTACGGGCCCCGCGCTTATCGCGCTCATCGTGCTGGTTGTGGGTGCTGCCGTGATCTCGCCGCTGGGACCGGCTGCCGCGCCTCAGGCTCCCTACGATGCGGGCGCTGCCGTGCAAGGCTTTCTGACTGGCTATCAGACCATGGACCTGCTCGCGTCGCTCGCCTTCGGCATCATCATCGCCGAGACCATCCACGAGCTGGGCGTTACCGATGACAAGCGCGTGGCCTTTGAGATTTCCCGCTCCGGTGTGATCGCCGGTGTGCTCATGGCCGTCATCTACTGCGGCCTGGCGCTTGCCGGCATGCAGCTCGGTACCGTTATGCCCGATGCCATCAACGGCGCCGCAATCCTAGCCCGCTCTGCCTCCATGCACTTTGGTCTGGCCGGTACGGTCGTGGTCTTCGCGATCTTCTTCCTCGCCTGCATGAACGTGTGCATTGGCCTCATTAGCTGCTGTTCGCGCTACTTCTGCGAGACGTATGTGGTCGAAGGGGGAGCGGAGGCTTCCGAGGAGGCCATGCGTCGTCCGTTTGCGATTCTCGCCTTTGTGTTCGCGGCGTTTTCGTGCGTGCTTTCCAATGTAGGCCTCGACGTGATCCTTATGTTCTCGGTGCCTATGCTCAACGCCCTGTATCCCGTTGCCATCGTGCTGGTGCTTATGGGCCTGGCGCACGGCTTTTGCGACGCGCATCCGCAGGTGTGGGTTTGGGTCGGCGGCGTGGTCGCCGTGCAGAGCGTGATCACTTCGATCCGTGACGCGTTCTTTGCGGGTGCCTGGCTGCCGTTCGATGCTTTGCCGCTGGCGGATATCGGTGCCGCCTGGGCGCCGGTTGCCGTGGTGGCGTTTGTAATCGGCCTGGCCCATAGCCAGTTTGTCGCACATTCGAGGAGCTAGGGTTTCTGTGCTTGCACAGGCGGGGAGTCTCCCCTATAATTTCCTTCGCTTTGGGACACGCAAGGTTTAGACCTTAGCTGCTCAACACCTTCGGGACGTGGCGCAGTTTGGTAGCGCGCCTGCTTTGGGAGCAGGATGTCGCAGGTTCAAATCCTGTCGTCCCGACCATATCTTGCGGGCGTAGTTCAATGGTAGAACCCCAGCCTTCCAAGCTGATGACGCGGGTTCGATTCCCGTCGCCCGCTCCATAAGATAGATTAACGGCTCTGTTTCCTTTTGGGACCAGAGCCGTTTTCGTATACATGCCGGAAACCCCCATCCCCTCCTAAGTTGCGGTGAAATAGTTCCTGTTTTTGGGCTTTTCTCGGCTATTCAGGAACTATTCCACCGCAACTTATTTGAGGCTGGGTGGATAAGGCCGCTCGGATATGCGTGGGTCAAGAGTCGGCATATGGCTTTGTTGTTGGAATGCCGAAGCCGCGCATCATGGTGCCGAACGCTTCGACATTGTAGGTGTCAGAAAGTTTGAAATGGATGATGTTGTGGCCCATAGCGCGTAAGTTTGCATCGCGTATAAGGGCGGCTCGATAAGTTTTTGCCGCGGCGTGTTCGGAATCGTCTTGGTGATTGTCTTCAAATTTACCCAGGCCATGGAGTTCAGCCAGCTTCCAAGATCCGTCCGGCATCTGCCAACCGTAATCTGCAAGGTAGTATCCTGCATTTCCCGGCCGAGTGATTTCAACCTGAAGTTCGGGAGTGGCTACTCCAGCGAGGATCATCGCTGCCCTTGCCTCAGATTCACCGCCGTTGTCTGACCTGCCGTCCATGTGCTCAAAAACGTCAAACGCACGTGCGATGCCGTGCAGCCCACGGCAATTGGCCTGTGCATACGCGCGCAACTCTTCGCGCTCGACATCATACTCACGAGCCAGGCCATCGACATAGCCCAGCGCATATCGAAAAGCGCTCGTTCGGGCGATATCGACCACCGTGCGGTACGGATCTGTCAACGTAAACGGACCGAGCTGCCACACTTCGCCCGCCCGCCAGCGACGATACTCAACGAATTCGTACGTATCGCGCCTGGTGGCTCGCGGCAACAGAACTTGTACCTTATTGAGAAGTGTGTGTGCCGAACCGATACCATAGAGCAGAGCCGCGGTCGCCCCACAAAATACCGCTTCGGGTTCAACGACCGCAATGGCGGATGCCAGCTGAAAAATGCGGTCTTCTATACCAAGGTCATTCCAGTATGCAGGGTCGGCATAGACGTGGTTATAGAGTCGAACGATCATTTGCTTTTGCATGAGCGAGTAGGCACAACGTTCGTCCCATTTTTCGGTGGCAATAAACAAGCGTCCGTCATGATGGGCCTCGAATACCGAGAAGAAAAGCCTTGTCTGAGATTTGGAACAGTGATCGGCCTTACCCATTAGCGACCCCATGTCTCGAGGATGAGCGAACGATACCACGCTATCGCATATTGATTTCGCTGAACCTTGCCATGAGCTGACCAAAAGCTTGACGCCGCAGCTCAGAAGGTTAGACCCGACCAAAAGATATCGGTAAACGGTTGTCAGGGGCCTTTCAGCGGTGTTGAAATCTGCCCTTACAAAAAGTTGCGGTGAAATAGTTCCTAAATGGCCGTCAGAAGGCAAAAAATAGGAACTATTTCACCGCAACTTAGGAGGGGATGGGGTTGAGGGGCGGGGCGGTGCCGCTGTTTGTCGATTAGCTGCGGGGGCGGTGGCGGAGTTTGTCGATGGTTCTGTCGGTGGCGTGATTGCGGGCGTCGGCGACTTTTTGGCGCTGATTGCGGTAGTCGATCATGCCTTGGATAACCGGCTTGCCAAAGCTCACGACGTCGTCATTGTAGATGGCGGTGCGGGCGGTGAGCAGACAGTCGGAAAAATCTAGGTGCGTTTTGCCGAACAGCCTGATGGCAAAGGTGACGACGGTGGGCTCGTCGACCATCACGTCGTCGAGCAGCCTGGTCATGGCAGCCGCAATCTCTGTGCGGGGGACCTTATAGACATCGCGCAGCGTGACGACGACGCGCGTGATGATCTCGGGGTAGACACGAGCAGTGCGCGTGGCGATGACCTTGGCGGCGCGGGGCGACAGAATCTCGTCGTCGTCGAGCAGGTAACGCAGAATGACGGTTTCGTCGATGATGGTGCTACTCATGGATGTCAACTTCCTCGGGGTCCAAGATTAAGCCGTCACTCTCTGCCGCGAGGTATTCAATCCAGGCGTTGCGCTCTTCGGAACGACGATTGGGGTTTCCATATTTTTTGAGTAGGCCATATGCCGCGGCGCCATCCTTCGATCGCACGGCAACTGGCTGAAAGGGGAGCTTGCGCATCAAAATGCTCTGCGAGACAAAGAGGCGCACGGCCTCGGCAAGCGACGTCCCCATGGCATCATAGAGGCGCTCGGCGTGCTGTTTATCCTCTTCGCGAATGCGAACTTGTAGGATGGCTCGTTTTTGAGTCGATGCCATCGTTGGCCTCCCCCATATGATGACAAAACACGGAGAAACAATCTTCGAAACAGCGAGCCGTCTAGGCAGACGATCGGATGTTTAGCAATCTCGCGCTTGGTTTTGGTGTCTGAACCTTACCTGCGCCAACTGCATGGGCAACACTTTATTTCGCTCAAGTTAATCCGTGCAAAATTATCATAATCGTAATACAAAAAAATAATAGGAGTGCGACAAAACCCTATCTGTTACATGTGTAATACACATAGCTTTATGCGCAACAAAGAATAATCCTGAGCTGCTCAAACCTCTGCATTACACCCGTATTGCAAGGCTTACGCATAAGTATGCCCCCAGCAACTGCGTATATTCAACCTGTATACCGTTGGAGGAATTCTATCGATTGCCCGTTTCGCCGCGAGCAAGCGATACGTCGATGCCAGATCACGGGCGATCTGGGACAACGTCGGCAGGATCCCTTCGGCTAGGGATTCAGGAGGGAGTGAACAATATGGGCAATAAACGAGTCGTCGCCGATTCTTCACGGTGCATCGGGTGCCAAACCTGTATGGCGGCCTGCATCGAGGCGCATGACATCCCCGGCAACATCGCGGCGCCGCGCTTGCGTGTGACGCGTACGTACGAGATCTCCGCACCGGTGGCCTGCCATCACTGCGAGGATGCTCCGTGCGCCAAGGCTTGCCCCACGGGCGCCTTGTTCTTTGATCCAAAGAACCATCGCATCGGCGTCAACGAAGACAACTGCATCGGTTGCAAGAGCTGCGTCATGGCATGCCCCTTTGGTGCCGTGAGCGTAGCGACCACGCAGGTCCCCGTCTTGATGGGCGATATTTGCGTGGGTTCGCAGACCAAGAGCTTTGTGCTTAAGTGCGACCTGTGCGTCGACCGTCCCGGCGGTCCGGCGTGTGCCGAGGCATGCCCGACCAAGGGCCTCACCTTGGTGGACGACGAACGTCTGGCGGAACTCACCGCCGAGCGTGCCCGCGCCACGATCGAAAACGAGGCGTAAGCGTTAAGGCGACAAACCCAACGATTGCCAAATACGTACCGAATAATCGGTAGCAGAGAAAGGAAGGAGGGTGTCATGGAGAAACATAAAGTGATCTGCCCGTATTGCGGCGCCGGTTGCCAGTTTAACCTCCTGGTCCAAAACGGCCAGGTCGTGGGTACCGAACCGCTCAACGGCATCACCAATCAGGGCGAGCTGTGCCTTAAAGGCATGAGCGGCTACGACTTCATCAACGACACCAAGATCTTGACTCCTCGCGTGCTGCACCCGATGATCCGCCGCACCAAGGGCGCGGATCTTGAGCGCGTAAGCTGGGACGAGGCACTGGATTTCACCGCATCTAAGATGCAGGCCATAATTGACGAATATGGTCCTAACGCTGTCATGACCACCGGCTCTTCGCGAGGCGGCGGCAATGAGGCGAACTACGTCATGCAGAAGTTTACGCGTGCGTGCATCGGCACCCACAGCGTAGACAACTGCGCCCGTACTTGACACGGCCCTACTGTCCTCGGTCTGATGGACACGGTTGGTTCAGGTTGCATGTCATGCTCCATCCCCGGTATGGAGGATGCGGGCTGCATTTTCCTCTTCGGCTATAACCCTGCCGATTCGCACCCCATCGTCGCAAGGCGTATCGTGCGAGCCAAAGAAAAGGGTTGCAAGATCATTGTCGCCGACCCGCGCCATATCGAAACCGCGCGTATCGCCGATATCTACCTTCCGATCAAGAACGGTTGCAATGTCGCGTTCCTCAACGCCTTTGCCAACTGCTTGGTCAACGATGGCCTCTACGACAAGGAATTCGTCGCCGAGCACACGAACGGCTTTGACGAGTGGTGGGAGACCATCAAGAACTACACTCCCGAATCCGTACAGGACATCACGGGTGTCGAACCCGCGCTGATCCACCAAGCTGCCGAGATGTACGCCACGGCGAAGCCTTCTGCCATCATTGGCTGGGGCATGGGCGTATGCCAGCAGAAGCAGAACCTGAAGACGGTGCACACCATCGCCTCCATCGCCTGCGTTGCCGGCCAGATCGGCAAACCCAACTCCGGCCTCGCGCCCGTGCGTGGCCAGAACAACGTCCAGGGCTCCTGCGATATGGGCATGCTGCCCAACCTGTACCCTGGCTATCAAAAGGTCACCGACCCGGCCGCGCGCGCCAAGTTCGCCAAGGCCTGGGGCGTGCCCGAGGAGAAGCTGCCTCTCGAGGAGGGCTACAAGCTCACCGACCTGGGCCACCTGGTCGACGAGGGCAAGGTGCACTGCTTCTACAACTACGGCGAGGACCCGGTGCAGACCGAGCCCGATTCGGCCGGTATGCGCAAGACGCTCTCCGAGCTGGATCTGTTCATTTGCCAGGACATCTTTATGACGCAGACGACCATGCTCGCCGACGTTATCCTGCCCGCTACCTCTTGGGGCGAGCACGAGGGTGTCTTTACCGCATCCGACCGTAGCTTCCAGCACTTTGATGCGGCTGTTCCGCCCAAGGGCGAGTGCCGTCACGACTGGGAGATCTTCGCGGACCTGTCCACGCGCATGGGCTACCCCATGCACTACGACAACACCGAGCAGATCTGGAACGAGTGCATTAGCCTGTGCCCCAACTTTGTGGGCGCGACCTACGAGAAGATGGCTCCCGAGGGCGGCTTTGCACAGTGGCCTGTCAAGAGCACCGATGTGAACGACCATGGCACCCCCGACATGTTCGCGGGCGGCAAGTTCACGACCAAGGACGGCCGTGCCAACCTGATGGCGCACGATTGGGAGGCGCCCTCCGAGCTTCCCGACGATGAGTACCCGCTCATCCTTTGCACCGTCCGCGAGGTCGGCCACTACAGCTGCCGTTCGATGACCGGCAACTGCAAGACGCTGGCACTGCTTGCCGACGAGCCCGGCTTTGTCCGCATGAATCCCGCGGACGCCGAGGCGCGCGGCATCAAGAATGGCGACATCGTCTCGATTCACAGCCGTCGCGGCCAGGTTTACAGCCGCGCCGACGTGAGCGACCGTATCAACAAGGGCACGGTCTATATGACCTACCAGTGGTGGATCGGCAAGTGCAACGAGCTGACCATGCACAAGGTCGACCCGGTCTCGCACACGCCCGAGGACAAGTTCTCTGCCTGCCAGGTCGACGCCATCGCCGACCAGGTGTGGGCCGAGGGCGAGGTGGAGCGTCAGTACACCGAGCTTAAGCAGGCTCTGGTGGACGCTGCCGCTCCCCAGGATGTTGAGCCCGGCGCCGCCAAGTTCGACGACGAGACGCACGTGAACCAAATCGTGTAGTCCCGTTCTCGTTGGCTTTTTGGGCCGGGCGTCCAAGCGCATCGGACGCCCGGCCCGTTATTTTGAAAGGAAGTGGGGATGAACCGCTTCATCGATATCAACCCGGAGAGGTGCATCGGCTGCGGAACATGCCAGTCCGCCTGTGCAGATGCCCACCGGATGCAAGGTCTTCAGGACACGCCGCGTCTGGCGCTCGTGAAGACCGGCGGCATCTCGGCCGCCCTGGCCTGCCACCATTGCGAGGGTGCCCCTTGCGCCGAGGTCTGCCCGGTGAACGCCATCGAGCACGATGGCGACCGCATCCACGTTAAGGAGCAGGAGTGCATCGGGTGCAGGCTGTGCGCCATCGCGTGCCCCTTCGGCGCCATCCATCCGGACGGCACGTCTATTGCCGGTGTCGCAGGCATGTGCGACCCGACGCCTTCGTACCCTAAGTCCCCGAGCAGCCTGCTTACGTGGGCGCCCGGCCAGTACACCTGTGCCGTCAAGTGCGACCTGTGCGCCTTCGACCCCGAGGGTCCGCACTGCGTGGCGGCTTGCCCCACCAAGGCGCTCACCGTCATGGGCGGCGCGGCGGATCGCGAACTCGACGAGGCCAAGCGCCTGCGTTCGATTCAGAACGGCCCTGCCGTCGACGTGTCGGCTGTGGCCCAGGGTCTGTCCGAGAAAGCAGAAGGGAGCGTAAACAATGGATAGCATGACGCTGTTTATCGCATCGCTTGCCGTCTCGTGCATCGGTGCGCTCGCCTCGGTTCTGCTGATTAAGGCCGATAACGCCGCCAAGACCGCCGGCTGCCTGATCGGCGCCGTCGCGGCCGCGCTGTCGTTCATCGCGGGCCTCGAGGCCGTGCTTGGCGACGTTACGTCCCTCAACACGGTCTTCTTCTTCCCGTTCGCCCGTCTCGAGCTCTTGCTCAACGGCCTTGCGGGCCTGATCGTGGTCCTCATCTCGATCCTCGCCTTTGCGGGCTTCATCTACGGTCTGTCCTACTTCGACGAGTACCCGGGCAAGGTCGGGCGCGCCGGCTTCTTCATGAACACCTTCGTCGCCTCCATGATGCTCGTCATCACGGCCGACAACGTGTTCTGGTTCTTGGTCGCCTTTGAGCTCATGTCGCTTACGAGCTACTTCCTTGTCGTCATCGAGGAGAACAAGAACTCCATTAGGGGCGGTTGGCTCTACTTCGTCATCGCGCACGTGGGCTTCGTCCTCATCATGGCGAGCTTCCTGCTCATGACCAACGGCGTGGGCGGTTCCTTCAGCTTCAGTGATTTCCGTACGCATGACTTTGGACCCGCCGTCTCCTCCGTGTGCTTCGTCCTCGCGTTCTTCGGATTCGGTGCAAAGGCCGGTATCATCCCGCTGCACTCCTGGCTGCCCCAGGCGCACCCCGAGGCGCCGTCCAACGTGTCCGCCCTCATGTCCGGCGGCATGATTAAGATCGGCATCCTGGGAATCCTCAAGGTCGGTCTCGACCTGCTCGCGGGTTCGGGCGTCCAGCTCTGGTGGGGCCTCATGGTCCTGGTGTTCGGATCCATCTCGTCGGTCCTGGGCGTCGTCTACGCTCTCCACGAGCACGACATCAAGCGCCTGCTGGCCTACCACTCCGTCGAAAACATTGGCATCATCTTGCTCGGTGTCGGCGCGTCCATGACGGCGCACGCCCTGGGCAACGACGTCATCGCGACGATCGCGCTCATGGCCGCCCTCTACCACACGCTCAACCACGCCATGTTCAAGGGCGAACTGTTCCTCGGCGCGGGCTCCCTGCTCTATGCCACGGGTACGCGCAACATGGAGAAGATGGGCGGTCTGTTCCGCCGCATGCCGGTCACGGCCGTCTGCTTCCTCATCGGTGCCCTTGCCATCTCGGCCATCCCGCCGCTCAACGGCTTCGTTTCCGAGTGGTTTACCTACCAGTCCCTGTTCAACATCTCGACGCTCTCCGACCCGGTCGTCATGGTGTTCGCCGTCGCCTCCGCGGCCGCCCTCGCCATCACCGGTGCCCTGGCCGTCACGTGCTTCGTGAAGGCCTACGGCGTCTCGTTCGCGAGCAGCCCTCGTTCCCAGGAGGCTGCGAACGCCAAGGAGTCCCCGGCTCCGATGTTGTTCTCGCAGATGCTCCTCGCGGCCATCTGCGTGGTGCTGGGAATCGGCTCTCCCGTCATCGCCCCGGTTCTGGGCGACGTCGCCCAGAGCGTGCTTTCCGGCTCCGCCGTCACAGCCACCTCGGGCGTCTCTCTCGTGAATGAGATTTCCGGTGCCGCTACTTCCACCCCCGCGATCGCCATCGCGCTCGTGGTCCTCACCGGCCTCGCGTTCGCGTTGAGGTCCTGCCTCGGCACCAAGGCCCCCGCTAAGAAGACCGACCCTTGGGCGTGTGGCTATGAGCCCAACGAGCACATGCCCGTCGTCGCCACGAGCTTCGCGTCCGACGTCGGGCTCTTCATGGGCCCGCTCTATACCCTGCGCGAGGTATGCACCAAGATCTGCTGGTCCATCGCGCACGTGTTCCAGAAGCTCACCGGTGTCGCCCAGGGCGTCGAGCCCCTGCCCGACCGCTTCCTGGTCGATGCACCGAGCGAGGGTGCCGACAAGCTGGCCGGCCTCGCCTCCAAGATCGAGGGCGGCAACTACTCCGTATACATCTGCTACATCGTCGCGGCGCTCGTGGTCTTCCTCGTGCTCGCCGTGGTCATGGTCTAGAGAGGGGAGAGGATATTATGAACATCGTTCTTGCGATAGCGCAGGGCCTCGTGGTCATGCTGGTCGCGCCCTTCTTCTCCGGCCTCGCCCGTGTGATTCGCGCGAAGATGCACAATCGCCGCGGTCCGTCCATCCTTCAGGATTACCGGGACCTCGCGAAGCTCATGGCGCGTCCCGAGTCCGTGAGTTCCGACTCGAGTTTCGTGCTGCGCATCATGCCGCCGCTGTTCCTCGCGGTGTCGTTCATGCTCGCCATGGGCCTGCCCATGTTCACGCTCGAGAGCCCCATGCCCGTCTTCGGTGACGCCATCACCATCATGTACGCGCTCGCGCTGTCCCGCTTCTTCTTCGCGCTGTCCGGCGTGGATTCCTCCAACGCCTACGCGGGCTTCGGCGGTATCCGCGAGCTCCTCATGAGCGTGCTCATCGAGCCGTCCATGCTCATCGCGCTGTTTACCGTCGCCATCGTGTGCGGCTCCACGGACATTGCGACCATGGGTCAGCACATCGTTACGGGCAACGTCTCGAGCGTCGTTGCCGTCATCCTCGCCGGCGTCGCCTTTGCGGCCGCCTGTTACATGGAGCTCGGCAAGCTTCCGTTCGATCAGGCCGAAGCCGAGCAGGAGCTCCAGGAGGGCCCGCTCGCCGAGCTCTCCGGCCCGTCCCTGGCCATGATGAAGCTCGCCATGGGCATGAAGCAGGTCGTGGTCGTCGCTTGGTTCACCTCCATCTTCATCCCCTGGGGAGAGCCCGCGACCATCGGCGTCACCGCTCTCGTGGGCGCCGTCGTCTTCCTCGTCAAGTGCCTGGTCGATTTCGTCGTCTGCGGCGTGCTCGAGAATTCCGTTTCCCGTTCGCGCTTCAAGGTGCTCGGTAACCAGACCTGGGCCGTCGTCGGCATCGCGGTCCTCGCGTTCGTCTTCGTTGTCGTAGGCGTGTAGGGAGAAGGGAGAAACTATGTCAATCGAATTGAGCTTGTCCCTCTTTGCCATGGTGGCGATCGCCGTCCCCATGCTGGGCTCCCTGCTCATCGTCATGCTGCCGCGTCCCTACGCTAAATGGATCTGCGCCTTCGCCGGCGGCATCGCCACGGTCGCTTCCGTTGGCTTGGCTGCGACGTTTGCCGGAAACGGCATGAACGCGGTCGATGTAACCTGGGCGAGTATGGGCCAGACCTTGGTCATGGGCTTCATTTTCGACCGGATGAGCACGCTGCTCGCACCCGCGTTCGTCACTATCGGTCTGCTCGTCGTCATCTATTCGTTCCCGTACATGAGCGATAAGAACAAGGAGCATCCCGACGCGCCCCGTCGCCGCTTCTACGTGTACTTCTCCACGTTTATCGGCGCCATGGCCGGTCTCGCCTACAGCTCCACCATCGTCGGCCAGCTCGTTTTCTTCGAGATCACCGGCGTGTGCTCCTGGGGCCTCATCAGCTACTACATGACGCCCACGGCCAAGAAGGCCGGTATGAAGGCGCTCATCATCACCCACATCGGCGCTTTGGGACTCTACATCGGCGCGGCCTTCCTGTTCGCCGGAACCGGCACGTTCGCGCTGAGCGCGATCTCTCAGCTCGACGCCGGTATGAAGACCGTCGTGCTGCTGCTCATCCTGTTCGCCGCTTGGGCCAAGTCCGCCCAGTTCCCGCTTTACATGTGGCTGCCCTCCGCAATGGAGGCCCCCACGCCCGTTTCCGCCTACCTCCATGGCGCGTCCATGGTTAAGGTCGGCGTGTGCGTGTTCGCCCGCGCTCTTGCGAGCGCCGGCGATATCCCCGAGATCGTCGGCTGGGTCGCCATCATCGACGCCGTTGTGACCATGCTCTTCGGCTTCCTCATGTACCTGCCCCAGAAGGATATGAAGCGCCTGCTTGCCTTCTCGACGATCGCGCAGCTCGCCTACGTGTTCTTCGGCCTGGGCCTCTCCGTGTTCGGAAGCCAGATGGCGTTCAACGGCGCCGTCGAGCACATCTTCAACCACGCGTTCACCAAGACCCTGTTCTTCCTCATCGCCGGCTCCCTCAGCTTCACGCTGGGAACCCGTATGCTGCCCAAGATCCAGGGCCTCATGAAGAAGTACCCGGTCACGGGCGTGGGCTTCGCGGTCGCCGCGACCGCTATCGCCGGCGTGCCCCCCATGAGCACGTTCTTCTCCAAGTTCCAGATCATTTCCGGTGGCTTCGCGGTTGGTGCTACCAACACGGTCATTTTCGTCCTCGTGTGCGTCATGGTCGTCGAGACCGTCGCCACCTTCGCATGGTTCCTGCGTTGGATGGGTAAGGTCCTGCCCGGTGAGCCGAGCGAGACCGTGGCCGCCGGCCAGCCCCTTCCGCGTGCCATGGCGTTCGTGTTCGTCGTCCTCATGATCATGGTCGTCGTCGCCGGTCCTCTGTCCTCTAGTTGGATGGGTTAGGAGGTAGGACATGGGTTATTCGTTAGTCAATATCCTGGGCGGTCTTCTGATCGTGACCTCCACCATGGTGGTCGTCTCAAAGACCATCCCGTCCGCCATCAAGTGGTACGCGATCCAGTCGGTTGTCCTGGTGGGCGTGCTGCTCACCCTGGGCCTCACCACCGGTGCCACCGAGCTTCTCATGTGGGCCGCGTCGGCCTTCGTCACCAAGGTGATCCTCGTTCCGTTCATTCTCAACCGTGCCTACAAGAAGATGGGTTCGCCTGCCGATAGCACGCTGACCTCCTCCATCAAGCCGGCTTGGACCATCATCCTCACCGGTCTGGAGGTGGCCATCTGCTTCGCGGTGGTCACGCGCCTGAGCCTGCCCACCGCCGAGGTGGCTACTCCGGCCCTGGCCATCAGCTTCGCGCACTTCTTCGTCGGCCTCACGTGCATCATCTCGCAGCGCAACATCCTCAAGCAGATCTTCGGGTACTGCCTTATGGAGAACGGTAGCCACGTGACGCTCGCCCTGCTCGCGCCCACGGCCCCCGAGATCATCGAGATTGGTATCGCCACCGACGCCATCTTCGCCGTCATCATCATGTCCGCCGTCGTCGTGAGGATCTGGAACGACACCAAGTCGCTCGACTCGCACGACCTGACCGAATTGAAGGGGTAGGCCATGGATGTTTCAATGCTGACGGTCGCCCTGCTCGCTTGTCCCCTCGTGTTCTCCCTGGTCATGGCTGCGCTCCCCAAGATGACGTCCTACAACGTCTTCGCGGGGCTCAACACCATCTCCGTCGCGGCGACCCTCGTCCTTTCGGTCGTCACCGCGGGAACCATGCTCTCGAGCGGGCAGAATATCGACGCTTTGGGCCTGTGGCTCCATCTCGATTCGCTCTCGTCGATCTTCGTCCTTCTGGTAGGCATCATCGGGTTCATCACCGGCGTGTACTCCATCTCCTATATCAAGATCGATATCGAGGAGAAAACCATGCCGGCCGAGCGCGCCAAGCAGTACTACGCGCTGTTCAGCCTGTTCGTCTTTACGATGCTGCTCGCCTGCCTGTCCAACAACATCATCCTCACCTGGGCGGCGGTCGAGGCCACCACGCTGTCGACCGTGTTCCTCGTGGGCATCTACAAGAATAAGCAGGCGCTCGAGGCGTCTTGGAAGTACGCGATGGTCTGCACCGCCGGCGTGGCCTTCGGCCTGTTCGGCACACTGCTCATCTACGCGAACGCCGCCGATATCATGCCCAACGCGCATGAGGCCGCGTTCCTTACCTCCATCATGCCCTACGCCGACCAGTTCGACCCGATGCTCGTGCGCCTCGCGTTCGCGTTCATCGTCATCGGCTTCGGCACCAAGGCGGGCCTGTTCCCCATGCACACCTGGCTGCCCGACGCACACTCCCAGGCTCCGAGCCCGGTCTCCGCGCTGCTCTCGGGCGTGCTGCTCAAGTGCGCCATGCTGGTGATCATCCGCTTCTACTCCCTGTCCATCATCACGGTGGGCGACACCTATCCGCGAACGCTCCTGCTCATCCTGGGCACGCTGTCCATCCTGGTGGCCGCCCTGTGCATCTTCAAGCAGGACGATATCAAGCGCCGCTTCGCGTACTCCTCCGTCGATAACGTCGGCGTGGTCGCGCTGTGCCTGGGTATCGGTGGTCCGCTCGGTATCGCCGCCTGTCTGCTGCACTGCATCTTCCATGGCTTCACCAAGGCGCTCGCCTTCTGCATGGCCGGTAACATCCAGCACCTCTACCACACCCGCGACCTGAACAAGATCAAGGGCGTCGTCGAGATCGCGCCCATCACGGCCGCGCTCACCATCGTCGCTCTGCTCGCGCTCGCCGCTTTCCCGCCGTTCGCCCTGTTCATCTCCGAGTTCCTCACCTTCGTGGCCGGCGTCCAGTCCGGTCCCATCTGGGTGGTCGTGCTCGTGGCCATCGGTCTCACCGGCGTGTACTTTGCCCTTACCGGCATCGCGCTGAAGTCCATCTTCGGCAAGGCGCCCGAGGGCATGAAGCGCCACGAGGTGCCCGCCCTGATGATCATCCCCGAGATTGCCCTTGCGATCGTGGTCATGTGGTTCGGTATCGCCACGCCGGTCGCCATCACGAGCGGCGTCGAGGATGCCACGTCCGTCGTTTTGAACCAGAGCGTCGAAGAGCTCCACGAGGTTCCTCTCTACCGCATGGTGTTTAGCTCCCAGACCAAGACAAGCGAGGTGAATTAGCGCCATGGCAGAACCTGAAAAGAAGGTCTACGCCCGTCGCTGCGAGAGCCATGTCGAGGCCCTGCGCCGCGCCGTTCCGGGTTGCATCGAGAAGGTCGAGTGGCAGTGCGAGGACCAGCTGACGATTACCGTCAAGCAGGACAAGCTGCCCGAGGCCGTCCACTACCTGTACTACGAGCGCTACGGCTGGATTCCCGTGATCATCGGCAACGACGAGCGCAGTCTGTGCGGCCGTTACGCCGTGTACTACGTCATCTCCATGGAGGGGGAGGACCCCGGCTGGGTGACCGTGCGCACCGAGGTCGATCCCGCCAAGATGACGTTCCCGTCCGTGACGCCGTTCGTCCCCGCCTGCGTGTGGGGCGAGCGCGAGCTGCGCGATATGTTCGGCCTGATTCCCGAGGGCCTTCCCGATCGTCGTCGCCTGGTGCTGCCCGACGATTGGCCCAGCGGCCTGTACCCGCTGCGCAAGGACTCCATGGACTACCGCTTCCGTCCCGCTCCCGCGAGCGACATGGAAAACTACGAGTTCTTGGCCGATACCAAGGGCAAGGAGACGACGCTCGTCCCCATGGGCCCGTTGCACATTACCTCCGACGAGCCCGGCCACTTCCGCCTGTTCGTTGAGGGCGAGACGATCGTCGACGCCGACTACCGTCTGTTCTACGTGCACCGCGGTATGGAGAAGGTCGCCGAGACGCGCCTGAACTATGACGCCGTGACGTTCCTCGCCGACCGCATCTGCGGCATCTGCGGATGCGCCCACTCGGTGGCCTACGCCGAGGCCGTCGAGCGCGCCCAGGGCATCCATGTCCCGCCGCGCGCCCAGTACATCCGCGCTATCATGCTCGAGGTTGAGCGTCTGCACTCGCATCTGCTCAACATTGGCCTGGCGTCGCACTACACGGGCTTCGACTCCGGCTTCCAGCAGTTCTTCCGCGTCCGCGAGAAGTCCATGGACCTGGCCGAGAAGCTCTCCGGTCACCGCAAGACCTACGGCCTCAACGTGATCGGCGGCGTGCGTCGCGATATTTTGGCCGAGCAGAAGCTCTCCACGCTCACGACCATCCACCAGCTGCGCTCCGAGGTTCAGGAGCTCGTCGACGTCTTGCTCTCCACGCCCAACTTCATTGAGCGTACGAGTGGCATCGGCATCTTGGACCGCAAGATCGCACGCGACTTCTCGCCGGTCGGCCCGCTCATGCGTGGCTCGGGCTATGCCCGCGACGTGCGTTTTGACCATCCCTTCGACGGCTACGCCGATCCGGATGTCCAAAAGATGCACGCCGCCACGGCAGACACCTGCGACGCCTTCGGCCGTACCGCCGTTCGCATCCAGGAGGTCTACGATTCGATCGACATGATCGAGACCATGCTCGAGAACTGCCCGTCGGGTCCCATCCTCACCACGGATTGGGAGTACACCCCGCACAAGTACGCCATCGGTGCCACCGAGGCGCCGCGCGGCGAGGACGTGCACTGGGCCATGCTCGGCAACAACCAGAAGTGCTACCGCTGGCGCGCCAAGGCCGCCACGTACAGCAACTGGCCGGTCCTGCGCTACATGTTCCGCGGCAACACCGTGGGCGACGCGGCGCTGATCGTCGGCTCGCTCGACCCGTGCTACTCCTGCACCGACCGCGTGACGGTGACCGATGTCGCCGCCAAGCGCGACCACGTGCTCGACAAGGAGCAGTTCGAGAACGTCTGGCGCGACAAGTCGCCGCTCGCGGGCGAGGGCACCATGGCCGCTCCGCTCGATGAGGAGGCGCTCTAATATGCTGAAGCTTTGGAAGGTCAACGCCAAGGCCGGCGACGCGACGGTCAAGTACCCGTTTGCGCCGTTCCCCACCAACAAGGACATGCGCGGCAAGCCCGAGCACAACGCCGAGCTCTGCATCGCCTGCGGTGCCTGCGGCGTGGCGTGCCCGGCCGATGCCATTCGCATGGACACCGACCTTGCGGCCGATACCATTACCTGGTCGATCGACTACGGTCGCTGCATCTTCTGCGGCCGTTGCGAGGAAGCCTGCCCCATGGAGGCCATCAAGCTTACCGAGGAGTTTGAGCTGGCTGTCATGAGCAAGGACGACCTCACCAGCAAGAGCGTCTACACGCTCGAGCACTGCTCTCGCTGCGGCAAGCCGTTTGCCCCGCACAAGGAGATCGACTACGCTAAGCGCCTGCTGCAAAAGGCCGGCGGCATGGAGGCGGAGCAGGCCGCCCGTACCGTCGGTATGTGCCAGGAGTGCAAGCGCGAGCTCGACGCCCTGCGCGCCGCCTCGGCCGTAAAGACCGGCAACGCTGCTGGCATGGCTGCCAACGAGACGCTTGCGTCCGGCGAGCCCCAGGGCCCCGGCATGGAGTATCTGGGCGGCCACGGCGTGAACCCGGAGTATATCGACCGCGAGCTCAACCCCGATGCGCCCGAGATTCCCGCCGGTCCTGCACCGGTCGAGGGCATCATCATGGATTTTGATACGAAGGAGGAGTAACCATGGCCGAACCCACGCTTTTGCCCGAGCGGCTTCAGTACCGCCCGACCAAGATCGAGCTCGACGAGAGCATCGAGAAGGCCAAGGCGACCCTTCTTAAGAAGATCAAGCGCTCGGTGTACGTCTACCGTGTCGACTGCGGCGGCTGCAACGGCTGCGAGATCGAGATCTTCGGTTCCATCACGCCCGTCTTCGACGTCGAGCGTTTTGGCATCAAGGTCGTGCCCTCGCCTCGTCACGCCGACGTGCTTCTGTACACCGGCGCCGTGACGCGTGCCATGCGCATGCCGGCCCTGCGCGCCTTTGAGGCTGCACCCGATCCCAAGATCGTGGTGTCCTATGGCGCGTGCGGCTGCACCGGTGGCATCTTCTACGATAACTACTGCGTCTGGGGCGGCACGGACAAGATCTTGCCGGTCGATGTCTATATCCCCGGCTGCCCGCCCAGTCCCGCGCAGACCATCTACGGCTTTGCCATGGCGCTCGGTCTGCTGGACCAAAAGCTCCATGCCGAGACCACGGTGGAGGCCGCCGGCGAGCAGGCCGATATCCTGCACCCCGGCGTGCCGTACAAGCTGCGCGTTGCCATCGAGCGCGAGGCTCGCGCCATGAGCGGCTACCGTTACGGCCGCGACCTGGCCAATGAGTTTATGGATACGCTCGAGGGCGCGCTCAAGGGCGATATCCGCGGTGCTATGGCGCTGCTCATCGACGAACAGGACGATCCGCGCCGCGTCGAGGTGTACTCGGCGCTGCAGGATCTGGTGCTGGCCGGAGGTCGCTAGATGGAGCTCACGGACCGCTCTGGTTACTTTGCGGGCCCCGGCATGCTCGGCGGCTCCTTTGGCGATGCCTCGCGCGCAAGCGACGAGGCCGCCGAGGGCGTCGCCGACCCCTGTCTGGGACATGCGCCCGACCAGGTGGTCATTTACGAGCTCACGCGTAAGTTTGTGGAGACCGAGGAAGACGTTCCCCAGGAGGCCTGCGACGTGCTGTACTACACGCTCGCCGTGGGCCACCACACCGGCGTGCTCGATTGCTTTGAGCCGCGCCTGTCGGTGCCGGTGGATGTGTTCTATTCGCTCGTCGACGCGCTGCCGGAGGGGGAGGCCAAGACCAAGTTCGAGGCCATCCGCTCCTTTGGCGAGTGCCAGCTCGACAAGGCTGCGGTGCCGTCGCTGCTCGAGGCCTGCGACACGCTGCTCGACGAGCGCGGTTTTCGCGGTTCTGCCAAGGCCGGCATCTCGGTGTTCGACGACGACTTTGGCCTGCATGCCCAGCAGGTCGCGTTCTTAATGAAGTTTCGCGATCTGGTTGAGCGCGTGCGCGATGTGTCGGGCGTGTATCTGACGGGAAGGTTGCAGTAATGGGTCGCGTTGTGGATGGCCGTGTGAACGGCGCCCCGTTTGCGGGTATCGTGCTCACGGCGGGAAGCGTGCTGCGCGCTGACGATGCCGCCGGCCCCGTTCTCTCCAAAAAGATGGAGGACGCGCCGCTTGCCGGCTGGTACACCATCGATGGCGGTCAGACGCCCGAGGATGACATCATCGAGGTCAAGCGCGAGCGTCCGCCTCGCCTGGTCTTGGTCGATGCCGCCGACATGGCGCTGCCCGTCGGGTCCATCCGCTTGCTCGACAAACGCGACGTGGCCCGCAAGTCGATGTTCACCACGCATTCGCTTCCTTTGTCGATTCTGATCGAGGAAATCGAGCAATCGTGCGAAGATATCGTCTTCATAGGGATTCAGCCGGGCGACACGGAGTTCTACAACCCTATGTCCCCGGAGGTCTTTGACGCCGTCGACGCCGTGTACGACGCCGTGGCCGCCAACGACTTTTCCCACTTTGTCCGCTTGGGACAAGAGCAATAGGAGCGCTTGTCCCTGCTGATTAGGAAAGAAGTGATTGACATGGCAGATACCAAGGTGGAGTATCCCGCTCCCGATTGCCTGGCACCCGCCGCGATTGAGGCAAAGACCGAGGCCGCCGGCGTGACCAAGGCCAACCTGCCGGTCGCGAAGGCCTTTGTCTTGGCGATGTTCGCCGGTGCGTTCATCGCCTTCGGTGGTCTGTTCTTTACCGTGTTCTTGAGCGATAGCACGCTCGGCTGGGGTGCCCAGCGCTTTGTGGGCGGCCTGTGCTTTTGCCTGGGCCTGGTGCTCGTGCTGGTGTGCGGCGCCGAGCTGTTTACCGGCAACTCGCTCATGGTCTGCGCGCTCAAGAGCAAAAAGATCACGCTGGCCCAGATGCTTAAAGCGTGGGTCGTCGTGTGGGTCGGCAACTTTGTCGGTGCCCTGTTCATCGTCTTTTTGGTGTATATGGCTGGTATCTACAAGCTCAACGGCGAGGCGGTCGCCAATTCCATGGTGAGTGTTGCCGCCGGCAAGGTGACGATCGACTGGGTGACGATCTTCTTCCGCGGCATCCTGTGCAATATCTTTGTGTGCCTGGCCGTGTGGATCGGTACCGCCGGCAAGACCGTGGTCGATAAGGTCGTGGGCATTCTGCTGCCCATCTCTGCCTTTGTGGCCTGCGGTTTTGAGCACTGCGTCGCCAACATGTACTTTTTGCCCATGGGCGCCGTGATGCACGCGTGCGGCTACGGTGCCGATGTTGCCGGCGCCGATGCCCTTAACGTCGCGGGCATCGCGTTTAACCTGTCCGCCGCCACGCTGGGTAACATCGTGGGCGGCGCGCTTTTGATTGCGTTCGGCTATTGGTTTGTCTACGCCAAGAAGTCCGAGGCATAAAAGGGCTGTTTGCTGGGTGTTGAGCCTCCCGCGGGGCGTTGCCGTGCGGGAGGCTCATTTGGCCTTGGGACTAATTGCTGGCTCGTTGGTCTTCGCGTTTGGTTTGGAAAGGGGTAATCGAGATGGCATCTGATGCTGAGCGTTTTGGTCGCACCGTGGTGACCACGTGTGGGGGATGCTATGCCGATTGCGCCTTTGCGGCCCGTGTTGAGGATGGCCGCGTGGTGGCCGAGCTGCCGGTGCCGGGGCATCCGTGCGCGGCGCGTGCCCTGTGCGCCCGCGGGCGACATCGCCTGTCCATGCCGTTTGACGAGCGCGACCGTATTTTGCACCCCATGCGCCGCCGCCGTGATGGCTCGGGATTCGATGCGGTGAGCTGGGACGAGGCGTTTGCTCAGATCGCGGCGCGCCTTGCTGGGATTGTGGACGCGCATGGCGCCCGTGCGCTGGGCATGACGCTCGGCGTGCCCTCGTTCGACCGCTATTGGGCCTATCGTTTTATGCATGCGCTGGGCTCGCCCAATGTGTATGGTGCCGATGGCGCCTGCGAGGTGAGCCGCCTGACCGGCTGGGAGCACAGCCTGGGCTATAGTCCCGCCTCCGACCTGGCGCATACCGACTGCATCATGTACCTGGGGCGTTCCATTGTCGATTCGTCGACGATGGGGGCCGTTGATGCGCTCAACGATGCCCGTCGCCGTGGGGCGAAGATTATCGTGGTCGACCCTCGGCGCAGCGGCTCGGCTGCGCTTGCCGACCGCTGGTTGCGCGTGCGCCCGGGCTGTGACCTGGCCTTGCTGATGGGCATTGCGCATGTGCTCATTGCCGAGGGCCTGTACGACCACGAGTTCGTTGCCCGCTATACCATGGGTTTTGATGAGCTGGCGCAGGCTGCTGCTGCTTGGACGCCCGAGTGGGCCGAGTCGATGTGCGACGTGCCGGCCGCAGAGATCGCCGCCACGGCGCGCGATCTAGCTACCGCGGCGCCTGCTGCGGTGGTGGACGCTGGCTTTCATGGTGGCATCGGTATCGCGTATGCCAACAGTACGCAGACGGCGCGAGCTATCTGCATGGTTGATGTGCTGCTGGGCTGTATCGGGCATGCGGGCGGCGCGCTCAATCCGCCCACGCCGCTTGTGTTGGGCGACCTCGATCCCACGCGCTTTGCGACGCCGTTGGTGCCGCGTGGGCCCAAGCTAGGGTCCGAGCGCTATCCACTGGTCGATCCGGTGCGCGGCCTGTGCACGACCATCGGTCAGTCGATTCTTGCCGGCGATTTGCGTGGGCTCATCGTCTATGCCAGTAACCCCGGTGCGGGCTATGGCAATGCGCAGGCTTGGTTGGGTATTTTGCAGCAGCTCGACTTGCTCGTGACGATTGATATTCGCTGGTCCGAGACGGCGCGTGCTTCTGATTTCGTGCTGCCCGACGTGACGTATCTGGAGGCCGACCGCGGCGTGGGGACGGTCGTGGGCGCCAACGATTCGCGCGTGTTCTACCGCAACGCCGTGCTGCCTGTGCAGCATGACGACACGAGACCGGGGCGGGAGATCTTTGCCGGGTTGGCTGCGGCCTGCGGCGTTGGCGAGTGCTTTGACTTTACGTCCGACGACCTGGCGGCTGCCCAGGTGGCGTCGTTTGGGATTGATCTGGACGAGCTCAAGGAGCGCGGTTGGGCCGATACGGGCGTGGAGCTGCCGTCGCGCACGGGTGAGCCGGCGATTCCCCTGGATGGCGGCAAAATTGCGCTGGCAAGCGACGTATGGGAACGAGCCGGCCTGGGTCGTGTACCCAACTGGATCGCTCCCATGGTGGAGCCCGGTCCGGGGATGTTTCGCCTCATTAGCGGCAACCGTCCCTTTGAGTCGCATACCTCGCGAAGGCTTGCAGCCCAAGGTGCCGCCGAGGCTGGATCGGACCTGGATGCCGTGCAGATGAATGCCGATGCTGCTGCGCACATGGGCATCGCCGACGGCGAGATCGTCGAACTCGTGAGCGATATGGGCCGCGACCGCGTGCGCGTGGAGACGACGCCGTATCTGCATCCAGCGTGCATCTTCACCTCGGCCGCCCCCGGTGGGCGTTCGTTTGGCGCCGATGCCGGTGGCGCTCAAGCCTTGGGCGTGGGCCCGCTCGACCATACACCGTTGCGTTGGGACCCGTTGACGGGCGCCGCGCTCACCCAGGAAAACGCCGTTCGCGTGGAAAAAATCACGGCGCGCGAGGATAATGACGAGTAATTGACTCAGCTGATGTATTCGACTGATCCACGTTTCTTTTGAAAGGCCGCACATGAGCGATAGCCAGAACATGTCCGATGAGGTGCGCGCCCGCCTGCGCGCCATTCCTTCTGTCAACGAGCTGCTTGCCGAGTGGCCGGTAGTGAAGGCGGCGGGGGAGACCTGCGACGCGGTGGTGCATGCCGCTGTCACGGCCGAGCTCGACGAGGAGCGCGCCGCGATTCGTGCCGGCGCCGATCTGCGCTCCAAGCGCGAGCTGGCATCGGCCATCGAGTGGCGTGCGCATCGCTCTGCACTGCCGAGCTTGCGTCCTGCCGTCAACGCCACGGGTGTGGTCATCCATACCAACCTTGGTCGAGCCCCGCTCGCGGAGTCGGCCGCCAAGGCCGTGGCCGAGGTCGCGCGCGGCTACAGCACGCTCGAGTACAGCGTGGACACCTGCTCGCGCGGGTCGCGCAAGGAGCACGCTGCACAGCTGATTCGCTCGCTTACCGGTGCCGAGGACGCGCTTGTGGTCAACAACAACGCCGCCGCGGTGCTGCTGGTGCTTGCCACCCATGCCGCGGGCAAAGAGGTTATCGTCAGCCGCGGCGAGCTTGTCGAGATTGGCGGCAGCTTTCGCATCCCCGATGTCATGGCGGCTTCGGGCGCCAAGCTTGTCGAGGTCGGCGCCACCAACCGCACGCATTTGGGCGACTACGAGCGCGCCATCACGACCGATACGGCGATGATCCTTAAGGTCCATCCTTCCAACTATCGCATCGAAGGTTTTCACGAGGAAGTGAGCTCAAGGGGGCTCGCCGCACTGGCCCATAAGCACGGCCTGCTGTTCTATGAAGACCAGGGGTCGGGCGCGCTGTTGCCTGACGACATCCTGGTTCGTGGCGGCGAGGAGACTACACCCACTTCGGTGGCGGCGGGGCTCGATATCGTGTCGTGCTCGGGTGATAAGCTGCTGGGCGCCGCGCAGGCGGGCATTATCATGGGCCGTCGCGATCTGGTCCAGGCCTGCGGCGCACATCCGCTCATGCGCGCTCTGCGTCCGGGCAAACTGGCTCTGTCGGCGCTCGAGGCCACGCTGCGCATCTACATGGATGGCGCCGATGTTGCCCATCGCGATATTCCGGTGCTCAGCATGCTCACACTGCCGCAGGCTCATTTGGAGCGACGTGCCCGTAAGCTGCGTGATCGTATGGTCGCCGGGCTCGATAAGGCTGGTTGCCCGTGTGCCGTTGAGTTGGAGATTGTCGAGGAATCGTCGACCCCCGGTGGCGGCTCGCTGCCTACCGTGGAGCTGCCCACGATGTGCGTTGCCGTGCGTCTTGTTGACGAGCGCCTGACGGTCGACGCGCTCAAGCGCTCGCTTGTCCAGGACTTCGACACACCGGTCGTCACGCGCACCTCGCACGACCGCATTCTGTTTGATGTGCGCACGCTCGTTGGCGACCGCGATATCGAGACGGCGGCATCGACGCTCGTCGCGTGCGTTGAGAAGGCGATTGCTCGATGAGTGAGGTTCAAGCGCTGGTGGAGTGTCCCGTTATCGTTGGCACGGCGGGTCACGTCGACCACGGTAAGTCGGCGCTGATCGAGGCGCTGACCGGCAAGAATCCCGATCGTCTGGAGGTCGAGCGTCGTCGCGGCATGACGGTGGAGCTGGGCTTTGGCGAGCTGGCGCTGCCGAGTGGCAAGATCGTTGGCCTGGTCGACGTGCCGGGCCACGCGCATTACCTGCGCGCCATGGTGCAGGGTGCCACGGGTATCGACGTTGCCGTGCTGGTGGTTTCGGCCGTCGAGGGCGTGATGCCGCAGACCCGCGAGCACGTACATGTGCTGGAGCTGCTGGGCGTCACGCATATGGTGGTCGCGCTGACGATGTGTGATCTGGCCGACGCCGAGATGACCGAGCTTGCCGAGCTCGATGTCGATGACTTTTTGTCGGGTACCGTGTTTGCGGACGCGCCGATCGTGCCTGTGTCGTCCAAGACCGGTGCGGGAATCGATGACCTGCTGGCTGCGCTCGACGAGCAGGTTGCCGCTTGCTGGGGTGCCTGCCGTGCCCGTGCCGAGCTCACCGATGCCGCACCGCGTCTGCCTATCGACCGCTGCTTTACGATCAAGGGCGCCGGTACTGTGGTGACGGGAACGTTGCACGATGCGCCCGTTGCGGTGGGGGATGAGCTTGTCGTGCTGCCGTCGCGTACGGTCTGTCGCGTGCGCGGGATTCAGGTGCATGGCGATACGCCGCGCGCGCTGCCTGGTCAGCGTGTGGCGCTCAACCTAGTTGGTGACGGTGTCGCGGCGCTTGACCGTGGCGAGATGCTGGGCGTGGCGGACCGCTTTGGCCAGACGTTGCGCTTTATGATGACGTTCACCTACCTGGGCCGCGAGGGCACCAAGCCGCGCGTGCTCGAGTCGGGCGCGCGTGTGCATGTGATGGCGGGTACAGCCGAGGTTGTCGGCCGCATCATGCTTTTGGAGGGTGAGGCCCCCATTGCGGTGGGCGAGACCCGTACCGTGCAGGTGCGCTTGGAGGAGCCGCTGCCGCTGCGAGCCGGAGACCATGCTGTGGTGCTGTCGTATTCGCCCGTCATGCTCATTGGCGGCGGGCGCGTGCTGCTTTCGCGCTGCCGTCGCTCGCGCGAGCTTTCTGCCGGCGAGCGCGCACTGTTTGCGGCGCTTGAGTCCGGCGATACCGCGGGCGGTGTGGGCGCTTGGCTGGCGCTGCAGATGCTGCCGGTTACGGCGGTTGATGTTGCCGACGCTTTGGATCTTGGTGTCGGCGAGGCCGATGCCGCACTGCGCGGATTGGTGGCGCAGGGCTCTGTTCGCAAGCTTGCTGTGGGTGATGCGGACTACTTGGCGGACGCCGTGGTGCTCGACGCTGCGATGGATGCACTGGCGGCGACCCTGTCAGCCATGCACGCGGCGGCCCCCAAGGAAACGGGCTTTACGCCCGGCGCCGTTGCCCATGCTGCGTGGCCTGCCGCTGATGATGGCGTTGCCGCGGCTCTGATTGCCGAGGGCTGCTCGCGTGGCGTGTGTGCCGCCGAGGGTGCCGAGGTATTCGACCCGCACTCCGCTGCCGCCGCGGCGCGTGTGGTGCGCGAGGCCTGCGAACGTATCGTTGCCTTGCTGGACGAAGCCGGCCTCGATGCACCGATATTGCCCGAGGTGGGCGAGCAGTTGCAGCTCGATCGCGACACCATGACGCGTGCCCTGCGCGAGCTCTCGCTCAATCGCTCGATCGTTAAGGTCGAGCGCGACGTTGCCCTGTCCGCTGCCGCCGAGGCCCATGCGCGCGAGCTTGTTGCCGCCGCCATTGAGGCAGCCGGCGGTGCTGCCACCACGAGCGTACTGCGCGAGGCCCTGGGTGTGTCGCGCAAACGTGCCATCAGCATCTTGGAGCACCTGGATGCCGTGCGCTTTACGGTGCTCGACAAGGACGCCGGCGGCCTGAGGTCCCTGCGCTAGATTGGCTGCTCGGTTTGGTAAAATACCGCCGCACTTGGGAACGGATGGGCTCCGGTGGGCTCCGCGGTCCTCAAAACCGTTGCGAGGCGTGCAAAACGTCTTGGATGTGTTCGATTCACATACGTTCCCGCCATACGCTACCAGCGCTTTTGTGCTCGCGGTCTTGCTGCGTGCCGCAAAGGCGCTGTTTTGTTTTTGCATGGGTTTGCCGTGCCGCCCGCTTTATCGGCGACGGTATTTGGCTTCGTGTGCTGGGTTTTGAGCATGCCGATGGGGGTGGTTTGCCGTATGACTACCGTAAGACGGTCCGATCTTTCTTGTGTCGTCCAGGCGGGCGGGTTGTCGTCGCGCATGGGCTGCGATAAGGCACGGATGTCGTTTTGCGGCGAGCCGCTCATCGAGCGCGTGCTGGGTCGGCTGGCTCAGGTTGCCGGCGAGCTGGTTGTGACGACGTCGCGCCCTTGCGAGCTTGCCTACCTTGAGGAGCTTATGTTTGATGGCCTGCGACCCCGCGTGGTGATGGACGTCGACGGTCCCGCCGGTGCCATGCGCGGCATCGCGAGCTCGTTGGCCGCGGCCCGATTGCCGCTCGTGGCGATCGTCGCCTGCGATATGCCGTTTGTCTCGTCGGAACTCATTGGCGCGCTTGCCGATCGTGTTGAGGCCGAGGCGCTTGACGTGTGCGTGCCGCGCGAGGAGCGGGGGATTGAGCCGCTTTGCGCCGTCTGGCGCCGTGGCGCGTGTGCGCCGGCCGCCCAAGAGCTGCTTGCCTGCGACCGCCAGCGCATTCGCTTCCTGATCAATCGCGTTCAGGCTGGTTATATGGATGAGCCTCAGATTGTCGCGGTCGCCGGCTCGACGCTCTGCTTCGAGAACGTCAATACGCCCGAGGAGTTTGCGGCGGCCGAGTTACTCGCCTAGACGATTGGAGTTGCCATGTCTCACGATATTTGTCCCGACACGGGAGAACCTTGCACTTGCGACGGGTCCGAACCCTGTACCTGCGGTTGCGGTGGCTGTGGACATACTGTGGAAGAGGAAGCGGCCGCCGCGGCGTATCGCGATGCACACCGCGAAGGCCCGTCCGGTGATGCTCTCGACCATGAACGCAAAATCATCGTGTCGTTCGACAGCACCTTCGATGTGATGGAATGCGAGCAGCTGTGCCTTGCCGCCGGCGTGCCCGGGCGCATTATGCCTTTGCCCGGCTCCATTACCGCAGGTTGCGGGCTGTGCTGGGCCATGCCGTTCTCGGGCGATGCGCTCTCTGCCTTCCGCGCTGCCACCGAGGGCCGCATAACCCCCGCCGACTACCATCAGCTCGTCCTCTAACCACCACACCACCACAAAGGCGCCCAATGTGGTGGTTTGGAACATGTGGACGAAACAGCTTCGAAACACGCGATTTGCGCGTCGGGTGCTCAAAAACGCCTCTACCTGCATCGTAATCAAAACGAAACATCTGCTCGTCGGCTTATGCGAAACTTTGCTGCAACAGTGCGATATTATCCATACTCGATAAAGCTCGCGGCGCATGGGGCGCCTCGAACGACACTTTTCTTTTCCATCAATTGGAGGAAGCATGAGCTACACGCAGAAAGTTCTCGACGAGCTCAAGGCCCGCTATCCCGAGCAGCCTGAGTTCATCCAGGCCGCGACCGAGATCCTCGGCACCATCCAGCCGGCGCTCGACGCCCATCCCGAGTACGAGGAGGCCGCCCTGCTTGAGCGCCTCGTCGAGCCCGAGCGCATCGTCATGTTCCGTGTCCCCTGGGTCGACGACCAGGGCAAGGTCCAGGTCAATCGCGGCTACCGCGTCGAGTTCAACTCTGCCATTGGACCTTACAAGGGCGGCCTGCGCTTTAACCCGACGGTCACCCTGGGCATGCTCAAGTTCCTGGGTCTGGAGCAGATTCTCAAGAACAGCCTGACCACCCTTCCCATGGGCGGCGGCAAGGGCGGCTCCGACTTTGACCCCAAGGGCAAGTCCAACAACGAGATCATGCACTTCTGCCAGTCCTTCATGACCGAGCTCTATCGCCACATCGGTCCCAACACCGACGTTCCCGCCGGCGACCTGGGCGTTGGCGGCCGCGAGGTTGCCTACCTGTTCGGTCAGTACAAGCGCCTGACCAACGAGTGGACCGGCGTCCTCACCGGCAAGGGCCTCTCCTTTGGCGGCTCGCTCGCCCGTACCGAGGCCACCGGCTACGGTCTGGCCTACTTTGTGGACGAGTACCTTAAGAGCCGCGGCGACTCCTTCGAGGGCAAGAACGTCGTCGTTCACGGTTCCGGTAACGTCGCCATCTACGCGGTCCAGAAGGTCGCCCAGCTCGGCGGCAAGGTGCTGGCCTGCTCCGACACCCACGGCTGGGTCGAGGATCCCGACGGCATCGACTACACCGTGCTCGAGCATGTCTACAACAAGAAGCGCTCCGGCCACGACAAGGGCGTTACGCTCGCTATGTATGTCGACGAGAAGCCCAATGCCACGTGGCACGAGGGCGACGGCCGCGGCGTGTGGCAGCTTCCCTGCGATATCGCGCTGCCCTGCGCTCGCGAGAACACGCTGCTGCTCGAGGACGCCCAGGCACTCGTCGCCAACGGCTGCAAGGTGGTCGGTGAGGGCGCGAACATGCCCACGACCATCGAGGCCACGACCTACTTCCAGGAGCACGGCGTCGCCTTTATGCCCGGTAAGGCTGCCAACGCCGGCGGCGTGCTCGTGTCCGGCTTGGAGATGAGCCAGAACGCCGAGCACCTGTCCTGGACCTTCGAGGAGGTCGACGGCAAGCTCGAGCAGCTCATGCGCGGCATGTTCCACAACGTGGACGACACCGCCAAGGAGTACGGCGAGGAGGGCAATTTCGTCATGGGCGCAAACATCGCCGGCTTCCTGAAGGTCGCCGATGCCATGCTCGCCCAGGGCGTCTGCTAAATCTTCGCTCGATATAGCATGTGATGAGGCTCCCAGCCATTCCGGCTGGGAGCCTTTTCTATCCCGGAGGACTCCTCATAACTTGCGGTGATATACGGACTGTTTTGCGTTCCAGAACGACTAATCAGTCCGTATATCACCGCAAGTTGTGGATGGGTGGGTGGATTTTGTCCTAAAACGGTGTGCGGCCCCTCGTTTGGTACACTAAAAGGTACTGGACAAGTGAAGAGATGGGGGAGAACGTGCTCAAGTTCGGTACCTACGTCCGTGTTGGAAACGCGGCCGAAGCCTATGAGCTCTTACAGAAGAACCGCAACAACAAGATTGTGGGCGGTGGCATTTGGATGCGCCTGGGTTCGCGTCGCGTGGCGACGGCGATTGACCTTTCGGCCTGCGGACTCGACCAGATCGAGGAGACCGAGACCGAGTTTCGCATCGGTGCCATGTGTACCCTGCGCCAGCTCGAACGCCATGTCGGGCTCAACGCGCTTGTCAACCATGTCTTTGAGTTCGCCGTCCACGACATCGTGGGCGTGCAGCTGCGCAACACCGCCACGGTGGGCGGCAGCATCTACGGCCGCTTTGGCTTCTCGGACGTTCTCTCCGCCTTCCTCGCGCTCGATTCCTATGTTGAGCTGACGGGCGCCGGCCGCGTTCCGCTTGCCGAGTTTGTGAACATGGGCTATGTGCGCGACGTGATCGAGCACGTGGTGGTCGTTAAGCACGACTATCGCGCGAGCTACGAGGCCGTGCGCAAGGCCGCGACCGACTTCCCCTCCTTAAACGTCACCGCCGCCTGGTGGGATAACACCTGGCATGTCACCGTGGGCGCCCGACCGCTGCGCGCGACCCTGCTGCAGGGCGAGGCGTGTGGCCTTGCCGCCGAGCAGCCTTCCGAGGATGAGCTGCGCGCCCTGGCCGCATCCGTGCGTGCCCTGAGCTACGGCACCAACCTGTGGGGCTCGGCCGACTACCGCCGCCGCATCTCGGCCCCGCTCGCCATCCAGGCCGTGCGCCGCGCCGCCGGTATCGAGCTTTCGGCCGCGCTTGCCCGCGAGCTCGAGACCGTGCAGATCCCTAAGTTCGCCACGGACGAGTATTCCTGCCGCCGCGTGCCCGGCGTCGATTCTAGCGAGGTGCGCTAATGGCTGCCAAACTCATCGATCTTTCCTTTACGCTCAACGGCCGTAAGGTCAAGGTTCAGATTGCCCCCGACACCATGCTCTTTGCGCTTTTGCGCGAGCAGGGTTGCGCGTCGGTGCGCTGTGCCTGCGAAACCACCAACTGCGGCCTGTGCACGGTGTGGCTCGACGGCGACCCGGTGCTGAGCTGCTCGGTTCCCGCCGCGCGCGTCGAGGGCCATACCATCACTACGCTCGAGGGCCTCAAGGCCGAGTCTGAGGCGCTCGCCCGTGCGATGGCTGCCGAAGGCGCCGAGCAGTGCGGTTTTTGCGCCCCCGGCCTTATCATGAACGTGCTGGCGCTCGCCCGCGCTGCCAAGGAGGACCCGAGCCTCGTCGCCACGCGCGAGGAGCTGTCGCGCCAGCTCGCCGGCAACCTCTGCCGTTGCAGCGGCTACGAGAGCCAGCTGCGCGCCATCGTCCGCTTCCTCAACGAGTCCGGCGTGCAGGTGGGCTTTGAGATGCCCGAGCTGCCGGTCAACGACACCAGCTGCGATGGTGTCGCGTACAAGCAGATCACCCACAAGCAGCCCAAGAAGGACTCGAAGGCGCTGCTCGAGGGCCGTCCCGTCTACACGGGTGACCTGGTGCCCGCCGGCGCGCTCATCGTCAAACTCAAGCGCAGCCCGTATGCGCGCGCCAAGATCCGCTCCATCGACACGTCGCGCGCCCTGAAGGTGCCTGGCGTGGTGGGCGTCTACACCTACGAGGACGTGCCCAAGCGCCGCTTTACCATCGCTGGCCAGAGCTATCCACAGCCGAGTCCCTACGACCGCCTGATCCTTGAGAACCTCGTACGCTACCAAAACGAGGAGGTGGCGATCGTCGCCGCCGAGACCGAGGAGGCCGCCGACAAGGCGCTCAAGCTCATCAAGGTCGACTACGAGGTACTCGAGCCCCTGCTCGACTTTACCCAGGCGCTCGATAACGACATCGTGGTACACCCCGAGGGCGACGTGACCTTTATGTTCCCGCAGGGTGGCGACGTTCCGCGCAACCTAGTGTGCAGTGGCACGAGCGATTTTGGCAACCTTGACGAGGCGTTCGCCCAGAGCGACATCGTCTTTGAGCGCACCTACACCAGCCAGGCCACGCAGACCGCGCCCATGGAGACCTTCCGAGCCTTCGCGACGACCGACGCGTTTGGGCGCATCTCGGTGACCACCTCTACGCAGGTGCCCTTCCACGTGCGCCGCATGGTCGCGCAGTCGCTCGATATTCCGCAGTCGCAGGTGCAGGTCATCAAGCCGCGCATCGGCGGCGGCTTTGGCTCCAAGCAGACGGGTTGCTGCGAGATCTTCGTGGCGTTCGTGACCCAGCAGACCGGCCGTCCGAGCTACTGCTGCTACACCCGCGAGGAGACCATCACCGCGGGCAACTCGCGCCACCAGATGCAGATGACCGTTAAGTTGGGCGCTATGAACGACGGCACCATCACGGCCATCGATCTGCACACGCTGTCCAACGCCGGCGCGTACGGCGAGCACGCCACCACGACGATTGGCCTTTCGGGCCACAAGAGCCTGCCCATCTACAACCATGTGAAGGCGAGCCGCTTTAGCTGGGACGCCGTCTACACCAACACCAACCGCGGCGGCGCGTATCGCGGCTACGGTGCCACCCAGGGCCAGTTTGCCGTGGAGAGCGCCGTCAACGAGCTCGCCGACATACTGCACATGGACCCCGCCGACCTGCGCCTTAAGAACATGGTGCGCGAGGGCGAGATCATGCCGCAGTACTACAACGAGAAGCTCAACGCCTGCGCGCTCGACCGCTGCCTGCTGCGCGCGATGGACATGATCGGTTGGCGCGACAAGCCGCTAGCCGTCGACCTGGGCGACCGCGTGCGTGCTCTGGGGTGTGCGCTCACCATGCAGGGATCGGGCATTTCCAACGTGGATATCGCCGGCATCGACATGCGCTTGGAAGAGGACGGCTTCATTACCATCGGCACCGGCGCTACCGATAACGGCATGGGCGTCGACACGATCCTGGCGCAGATTGCCGCCGAGGAGCTAGGCGTGGAGAGCTCGCTGATCGTGGTGCGCGGCGTGGACACCGACGTGTCGCCGTTTGACGCTGGCTCGTACGCGAGCTCGGGTACGTACGTGACGGGTCTGGCAGCCAAGAACGCCGCGACCGAGCTGCGTGAGAAGATCTGCGCCAAGGCCGCCCAGATGTGGGATGTGGACGCCGCCGATGTGGTCTTTGATGGCCAGTACGTGCGTCTGTCCGACGAGCGCGCCGCGCGCGAGCAGAACCGCTACCTCACGCTGCGCGACTTCGCCAACCTGTGCGTAAAGAACATCGCGGGCGGCGACGCGCTCACCTCGCACGCCTCTGCCTGCCTGCCCGTTTCGCCTCCGCCGTTTATGGCCGGCATTGCCGAGGTCGAGGTCGATAAGGCCACTGGCAAGGTGACCGTGGTGGACTACGCGGCGGCCGTGGACTGTGGCACCGTGATCAACGAGGCACTCGCGCGCGTCCAGGCCGAGGGCGGCATTGCCCAGGGTATCGGCCACGCGCTCTACGAGATCGTCGAGCACGATGATCGCGGCCGCCTGCGCACCGGTAACTTTATGAGCTACAAGCTGCCCACGCGCCTGGATATCGGCAGCATTCGCGTGGCCTTTGAGCCGAGCTACGAGCCGACGGGTCCGTTTGGTGCCAAGTCGATCGGCGAGGTCGTCATCAACACGCCGCTCGCCGCCGTGGCATCGGCCGTGGCACACGCCACCGGCCACCAGGTGCGCTCGCTGCCGATTACGCCCGAGAAGGCCCTGCTAGGGGAGTAGTGGGTCAGCGAGCAAGTCGTAATTGGCGGGGCGGGGCAACTCGCCCCGCCTTTCGCACTCGTGGTGAGGTCGTGAGCCTGTAAAAGGTGTGCGTGCGCTTGCCGTTCGTATCTGCTATCATTCCTAGTCTGTGCGCTCATGCGGGCGTGGCGGAATTGGTAGACGCGCCAGATTTAGGTTCTGGTGGGATTCCCGTGAAGGTTCGAGTCCTTTCGCCCGCACCATCGCACCTGCGTCGGCCCCGGCCGTCGCGACACTTTGTTGCATAAAGGTACCAGCACCTCAGATAAGCTGGGCAGTATGAGGAGGAACGTGTTGAACATCACCGCTTCTGACGTCAAGGACGCCAAGCTCACCGCTACGGTCACCATCCCGGCCGCCGACGTCGACGCCGCGATCAAGAAGGCCTACAAGGACACCGCCAAGAAGTACCGCTTCCCGGGCTTCCGTGCCGGTAAGGCTCCCCGTCCGGTCATCGACTCTGCTCTTGGCGCCGAGGCTACCCTCGCTCAGGCCACCAACGACCTGATCGCCGCCAACGAGCCCGCCGTCCTCAACGAGCTGGACATCGTCCCCACCAAGAGCGGTGACTACAAGGAGCTCGACCTCGCCAAGGATCACGAGGACTACACCTACACCGTCGAGTTCTCCCTGCGTCCCGCCGCTGAGCTCTCCTCCTTCGACGCCGTCGAGATCGAGATGCCCCCTGCGGAGGTCACCGAGTCCGAGATCAACAACCAGGTCGAGATGCTCCTCAACTACCGTGCCACCTTCGAGGACGTCGAGGGTCGCGCCGTCGAGGCCGAGGACTACGTCACCGTCGACCTCAAGGCCGTCGAGAACGCCGACAACTTCGCTGCCGAGGGCCGCATGCTCATCGCCGGTAGCGACAGCAACCCCAAGGAGTTCAACGAGGCCTTGATCGGCGCCAACGTTGACGACGTCAAGTCCGTCACCTGGACCGACGAGGTCGAGGAGGGCGAGGAGGCCGAGACCCACACCGTCGAGGTCACCGTCAAGGGCATCAAGGTCCGCAACACCCCCGAGCTCACCGACGAGCTCGTCAAGTCCGACTTTGGCTTCGACAGCATCGACGCTATGCGCGACGCCATCAAGATCGAGATCGAGCAGGACAAGGCTTCCCGCCTCCCGGCCGAGAAGGAGAACCGTTGCGTCGCCGCTCTCGCCGAGCGCCTGCAGCTCGACGAGATGGATGCCGACTACGAGCAGTCCGTCTTTGAGGAGCTTGGCCAGAACTTCCTGTCCAATCTCGCTGCCCGCGGCATGACCCTCGACACCTGGCTGCCCGCTTCCGGTCTGACCACGGAGCAGTTCATCGGCGACCTGCACAAGCAGGCCAACGACGTTGCCCGTGAGTCCCTGGCCCTCGACGCCCTCGCCCGCGAGCTCAAGATTGAGGTCACCGAGGACGACATCAACGCCGAGTTCGAGAAGGCCGGCGTCAAGGACGTCGAGGCTTCCAAGGCCGAGTTCATCGCCGATGGCCGCATGCCTGCCGTCCGCGAGTCCATCCGTCGCTCCAAGGCCGTCGACCACCTGGTCGAGAACGCCAAGGTGACCGAGGTCGACGAGACCGCCAAGGACGCCGAGTAATTCTCGCCACCTTGCCCGCGAGCGCATGCATGCGCCCGTGATGGGGTAAAGTTATACACCGGTTATCCGGTTGCTTCGTACGGTGCCAGCCAATGCATAGCATGCGGGCACCGTACGTTTATCTAGAACCAATTTGGTCCGCAAGAGAGAAATGGAGATGCGTATGATCGCTAAGTTCGATTCCGCACTCGTGCCATACGTTATCGAGCAGACGCCGCGCGGCGAGCGCAGCTACGATATCTATTCGCGCCTGCTCAACGACCGCATCATCTTCTTGGGCGAGGAGATCAACTCCGTCAGCGCCAACCTGGTCGTTGCCCAGCTGCTGCATCTTGAGAGCCAGGATGCCGAGAAGGATATCTCGCTCTACATCAATTCGCCCGGTGGCGAGGTCTACTCCGGCCTGGCGATTCTGGACACCATGAACTTCATCAAGCCGCAGGTCTCCACCATCTGCGTCGGTATGGCTGCATCCATGGCCGCCGTGCTACTTTCGGCCGGCGCTAAGGGCAAGCGCTTCTGCCTGCCGCACTCCAAGGTCATGATTCACCAACCCAGCGGCGGTGCCCAGGGTCAACAGACCGAGATCGAGATCGTGGCCGAGGAGATCAAGAAGACCCGTCGCGAGCTCAACCAGATCCTGTCCGATGCCTCGGGCCAGCCTATCGAGAAGGTCCAGGCCGACACCGAGCGCGACAACTACCTGACCGCTGCCGAGGCCCTCGACTACGGCCTGATCGACCGTATCGTCACCTCGCGCGACCTCGCCGCGAAGGACGCCTAGGATGGCCGGTAACATGCAGGACAACTTTGACGAGAACGGCAACCCCATCCGCTGCTCCTTCTGCGGAAAAGAGCAGGGGCAGGTTCGCCGCCTTGTAAAGGGTCCGACCAACATCTTTATCTGTGACGAGTGCGTTGCCGCCTGCTCCGAGATTCTGGAGGAGTCGCTGGCTTCGGACTTTATGGACGCTGCCCGCAACGGCAAGCTGCCAGGCTTCCTCAACGACCACGGCCAGGCTGCATCCCAGCCCGCTGTGGACCCCGAGACCGAGGGCTTTGAGCTTGAGGACGACCGTCAGGTCATCACGCACGTGCCGACGCCGCACGAGATCTATGACGAGCTTTCGGCCTATGTTATGGGTCAGGAGGACGCCAAGCGCGCCATGTCGGTGGCCGTGTACAACCACTATCGCCGCGTGATCGAGGGCGGCGCCGCGGTGTCTGCCTTTGACGATGGCATGGGCTCGCAGTTCGACGACGATATGGACGAGGTAGAGCTCGCCAAGTCCAACATCCTGCTGCTCGGTCCCACCGGTACCGGCAAGACCCTGTTGGCCCAGACGCTCGCGCGCATCCTCGAGGTGCCGTTTGCCATCGCCGATGCCACCGCGCTCACCGAGGCCGGCTATGTGGGCGAGGACGTGGAGAACATCCTGCTCAAGCTCATCAACGCCGCCGATGGCGATATCGAGCGCGCGCAGGTTGGCATTATCTACGTGGACGAGATCGACAAGATCGCCCGCAAGGCCGAGAACCTCTCCATCACCCGCGATGTTTCGGGCGAGGGCGTTCAGCAGGCACTGCTTAAGATTCTTGAGGGCACGGTGGCCAGCGTTCCGCCCACCGGCGGCCGCAAGCATCCCCAGCAGGAGCTGCTGCAGATCGACACGACGAACATCCTGTTCATCTGCGGCGGTGCCTTTGTGGGTCTGGATAAAATCATCGCCGATCGCGTGGGCAACAAGGGCGTGGGCTTTAACTCCGAGATCGCCGGCCCCACCTCGGTCGACGAGAACGACCTGCTGCGCCAGGTGCTCCCGCAGGACCTCAACGCCTTTGGCATGATCCCCGAGTTCGTGGGTCGTACGCCCGTCGTCACCCAGACGCAGGCGCTCGACGAGGACGACCTGGTGTCGATCTTGACCGAGCCCAAGAACGCCGTGGTGCGCCAGTACCGCAAGATGTTCCAGCTCGAGGACGTTGAGCTTGAGTTTGAGGATGCGGCCCTGCATGAGATCGCCCGTATGGCGCTTGCCCGCAAGACCGGCGCCCGCGGCCTGCGCTCCATCTGCGAGGACGTGCTGCAGCAGACGATGTTCGACCTCCCCAGCGAGGAGGGTGTTTCCAAGGTCATCGTGACCGAAGCCTCCGTAAAGGGCGAAGAGCAGCCCCAACGCATCTACGGCTAAATAGCTTGAATCCAGGCCCCGCGGCAACCACCGCGGGGCCTGCCATTTAGGGACAGGTTTATTTTGGTCGGTTTTTATATGGGCAACTGTCGTTTCCCCTGATAAAACCTACCAAAATAAACCTGTCCCTTTTCGGCAGGTATGCCTGTGCTATTCTGTGAGATTGTCAAGTTAGTACCTTCAGACTGAAGTAATCGATACCTAAGGCGTGTCCGCCTGCTTGGTTTTCGTAGATTCCGCACGAGCCGAAGAGCACTAAATGTGCTCTTCGTGCGAGCCCAGGACCTGACCGAGCGAAAACCAAGCAGGCGGACACGCCGACGGGCAAGGGAGAGATATATGGAAGAAATGCCCAAGAACTACGATCCGTCGACCAACGAGCCGGCGATCCTGCAGAAGTGGCTCGACGGCGGCTATTACAAGCGCCGCGAGGGCGTGGGCGACTGCACCGTCACCATTCCGCCTCCCAACGTGACCGGCAAGCTCCACATGGGTCACGCCACCGACGACTCCATCCAGGACGCCATCATCCGCATGGCCCGCATGCGCGGCAAGTCCACGCGCTGGGTGCTCGGAACCGATCACGCCGGTATCGCCACGCAGACCAAGGTCGACAAGAAGCTCAAGAGCGAGGGCATCAGCCGCCTGGAGATCGGTCGCGATAAGTTTGTCGACGCCTGCTGGGACTGGACCCACGAGTACGGCGGCATCATCGTCGAGCAGATCAAGCGCATGGGCTGCTCCGTCGACTTCGACAACGAGCGCTTTACCATGGACAAGGACTACGCGCAGGCCGTGCGCAAGGTCTTCTGCGACTGGTACCACGACGGCTTGATCTATCGCGGCAAGCGCATCGTCAACTGGTGCCCCAACTGCACAACCGCTATCTCGGACGACGAGGCCGAGTACAAGGATGAGAAGGGCCATCTGTGGCACCTGCGCTACCCGCTGACCGAGCCGGTCAACGGCCAGGACTACATCGTCGTCGCCACCACGCGCCCCGAGACCATGCTCGGCGACACGGGCGTCGCCGTTTCCCCGAAGGACCCCGAGAAGGCCGCCTTCGTGGGCAAGACCGTCAAGCTTCCCATCGTCGACCGCGAGATCCCCATCTTTGAGGATTGGCATGTCGACGCCAACTTTGGCTCCGGCTTCGTCAAGGTCACCCCGGCTCACGACCCCAACGATTACGCCATGGGTCAGGCCCACGACCTGCCGCAGATTAACATTTTCGACGAGCACGCGGTGGTCGTCGAGGGTTATGGCGAGTTTACCGGCATGACCCGCGAGGAGTGCCGCGAGGCCGTCATCAAGTGGTTTGAGGAGCATGACCTGCTCGATCACGTTGAGGACCACGACCACTCCGTCATGCACTGCTACCGCTGCGACGCCGCGCTTGAGCCGTGGCTGTCCGAGCAGTGGTTTGTGGCCGTCGACAAACTCAAGGGGCCGGCGCTCGACGCCGTCAATTCCGGCAAGGTCACCTTCCACCCCGCGCGCTGGACGCAGACCTACACCACCTGGATGGAGAACCTCAAGGATTGGTGCATCAGCCGCCAGCTGTGGTGGGGCCACCGCATCCCCGTGTTCTACTGCGAGGACTGCGGCTGGGAGGACGCCCTCACCGAGGACACCGACGTGTGCCCCAAGTGCGGCGGCCATCATGTGCATCAGGACGAGAACGTGCTGGACACCTGGTTCAGCTCGCAGCTGTGGACCTTTGCCACGCAGGGCTGGCCGCAAAAGCCGGAGCTGCTCGAGGGACATCACCCCACGACGGCGCTCGTCACCGCGCGCGACATCATCGCGCTGTGGGTCGCCCGCATGGTCATGAGCTCGCTGTACTTCCTGGACGAGGTGCCGTTTAAGGACGTCGTCATCTACCCGACGATCCTTGCCAAGGACGGCAGCCGCATGTCCAAGTCCAAGGGCAACGGCGTTGACCCTATGGACCTCATTGGCATGTACGGCGCCGACGCCATGCGTTACAACCTGCTGACGCTCTGCACCAACAACCAGGACGTCAAGTTTGACGCGAACATCGATAAGAAGACCAAGAAGCTCATCGACAGCCCGCGTACCGACCAGGCTAAGTCGTTTGTGACCAAGATCTGGAACGCCAGCCGCTTCCTGCTTATGAACATGGAGGGCTACACGCCCGGCGAGCCCGTCGTGGAGACGCCGGCCGACGCCTGGATGTTCAGCCGCCTGGCCAAGGCCGTGAAGATGGTCACCGAGGGCATTGAGAACTACACCTTTGGCGACATGGCCCGCGGCGTGCAGCAGTTCTTCTGGAACGAGGTCTGCGACTGGTACGTCGAGGTCACCAAGGCCCGCCTGAAGGGCGAGGGTCGTCTGCAGGCTCAGCGCAACCTGATCTTTGTGCTCGACACCTCCATTCGCCTGATGCACCCGCTTATGCCGTTTGTCACCGAGGAGATCTGGGACAACATGCCGGCGAGCGTGCTCGATCTGGATGCCGAGGGCAACGTGGACCGCGCCGAGGCGCTCATGATCGCCAAGTGGCCCGAGCCCGCCGACTACGCCAAGTATGTTGACGAGGACGCCGAGCGCGCGTTTGAGCTGTGCCGCGCCGTCGTTTCCGCTGCCCGCGCCACGCGTTCGCGTTATCGCTTGAGCCCCAAGGCCGAGCTCGACGTGGTCGTACGCGCCGGTGCCGAGGACATCGAGAAGCTCGAGAGCCTGCGCTCCACGATTGAGCCGCTGGCCAACACCGCCTCGCTGGTCATGGGTACCGACGTCGAGAAGCCGGCTGCGAGCATTGCCGTGGTCGACAGCGGCGTCGAGGTCTTTGTGGTGCTCGAGGGCAAGGTCGATCTTTCGGCCGAGAAGGCGCGCCTGGAGAAGGAGATCGCCGCGGCTCAGAAGGAGCTCGCCGGCTGCGAGAAGACGCTCGCCAACGAGGGCTTTGTGGCCAAGGCCGCGCCTGCGGTGGTCCAGAAGAAGAGGGACCGTGCAGCTGAGCTCAAGGAGATCCTGGCGGCGCTTACCTCGCAGGTTGCTGACTTCTCGTAGGCGTTACTGGGGGACGCGGTTTGGGGCATTGCTCGCTACTGCGGACAGTCCTGCTCGCACGAAGGCCACATTAAGTGGCCTTCGGCTCGTGCGGAACTTGTATCGAGCAAAGCCCCAAACCGCTCCCACAGCGGTTACGGGGGCGTCCGCTGCCTGGTGGGGCCACTGAGTTGTGGCCTTGAGGTCGCTGCAAAGCGGTGTTTGGCTGATATTTTGAATGGGAGGGGCTCGTTGTTGATTACGGGCCTCTTTTTATGTTGAGGGGACTTTGGTTATGGCTAAGCGTTCTGGGTTGTATTCGGTGCCGTTTGAGGTTCCGGAGTTTTCTTTTGATGAGGCTGTTGCGCTTGCGGCCGATACGGGCAAAATTGCACGTTATTCCACGCCGTTGCTCGAGACTGTTGTCGAGATGCTCGATGAGCTTGGTCGTCCTGACGAGTTTTATGATTGCGTCCAGATCGCCGGAACCAATGGAAAGACATCGACGACGCGGTTCTCGGCTGCCATTTTGCGTGGTGAGGGCCTTAAGACGGCGCTCTTTACGTCGCCTCATCTGGTGCGTTATCCCGAGCGCATGGAGATTGACGGCAAGGTCGTCTCGGACGAGGTCTTTGCCCACGGTGTCTCCGCGGCGTATGAGGCAGGTCGTCGTCTCAACGCGCGTCGTGAGGCGGCAGGCAAGGAGCTCCGTGCTATTACGCCCTTCGATCTTTTGTCCGTGGCTGGACTGACCATGTTTGCCGAGGCTTGCGTGGACGTGGCCGTGCTCGAGGTCGGCATGGGTGGACGTTGGGACGCTACGAGTGCGACTGATCCCGTTGCCGTTGCCATTACGGGCATCGGACTCGACCATATGAAGGTCCTTGGCGATACGCTTGAGGCTATTGCGGGGGAGAAGGCCGCGGTTATTAAGCCTGGGCGCTTGGTTGTTTTGGGCGAGGGCACGCATGAGGCGAGTGTTCAGCGCGTGATGGATGCGCGTTGTCGCGAGTGCGGCATTGTGCCGCTCGTGGTGAACCATGCCACGACCAAGGTGCCGGAGCACGTGGGCGATACAGTGGAGTTTAGCTGCACTACTCCGCGTGCTATCTATACGTCGAGTATGGTTAAGCCGGCGTATCAGCCGCAGAATGCCGCGTGCGCGATTATGCTGTGCGAGGGGTATCTGGGTCGCGAGCTCGATCATGACAAGCTCGATTCGTCGCTTATGGGCTGTCCCACGCCGGGTCGCTTTGATGTGCTGGGAACCAATCCGCTCAAGCTGATCGACGCCTGTCATAACCCTCAGAGCTGCGAGAACTTTGTGAGCGCACTGGACGAGATCGATTCGTGCGTAGAGAATCGCCCCACGCTGCTGTGCGCCGCGCTGGCCGATAAGGACGTGGCGGGTATCGTTGACGTTCTGGTTCCGGCGTTCCCCCGCGTGGTCGTAACCCAGACCGATTCCGATCGCGCCTTGCCCGCACAGGAGCTTGCCTCCCTGGTGGACGCCGACAAGCTCGCGGGCGTGTACCCGAGCGTGTCCGAGACCCTCGCTGCCTTCGATGCCGCGGGCGAGCCCTTCGTAGCAGCCGGCACCATCACCCTAGCCGGCGAAGTAGCGGGGCTGCTCCGTTAACCCATCCCCTCAGCAGTTGCGGTGAAATACGGACTGTTTTACAAGCCAGAAGCCTCTAACAGTCCGTATATCACCGCAACTTAAAAGTAGTCAATTTGGGACGGGGCTTTTTTGGCTGCCCTGTGCCCCGAGTTGACTCGCTTGCCACGAAATGGGCCTATTTACTACGTTTGACCGGTAACCCTCGACCATACCGAGAATTGCGAAATCAAAATCGACGCTCCTATAAGTTGTCAATAGGCAGTTTGCGGGAGCGCTCCCTCCAATTCGCACAGGAGCTCGTAATACCTCCTCTCCAGTTTCGTCGACCGCCGTCTCCCATGTTCCAGGTGACCGAGTGAGGCCGCGGACATGCCGAGCCCCGCGGCGGCCTGCTTCTGGGTCACCCGCATCGCCTTGCGCAT